>NZ_JAHLZC010000008.1:0-108074 GCF_025128215.1 Synechococcus sp. CS-197 | reverse complement strand
TTCGAGGCTGGCGCCGCCACCGGTGGAGATGTGGGACATCTTCTCGGCCAGACCGGCCTTCTCCACAGCAGCCACGGAGTCACCGCCGCCGATGATCGTGCAGCAGCCCTTGGCGCTGAGTTCCGCCAGGGTGGTGGCGATGGCGTTGGTGCCAGTGGCGAACTTCTCGAATTCGAACACGCCCATGGGGCCGTTCCAGATCACGGTCTGACAATCGGCCAGAGCGGCCTGGAACACCTTCACCGCATCAGGACCGATGTCCAGACCCATCCAGCCGTCGGGGATGGCGGTGACATCAGCCACCTGGCTGTTGGCATCGGGGGCGAAGTTGTCGGCCAGCACCACATCGGTGGGCAGCAGCAGCTCAACGCCCTTGGCCTTGGCCTTGGCTTCCAGCTCCTTGGCCAGTTCCAGCTTGTCCTCTTCCACCAGGCTCTTGCCCACCGAGAGGCCACGGGCTTTGTAGAAGGTGAAGATCATGCCGCCGCCGATCAGCACCTTGTCGCACTTGTCGATCAGGGCCTCGAGCACGCCGATCTTGGAGCTCACCTTGGAGCCACCCACGATGGCGGCGAGGGGACGCTTGGGCTCATCCACAGCACCTTGGAGGTACTGGAGCTCCTTCTCCATCAGGAAGCCGGCCACGGCGGGCTTGAGGAACTTGGTCACGCCCTCGGTGGAGGCGTGGGCGCGGTGGGCGGCGCCGAAGGCGTCGTTCACGTACACCTCGGCCAGACCAGCCAGCTTTTCAGCGAAACCGGCTTCATTCTTCTCTTCCTCGGCAAAGAAGCGCACGTTCTCGAGCAGCACCACATCGCCATCGGCCATGGCGCCCACCTTGGCTTCAGCGTCAGGGCCGATGCAGCTGTCGGTCTTGGCCACGGGCTTACCCAGCAGTTCGCTCAGGCGGGCGGCCACGGGGGTGAGGCGCATGGCGTCGTTCACCTGACCCTTGGGACGGCCGAAGTGAGCCGAGAGAATCACCTTGGCGCCTTTGCCGATCAGGTCGTTGATCGTGGGCAGGGCGGCGCGGATGCGGGTGTCGTCGGTGATCGCACCGGCATCGTTCAGGGGCACGTTGAAATCAACCCGCACGAGAACGCGTTTGCCGCTCAGGTCGCCGGCGTTGAGGCTGGCCAGGGAACGCTTCGCCATGGGGTTGTGTCGTGCGGTAGGAAAACGGGGTGAGGTTAACCCGAGTTCCCTGCCCTCGGCGCTAGGACTGATAGAGCGCTGTCTACAGGAGGCCGTCGCGATGTTTGAAACCGTTTTGTTCCCGATTGATCAGAGCCGGGAGGCTGCGGAAACCGCCGCGAAGGCCCTTGAGTTGGCCCGCAGTCACAACAGCCGATTGGTGGTGCTGTCGGTGGTTCAGCCCGAGCGGCCGGAGATGCACGACCATCAGGCGGTGGCCACCTTGCTGGCTGAGGCCAGAACCCGTTTCGAACAGGCGGGGGTCGCCTGCGATGTGGTGGAGCGTGAAGGCAAGCCGGCGTTCGTGATCTGCGATGTGGCCGACGAGTTGAATGTGGATGTGATTGTGATGGGAACGCGGGGTGTGAATTTGCAATCTGAAAGCGGCAGCACGGCGTCGCGGGTGATCCAGTTGGCCCCCTGCCCTGTGTTGGTGGTGCCGTGAGTTCACCGCCGATTCAGTGGTACCCGGGCCACATCGCCAAAGCGGAGCAGCAGCTCAAGCGCAATCTCGACAAGGTGGATCTGGTGATCGAGGTGCGCGATGCGCGCATTCCCCTGGCAACGGGGCATCCCCACCTCAATCGTTGGATCAGCGGTAAGCAGCATCTCCTCGTGATCAACCGGCGTGACATGGTCACGCCGGCTGCTCGGGTTGCTTGGGAAGCCTGGTTTAAAGCCCGCGGCCAGCGCACCGTGTGGTGCGATGCCAAGGCCGGCACCGGTGTGAAGCAGGTGCAGCAGGCGGCGATTCGCGCCGGCGATCAGCTCAACGAGCGGCGGCGCAACCGCGGCATGCGCCCCCGGCCGGTGCGGGCCCTCACCTTGGGGTTCCCCAATGTGGGCAAGTCGGCATTGATCAACCGCTTGGTGAAGCAGAAGGTGGTGGCCAGTGCCCGGCGTGCCGGAGTGACGCGCACCCTGCGCTGGGTGCGTCTTGGCCAAGACCTCGACCTGCTCGATGCGCCCGGGGTGCTGCCGCCGCGGTTGGATGACCAGCAAGCGGCGCTGCATCTGGCGTTGTGTGACGACATCGGCCAGGCCGCTTATGACGGTGAGCTCGTGGCCCAGGCCTTTCTGAATCTTCTGATGGCTTTACAGCCGCAGGAGGCCTCAGGAGTGGGCTTGGCCCTCCTGGAGAGCCGCTACGGCGTTCCTTTGGAAGGGGCCACCCAGGATCCGGTTTTTTGGCTGGAGGCGGTGGCGGAGCGCCACACGTCAGGAGATACCGCGCGGATGGCTCAGCGCTTGCTCGATGATTTCCGGAAATCTGCCCTGGGCAGCATTGCCCTGGAGCTGCCGGCATGAGCCCTGTCTGGCGCAGGCCGCCGCTGCCGGAGGAAACCTTCACGAGCAGTTTCGGTGAAGGGGAAGGCGAGCTGGTGACGCTGATCTACCCCAAACCACTGCCGATGCGCTTGGACCGCTGGTTGGTGAGTCAGCGCAGTGAGCAGAGCCGCGCCCGCATCCAGAAATTCATCGATGCCGGCTATGTGCGGGTGAACGGCAACACCGGCAAAGCCAAAACCCCCCTGCGCCAGGGCGATGAAGTGCAGCTTTGGATGCCTCCACCCGAGCCCCTGCCCTACCTAAAGCCTGAGGCCATGGATCTGGATGTGCTCTTCGAAGACGAGCACTTGATCGTGATCAACAAGCCGGCCGGCCTCACCGTGCACCCAGCCCCCGGCAACAAGGACGGCACCCTGGTGAACGGCCTGTTGCATCACTGCCCCGACTTGCCGGGGATCAGCGGCAAGCTCAGGCCAGGCATCGTGCACCGCCTCGACAAAGACACCACGGGCTGCATCGTGATCGCTAAATCCCAGGAGGCCTTGGTGAAGCTGCAGGTGCAGATCCAAAAGCGCATCGCTTCACGGGAGTACCTGGCCGTGGTGCATGGGGTGCCGGCCGGAGACAGCGGCACGATCGTGGGGGCGATCGGCCGTCATCCCGCCGATCGCAAAAAATATGCGGTGGTCAGTGGCGAGAACGGTCGTTACGCCTGCACCCACTGGAGCTTGCAGGAGCGACTCGGTGATTACTCGTTGCTGCGCTTCAAGCTCGATACTGGCCGCACCCATCAGATCCGCGTGCATTGCGCGCATATGAACCATCCGGTGGTGGGGGACCCCACCTACAGCCGTTGCCGCAAGCTGCCCATTGAGCTGCCTGGACAGGCCCTCCATGCGTTTCAGCTGGGCCTGGATCACCCGATCACACGGGAACGGATGCTGTTTGAAGCGCCGCTGCCACCAGTGATGGACAAACTGCTGGCGGTGCTGAGGCGGCGATCGTCGTTCCCGTAAGCGCCAAGGTCAATGGATGGCCATGAGTGACTCGTGACTCGTGGCTCATGGCCGCAGCCAGATCCTGCTCAGTTTCGCGTGAGTGCCGTCGTAATAGCTCCTGGCGATCGCGTCATTGATGGCGAGAGCGCGCTGATCTTTGCTGAAGTTTTTTGAGAATGCAAAGGCCATGAACAACGTCATGAGCTTCTCTGAAGCAGCGGAGACCTTCGCTCCCTGCATCAGGGGCAAGGTTGTTTGCATGGTCAGCATGTCGTCGAGGCTGGCATCAGCCTGTCCTGTTTTGAGCAGCTGAATGCATGTTTCTGCGACATCGCATTCGATGGTTTTGGCACCGTTGCTTTTCAGGATTGAAGTTTAGATATAGCCTGGAATCGCTGCAAACGTTGTGTCTTTAAGGGTTTCAAAGTTAATCTCTTCGATCAAGTTTTGTTTTTTGGTCAGTTGTTCGCTGCTGGCGACTTTGAGGATGTAGGAGGCGAAATAGGCTGTTAATAGAACCCTGGCAAACAGTGATGCGATGGAGATGAGGCGTGTTTTTGTGCGTTTTGTGTGGTCTGTAGAGAGCAACAGGGTTTTCTGAAGAATGAGAACCAATTGATGGCGCTTCTGTTCGTCGGCCAGGTCTGGCCGGTGACGCTCCATCATCCAAACAGGCAGCGCAAAGATGCAGGCGATCAGGATCAAGCCCAGGAAGATCAGGAGCACTTCCCTGGACAACAAAACCCGAAGTAATTTGACGGCTGTTGGTTCCTCGTTGTTAACGGTGTAGATCTTGAGATCACTGCTCGCGGTGGGAAAGGAAAACCGAAAGGCTTTGCTGCGGTTTTCATTGATCAACACGCCTGAGATCGCTAAGTCGGCCTGGTTGCTGCTGATCGCGGCGAGGAGATCTTCAAAGCTGTCGGCTTTGCGGATGCGGTAAGGGATCTGCCGGCTTTCAGCAATCATCCGCCACAGATCGATTTCAAAGCCTGCGGGGATCCCCTTCTCGTTGAGGGCGTAGGGAGGGTTCGGGAACCAGATCACATCCACCGGATCGGTGGCCTCAGCCGTGAGGTCCTGGGCTTGGCTGATCGGAATGCATTCAGCTGTCAGCAGGGCGCTGCAAAGTGCCCCAATCGTCAGACGGACACTCCGGCTGAGCATGGGATGCATGACGCGCTCGTCCTGGGGACACCAGTCAAGTCCATGCTGGTGCCCCTCCCCATGCCGCGCTTTGGCTCAGACCACCACCAGCTCGCTGTTCACTGCCAGCAGCATGTCAGGGGTCAGGACACCCCCGCTCTCGCTTGCGTCTGCCGATTGAGCGTTGAAGCCCACGCGGATGGTTGCTCCGGCCTCGATGGACTGTCCCCAGTCAGCACCCGTGAGCTGGTAACGGTACAGACCATCGGCCAGTGTCTCGGTCTCGATCGTCGTGCCCCAGCTCTCTCCAGTGAATTGATGGGGGCTGATGAAGTTCAGTCTCCAGTTGTCTGTGCGTTGGTCGCCCACGTTGGTCAGCGCCAGTGAGGCCGTTAGGCCTCCCCACCAGCGGTCTCCACTGATCTCCACAGCGAGCGATTCACCGGTGATTGGGTCGTCGGTTGTGGACCCTGTCTCCGCTGAGGCAGAGGGCGTGCTCGCAACAGATGGCGTCGCGTTCGCCCCAGCCCCGTTCGGTACCCCCAGGCTCTCCAGTTGACTGCTGAGCGGGTCTCCCAGCGTCACGATCGACTGAAAGTAGTTAATCACGGTGTCATCGCTCACCTCCAACGCAGGCCACTGCGGGTAGTCGAAGGTGTCATTCATGAACGGTTGGTTTTGATCCCAGCCCAGCACCGTGAGGTGGTTGATGTCGTGGTTGATCGCCACGCCTTCGATGCTGAGGAACCCATGGGTGCGGCCGTGCATCCAGCCGCCGTAGTGGGGCTCCATCTTCAGGGTGTTGGTGAAGGTGTCCACGAGCGCATTGCTGCGCAGATAGCTGGCGAAGCCCTCGTGGCCGAAGCGTTCAACCATGGCCATCACCGCGTCGGTGTCGCCTTGGCGGGCGGTGCGTTGAATGTCCGCCAGGATCTGCGGGTTGTAGGTCTCATCCGCGATCCAGCCCACCTTTGCGCCCTGCATCGCATACCAGAGGCCAACGCCTTTGCGGTCATCGCCCCAGGCCTGCGCGTTGTTGGTCAAACCCTGGGCATAAGCCCACGCACCAACATCCTCCAGCGAAACGGCCTCCAGTCCAGCAAAGGCGCGTAAGTCGTTGTAGGCCTCCATCGCTTCAGTGGTGATCGCCGTGCGGCCCCCCACCAGTTCGTTGTGCTCGGAGTTGTGGTTGGCGCCATGGAAGCTCCCCCAGGTGGTGATGTCGGTGTAAGAGCCAGGCATGGTGCTGTGGCCATGGGACGGTGAGGCCTGTTCAGCAGGGCGTTCGGCGGTGTGTTCAGCAGCGTGGTTGTGGGCGTCGGCGTCGGCCATCACCGATTCGCCCAGTGGTCTTTCCGTCATCAGCATGGCTTCGCTCAAGGCGCCATCTCTGCCGAGATCGACGCCCTGGCGGCCATTGAATCCCACGCGAATCTCCCCTCCGGCGGGAATGCTCTGTCCCCAGGAGGTTCCTCTGAGTGTGTAGCGGCTGAGGCCTTCTCCCAGGGGTTCACGGGTGATCTCCACTCCCCAGGCCTCAGGGTCCAGGTCATGGGCACTGATGAAACTGGTGCTCCAGCTCTCCAATGGCTGGTCCGAGGCATTGCGTACGGCGATTTCGGCGGTGAAACCACCCCACCAGAGCTTTCCGTTGACGGAGATCTGCAGGGTGTTGGAGGGAGTCATGGGTTGAACGGGTAGGCAACCGTTTCAGTGCAGCGAGAAGAGATGCAGCAAATGCAACCGGCCGCCACCTTTGTGTGACCAGAAGCAATGTTGATGCGCACTGAATGGGGTCTTTCGGCTTACCCATTCAGATCAGAAAGGACGTGATTCACCATCCTCCAAACGGGGGGTTTGCGCATCGGCCGTCTGGTTTAGGGCATCAGCCCTCGCCGCAAGGCCGATGACACCGCGCTGGCGCGATTGTTCACGTCCAGTCGCAGCATGATCTCGCTCAGGTGATCTCTCACGGTGTTGCTTGAAATCTGCAGCTGTTGCGCGATCACCCGATTGCTAAGACCTTCTGCAACGAGAGCAAGAATCTCGAGTTGCCGGCCTGAAAGAGTCTTGTTGCTGGTGTGCGGCGCTTGATGCTCGTCTTGCAGCCGTGGATCTTCGTAGCGCGAACCCTCCTGAAGGGCAGCCAGAGCCTGAATCAGTGCACCGGAACGCTTCTCCACACTGCGCTCATCCAGAAGAGCATCAACACCAAGCTGGCGGGCGATCTTCAGGGTTTCAGCGCTGGGCCGGTTCAGCAGCAGCAAACTGCGATGGCTGGGGATGAGCCGTCGACAGTCGCTGAGCAGCGTCAGTCCCGAGCTGTCGCTCAAGCGCTCGGACACCAGAAGCCAAGGAACCGTGGTCATGGTGTGGAGGTGGCCCAGAGCGTCGGCTCTACTCTCAACAAACACCCGTTGCCGCCGGCTGTGTATTCCAGCCAGGCGTGCCATCTGTTTCACGGCGAATAGATGGGGGTACAGGCAGATCAAAAGATCCTGATCTGCGATCAATGCCCGGATCGAACGCACACGCTCCAGATCACTCGCTACAGATGCGCTATCGGCCATGACGTCAGACCGGCAGCCGCGGACAGGCATCCACCAGGATTTTTGTGATGTCCGCTTGGGGGGTGCTCAGCAGCTGATCCCCTGGACCGCTCTCGACGATGTGGCCGCGATCCAGAACGATCAGGCGGTGACAGAAGCCGCTGGCCACCGAGAGGTCGTGGGTGACAAAGATCATCGCCAGTCCCAGCTCCTGCTGCAGTTGACGGAGCAGAGCCAGCACGTCGGCTTGGATTTCTGCATCCAGCATGCTGACGCTCTCATCGCAGATCAGCACCTTTGGGTCCAGGGCGAGCGCCCTGGCAATGGCCACCCGTTGCTGCTGGCCCCCAGACAGCTGGCGAGGCAGGCGGTTCTGAAAACGTTCCGCTGGTCCTAAACCCACCCGTTCCAGAAGCTCTCGGGCCCGTTCTCTCGCTGAGGCTCGGGACGCCAAGCCATGAATCAGCAGAGGGTCGGCGATGGCATCCGCCACGGTCATGGCGGGATTGAGGCAGGCCAGGGGGTCCTGAAACACCATCTGGATCGAGCGACGCATCGCTGTCGCCTCCCGTCCGCGGGACTGCAACAGGTCGCGTTCGAACAGCTGGACCCGTCCGCCGCGAATGGGTGTCAACCCCATCAGAGCGCGGCAGAGCGTGCTTTTGCCGCAGCCTGATCCGCCCACCACGCCCAGGGTTTCTCCCGCTTGCAGCTGAAAGCTGACCCCATCAACCGCCTTCAACCAGTTGGGGGCCCAGGGCGGTCCCCCCAGGTT
The DNA here is from genome assembly GCF_025128215.1 of Synechococcus sp. CS-197. NCBI lineage: Bacteria > Bacillati > Cyanobacteriota > Cyanophyceae > Synechococcales > Synechococcaceae > Synechococcus > Synechococcus sp. CS-197. The sequence continues at coordinate 100,122 of NZ_JAHLZC010000008.1, read as the reverse complement.
GTGCCAACAGCGCAGCTCCTGCACGTCCAGCACGGTGGTGGCTGCAGGGGCTGCCGGGGTTGTGCCCCCCTCCCGGGCTCGGGCCGCTGCCAGCAGTCGCTGCCCCACCCGCGAACTTGGGTAGGTGAGCACCACATCGCTGCGATTGATTTCCGCCACCTGGCCTCCGTCCAGCACCGCCATGCGTTCACACCAGCGGTGGGCCATCGCCAGGTCGTGGGTGATCAACAGCAGGGCGCTGCCGAGGTCTTCACAGAGGTCGCGCAGGGCAGCCATCACCTGACCGGCCACCGCCACATCCAGACTGGTGGTGGGTTCATCAGCGATCACCAGGGGTGGGCGCAGAACGATGGCCAAGGCGATGGCGAGGCGCTGGCGCATGCCGCCGCTGAATTCATGGGGATAGGCCTTGAAACGTTCAGCACCGATGCCCACCTGTTCCAGCAGCGCTTCGGCCCGTTCCCGCCGCGCTGAAGCCTTCATGTCCGGGCGGTGGGCCCGCAGGGTGTCCAGCAGATGCCCCCCCACTGTCATCAGAGGGTTGAGCCGGGTCATCGGGTCCTGGAACACCAGGCCAACCGAGTCTCCCCGAAGGGCACGCAGATCAGGGATCGCCAGGTGGCGCGGATCACGGCCGTTGAGCGAGAGACCTCCTTCGCAGCGGCTTCCCTGGGGCAACAGCTGTAGGGCTGCGCGGGCAACGGTGCTTTTACCGCAGCCTGAAGGGCCCACCAGCGCCAGACGCTCGCCGGCTTCCAGGCGGAGATCCAAGCCGTCGAGGGTCCAGGCGGAACTGCCCGGATAACGCAGGCGCAGTTGCCGTAGTTCCAGAACGGCCCCAGGTGCGTCGGTCATGGCAGAAGGAGGCGCTGGGGCTGATGGCTACATACCATGGATTCATCTGCCAGGACGGATGCTCAACGCCACCTCCGCACCGGATGTTCAGCCGATCGACCCACGACCGGCTCACCCCGCTTGCGGTTTGGTGGCGTTACGCGACCGTCAGATCCGCTCTCCCGACGATTACGGCATCGAGCTGCCGCACTGGCTGCGTGAATGCATCAATCACGTTCCCCCGGGAATCGGCCATAGCTGCCCCACTGATTCCGAAGCCCTGCTGGCTGCGGCCTTTGATTTCGCGTTCCAGCTTCACGAAGGGCAGTTCCGCGCCAGTGGCGATCCCTACATCGTTCACCCTGTGGCGGTGGCTGATCTGCTGCGCGACATCGGCGCCAGCGCCAGTGTGATCGCAGCTGGCTTCCTCCACGACGTGGTGGAAGACACCGATGTGACCCCAGAGCAACTGGAAAGTCATTTCGGCCCGGAAGTGAGGGAGCTGGTGGAGGGCGTCACCAAGCTTGGAGGCTTGCATTTCACCAATCGCACCGAAGCTCAGGCGGAGAATCTGCGCAAGATGTTTCTGGCCATGGCCAGCGACATCCGCGTTGTGCTGGTGAAACTGGCGGACCGACTCCACAACATGCGCACCCTCGGGGCCTTGCGTGAGGAGAAGCGGCAGCGCATCGCCCGTGAAACCCGCGAGATCTATGCACCCCTCGCCAATCGCCTCGGGATCGGCCGCTTCAAGTGGGAGCTGGAGGACCTTTCGTTCAAGCTGCTCGAGCCGGAGGCTTTCCGGGAGATGCAGCAGGAGGTGGCCACCAAACGCAGCGAGCGGGAGGAGCGTCTTGGGGTCACTGTGCAGCTGCTGAGCGATCGGCTGGCGGCGGCAGGTCTTGAGAACTGCGAGGTGAATGGACGCCCCAAACATCTCTATGGCATCTGGACCAAGATGCAACGTCAGCAGAAAGCCTTCCACGAGATCTACGACGTGGCGGCCCTGCGCATCCTCACTCCAAGCGTGGAAGCCTGTTATCGGGCCCTGGCCGTGGTGCACGACACCTTCCGGCCGATTCCCGGCCGATTCAAGGACTACATCGGCTTGCCCAAGCCCAACGGCTACCAATCGCTGCATACGGCGGTGATTGGTCGGCATCGGCCCATCGAGGTGCAGATCCGCACCCTGGAGATGCACCAGGTGTCGGAATTCGGGATTGCGGCGCACTGGAAATACAAGGAAGGAGGTTCACCCGCCGCGGGGGGCGACACCGAACGCTTCAACTGGCTCAGGCAGCTGGTTGATTGGCAGCAGGAGGGCGGCTCTGATGATCACAACGATTATCTCGCGTCGATTAAGGAAGATCTCTTCGATGAGGAGGTGTTCGTGTTCACTCCCAAAGGTGATGTTGTCGGTTTGAGGAAGGGGTCAACGGCTGTGGACTTTGCTTATCGCATCCACTCCGAGGTTGGTAATCATTGCCACGGCGTCAGGATCAATGATCGTCTCTGTCCGCTGTCCACGCCGCTGCAGAACGGCGACTTCATCAACATCCTCACGAGCAAAACCGCTCACCCCAGCCTCGATTGGCTCAATTTCGTGGCTACGCCAACAGCACGGAATCGCATCCGTCAGTGGTACAAACGCAGCCATCGCGATGAAACGATTCAACGCGGCAAGGAACTGCTCGAGCGCGAGTTGGGGCGCAGCGGTTTTGACGCATTGCTCAACAGCGAAGCGATGACCCGGGTGTCTGAGCGTTGCAACATGCATTGCACCGATGATCTGCTTGCGGCTCTCGGTTTCGGTGCGCTCACTCTCCATCAGGTGCTCAACCGGCTGCGGGAAGAAATCCGTTTGCAATCCGACGCGGCGGTCAAGCCCCTCAGCAATGAAGATGTGGCCCGCAAGCTGGTGGCGCAGGCCGAATCAGCGCCAGCTCGGCAGGATCCAGGAGACACCGTGCCGATTCTCGGTATGGAGGGGCTGGATTACCGCCTGGGCGGTTGCTGCAGTCCACTTCCCGGCGAAGCCATTGTGGGCACGGTGGCACTCGGCAACCATGGCATCACCATTCACAGGCAAGAGTGCGCGAATGTGGAGTCGATCCCGAGTGAACGGCGCTTGCCGGTGCGCTGGAATCAGGCGAACGCCGGTAGCGGTCAGCGTTTTCCCGTGCAGCTGCGCATCGAAGTGATCGATCGGGTGGGCATTCTCAAAGACATTCTGATGCGCCTCTCGGATGGATCGATCAACGTCAGTGACGCCCGCGTGAAAACGGCGTTCGGACAACCGGCCCGCATTGACCTGCGCGTGGAGCTGGCCAGTGCAGATCTGCTGCAGCGCACCATGGATCAAATCCGTTCGATGGCGGATGTTCTCGATATCGCCCGGACGGGCCAGAGCTGAGTCCCTTGCTCTGCAAGGTTTGCACAGAGGTTGTAAATCGGCGGGAAGTCGGCTGAGCGGTTGGGGAGCCAGCGTTGAGGCGATCAGGGCCGCAGGCAGCACGGCGTCCACGGTCATGGCTTTGCGCGCTGCAGCCAGCGAATGCTCAACCACCACCCCAGTGCGGCGCAGACCGCACCGGTGATGGCCGAGCCCAGCAGCAGCCGGGTGAGAACGCTCCAGCCCACATCGCTGAAGCCTTCTTGGCGCACCGCGTCGAACCCTGGCCAGGGGCGCCCCGGACCCAGCACCAGCGATCCCACTCTGAAGTTGAACCAGTAGAGGGGCACGTAGGTGAAAGGATTGCTGATCCAGGTGCCGGCTGCGGCCAGAAGGTGATTGCCGCGCACCACGCTGGCCAGGGCGATGCCCAGAAGGGTCTGGAAGCCAAAGATCGGAAAGCAGCCGCAGAAGATCCCCGCAGCCAGTCCGCGGGCGCGCTGGCCAGGTGTGCCCTCCTGTTGCCACAGCCATTGCAGGGCATCTTGCACGCGTTGGCGTGCCTCCATCAGCATCCGGCCCATGGGAGTTGGCTGCGGCCCCTGCACCGCGAAGGAGAGTGTGATCGTAGGAAGGAGCGCAGGGGCTGGTGAGCTGCTCGATGCAGGAGATCAATCGAGACGCGCAGACGATCGCTGCCGTGGCCACCGCGGTGGCTCCTGGGCAGGGAGGCATCGCCGTGATCCGTCTCTCCGGTCCCCAGGCGCAGGCTGCCGTGCAGTCCGTCACGCGCATTCCTGGCCAGCAGTCCTGGGAGAGCCATCGGGTGCTTTATGGCCACGTTTTGGCGGGGGAGAGCGGCGAGCGGATTGACGAGGTGCTGGTGCTGTTGATGCTGGCGCCGCGCAGTTTCACGGGGGAAGACGTGGTGGAAATTCACTGCCATGGCGGGGTGATCGCCGTGCAACGGGTGCTGGCCCGGGTGCTGGATCAGCCCGGGGTGCGCCGGGCGCTGCCGGGAGAGTTCAGCCAGCGTGCTGTGCTCAACGGTCGTCTTGATCTCACCCGTGCGGAGGCCATCAGTGATCTGGTGGCGGCGCGCAGTCAGCGTGCTGCAGAGCTGGCGATGGCCGGCGTGGATGGGGGAATTCAGAAACGGATCACCGCCCTGCGTGACCGTCTGCTCGATCAGCTCAGTGAGCTGGAGGCCCGGGTGGATTTCGAGGAGGACCTGCCAGCGCTGGATGGAGCAGCTCTGCTCGAGGAGTTGCAAAGGGTGCGTGGTGCGTTGCAGCAGCTTGTGAAGGACGGACAGGTTGGTGCCGCACTGCGCCAGGGGCTGCGGGTGGCTCTGGTGGGACGCCCCAATGTGGGCAAGAGTTCGTTGCTCAATCGGCTCAGCCGGCGTGAGCGGGCGATTGTGACCGACCTGCCCGGGACCACCCGTGATCTGTTGGAGAGCGAGATCGTGCTGGAAGGCGTGCCGATCACCCTTCTCGATACCGCGGGGATCCGGGCGACGAGCGATGCGGTGGAGCGGCTCGGCATTGCCCGCAGTCATGACGCCCTGGCCAGTGCCGATCTGGTGTTGCTTCTCTTTGATCTGAGCGTGGGCTGGACGCCTGACGATGAAGCCCTTCGGCAGCGCATCCCCGCCGCTGTGCCCCATCTGCTGGTGGGCAACAAAGTGGATGTTGCGGTCTCAGATGCGCGCGCGGGGACCAGCGGCTCTGCTGCCGACATTCGCCTCAGTGCCAGCACCGGAGCTGGGGAGGCTGAGCTGGTGCAAGCCGTGTTGGAGCGTTGTGGCGCCCTCGCCGATGGCTCCCTGCTGCTCTCCCTCAACCAGCGCCAGGGTGATTTGGCGCAGCAGGCCGCCGATGCCCTGGCCCGCAGTGCGCAGGTGGCGGCTGACGGCTTGCCCTGGGACTTCTGGACGATCGATCTGCGTCAGGCGATCCACAGCCTCGGTGAAATCACTGGGGAGGAGCTCACGGAATCGGTGCTCGATCGGATCTTCTCCCGTTTTTGCATCGGCAAGTGACGGCTCAGGGGATCCGTCCGTCCGATTGCAGTTCGGCTTCAAAGCCAAAGGCCGTGGGATCGCGTAACCGATCGGGGAACAGCACGCCATCGAGGTGGTCGCATTCGTGTTGCACCACACGGGCATGGAAACCTTCCAGCTCTTCGTGGTGCCAGCCACCGTTCGGATCGCGCCAGCTCAGGTGGATCCGCTGCCAGCGCTCCACCTCCCCCCGCAGCCCGGGCACACTCAGGCAGCCTTCCCAGCCGGCGCTGGTTGCCTCGCTCAGGGGTGTGATCTCTGGGTTGATCAGCACCCGCTCCGGCACTGGTGGTGCTTCGGGGTAACGGGGGTTGGCTCCCATGCCCACCACCACCACCCTCCAGGGCTCATCGATCTGCGGTGCCGCCAGCCCGGCGCCGGAACGGGCTGCTTTCGTTTCGAGGAGGTCGTCGATCAGCGTTTGCAGCTGCTGGGTTCCGAACACCTCGTCTTCGATGTCACGGGCTCGTTGGCGCAGGGCCGGGTGGCCAAGCCGGAGCACGGCGCGGATGGTCATGGCAGCGTTGGGGAGCAAGGCTGCCTCCATCGTCGGTCTTGTTGCGCCGCAGCTCCCTCAGAATGAAGGTCTCGATCGGAACCTCCTGTGATTGATCCACTGGCTGCTCTCAAGCCCTCGCAGAGGGCCCAGCTGAAAGTGCTGTGCTGGGTGGCGAGTGTGGATGGTGATGTGGCTGCGGAGGAGCGGGCGCTGCTCAGCAAGCTCTCGGCGCGCCTGCTGCCGCTGGAGGATCCGCAGGATGCGCTGGCCGCGTTGCAGGCTGAGCAGGAGACAGACGTCGAAGCCTGGGTGGCGCAGCTTCAAGGCAGTGACGAGCGCATGGCCCTGGTGTCCCTGGCCTTCCAGATGGCTTGCAGCAGCCAGGGTGAGGAGGATGACAGTGCCATCAATGCGGCTGAGCGTGTGGCCTACCGGCGCCTTCTCGATGCGCTCGACCTGCCTGACGCTCAGGTTCAGGAGGCTGAATGGGCGGCTCGCCAGGCCCTGAAGGAGACCCCCGCTCTCATCGACCGTCTCAATCAGCTTCTGTTTGGCTGGGGCGCCTGGCCTTCCGTGGCCGCACTGGAAGCCTCCGGGACCAGTTGGCTCTGATGGTGGTTTCCTTGCCGATCACACCTCAGCTCCAACGGCAGCTGGAGGCCTGGTTGCAGGAGGATCTCGGCCGCGGCGATCTCACAGCATCAGCACTTCAGGGCTGCCATGGGGCGGCTCACTGGATCGCCAAAGCAGACGGACAGTTCTGTGGTGGGGTGTTTCTGGAACCCATGGTGCGTGCGCTTGATCCGTTGGCTCAGGTCCGGCTGCTGGTGGCTGAAGGAGAGCGGGTTGCTTCAGGGCAGCGGGTGCTGGAGTTGGAGGGTGCGGCCACGGCGCTGGTCGCTGTTGAGCGCACGGCCCTCAACCTGGCCATGCGGCTGTCGGGCATCGCCACGGCCACCGCAGCCCTGGTGGCTGGGCTGGATGGAACTGGTGTGCGGCTCGCGGATACCCGCAAAACAACGCCTGGCCTGCGGCAGCTCGAGAAGTACGCCGTCCGCTGCGGAGGCGGGATCAATCACCGGCTTGGCTTGGATGATGCCGCCATGCTCAAGGAGAACCACCTGGCCTGGGCCGGTGGCGTGGAGGCGGCCATCACAGCGGTGAGAGCCTCTGCGCCTTGGCCGGCCCGGGTGATCGTTGAAGCGGAAACCGAGGCGGAGGCGATGGCCGCGGTGCAGGCAGGAGCTGATGGTGTGCTGCTCGATGAGTTCAGCCCACAGGAGCTGGCGGTGCTGGTGCCCAGACTGCGGGATCAAGCGCGCGGCCGTGACCATGCCGCACCTGTGGTGCTGGAGGCTTCAGGGATTCATCCGGATGCCCTTGCTGCCTATGCCGCCACCGGCATTGATCTGATTTCCACCAGTGCTCCGGTCACGCGCAGCAGCTGGCTTGATCTGAGCATGCGCTTTGCCGGCGCCGCGGGATGATCAGAGCCCGCCAAGCCCAACGCTTCTTCCATGCTGCGCATCGCCCATCGTTTGGATCTTCAGCTGCGTGCGGCCATGGACCGGGCGTTTCCGGAGCAGGCAGCGGCCGCCCGACAGGCTTCGCAACCGCTCGACCCCCAGCTGGCGCCAGCGAGCAAACCCGAATTCGGTGACTTCCAGGCCAACGGTGCGCTTGCCCTGGCCAAACCCTTGAAGCAGGCGCCACGCCAGATCGCCACGGCGATCGTTGCGCAACTGCAGGCTGATCCTGCTTTCACAGACCTGTGCCTGGAGCCCCAGATCGCCGGGCCTGGGTTCATCAACCTCACGGTCCGGCCCGAGCGGTTGGCGGCCGAGGTGTCAGCACGGCTGGGAGATCAGCGACTCGGTGTGCCTGCAGTGGAGCAGGCGGCGCCGGTGGTGGTGGATTTCTCCAGCCCCAACATCGCCAAGGAGATGCATGTGGGCCATCTGCGCTCCACGATCATCGGCGACTCCCTGGCGCGGGTGCTCGAGTTCCGCGGCCACCCCGTGCTGCGTCTCAACCACGTGGGTGACTGGGGCACCCAATTCGGCATGCTGATTACTCATCTCAAGCAGGTGGCGCCGGACGCCCTGGACACCGCCGATGCAGTGGATCTGGGCGATCTGGTGGCCTTCTACCGCGAAGCCAAGAAACGCTTCGACGACGATGAGGCCTTCCAGACCACGTCCCGGGAGGAGGTGGTGAAACTGCAGGGAGGCGATCCGGTGTCGCTCAAGGCCTGGGGACTGCTCTGCGACCAGTCGCGGCGGGAGTTCCAGAAGATCTACGACCGGCTCGACATTCGCCTCAATGAGCGAGGTGAGTCGTTTTACAACCCTTTCCTGCCCGCGGTGATCGATGGCTTGAAGGACGCCGAGCTGCTGGTCACCGACGACGGTGCCCAGTGCGTGTTCCTCGAAGGCGTTCAGGGCAAGGACGGCAAGCCCCTGCCGGTGATCGTGCAGAAGAGCGATGGCGGCTTCAATTACGCCACCACCGACCTGGCGGCGATCCGCTACCGCTTTGGAGCGGCGCCGGATGGGGATGACGCACGCCGGGTGATCTATGTGACCGATGCCGGCCAGGCCAATCATTTCGCCGGCGTGTTCCAGGTGGCGCAGCGGGCCGGTTGGATCCCGGAGGGCGCTCGCCTCGAGCATGTGCCCTTCGGGCTTGTGCAGGGGGAGGACGGCAAGAAGCTCAAGACCCGCGCCGGTGACACCGTGCGGTTGCGGGATCTGCTCGATGAAGCCGTCGAGCGCGCCGAAACCGATCTGCGCTCACGCCTGAATGAGGAGGAACGCAGCGAGTCGGAGGAGTTCATCCAGCATGTGGCAGGCACCGTGGGTTTGGCGGCGGTGAAATACGCCGACCTCAGCCAGAACCGGATCACCAACTACCAGTTCTCCTTCGATCGGATGCTGGCGTTGCAGGGCAACACGGCCCCTTACCTGCTCTATGCGGTGGTGCGCATCGCCGGCATCGCCCGCAAAGGGGGTGACCTGGAGGTGTTGACGGGCCAGCTGCAATTCAGCGAACCCCAGGAATGGGCCCTTGTGCGCGAGCTGCTCAAGTTCGATGCCGTGATTGCCGAGGTGGAGGAGGAGCTCTTGCCCAACCGCCTTTGCAGCTACCTGTTCGAGCTCAGCCAGGTGTTCAACCGCTTCTACGACCAGGTGCCGGTGCTCAAGGCTGACGCGGAGGCCCTCCCCTCCCGCCTGGCGCTGTGCCGGCTGACCGCCGACACGCTCAAATCGGGCCTCGGCCTGCTGGGCATCCCCACCCTGGACCGCATGTGATGCATCGACGGCTGCAAGCTCTGCGGACCCGGCACTGGCCAATCGGCATCGCCATGGTGCTCGCGGCCGTGCTCGTTCTGTCAGAGCCGGCCATCGTCGATTTCTTTCAGAAAGGGCATTTCAACTGGGTGTCGCTGCACTCCCTGGCCATCGCCCGTCACAGCAGCCTGGCCAATGGCGGCGTTGGTTATTCCTGTAAGTGGCTGACTTCAGATGGTTCCACGCACCTCGAGTACTTCAATCGCTACCCGATCGTCTTCGCGGTTTTGAGCCGTTGGCTGCTGTTGCCCTGGGCCGGCGATGGAGCGGCCTGGCTGTATGCGGCTCGGCAGTGGATGAATGTGATGTTTATCGCCACAGCTCTGGTGCTGTGGTGGTGGCTTCGGGCCCTGCGTTTCTCCCGGCCGGTGGCGATGGCCTCCCTGCTGTTCACGCTCTCCGCTCCGGTGGTGCTGCAGTACCGCAACATGTTCCACTTCGACCAGCCTGCGTTGCTGGCCTACGGGCTGCTGCTGCTCGTGGTGGTGCGCAAGGTTCTTCCTGATCAGCCTGATCTGCGCTGGTACTCGGCGGCACTGTGCCTGGCCGCCCTGAGCGGTCGGTCTGCGGTCGTGCTGATCGCCTCCCTGGTGTTGCCGTTGCAGCGGGGTCTGGCCGGCCGGCGCAGGGGGTTGTGGCTGGGCGTGCCGATCGCCTTCGCAACCGTTGGCGTCGCAACCGCTTACAACATCGTTTGGGAAGCCCGCCTCAATGCTGTGAGCTGGACCAGCACCACGGTGGTGCAGTCAGCTCTGCGCAGACTTGGCCTCAGCGGGAATGGGTTTTCCGAGCGAGCCCTGGAGCGCACCCGCTGGTTGGGGGGGGCGCTGCCCAAACTGATCGCTTACAGCACGGAGTTCATGCTGCCGCTCTTGCTGGTCGCGGCGGTGCTCGTGCTGACGCGCCTCGTGGCAAGGCGCAGACGGCTCTCCCCGGCTGCTGGCCCAATCCCCCCTGCCCTGCCTGAGCAGGCGCTGACCTTCCGTCGCCAGATGCTCTGGAGTACCGGGGGGACCGCTGTCCTCTGGGTGGTGCTGATGAAAAATCTGTTTGTGTTCCATGTGTACGCCGGCATGGTGTTGCTGCCGTTCCTGCTGCTGTGCATGGCGCACACCCTCGAACGCCTCATCCCAGAACTCGCGGCAGCGCTCAAGCGCAGCGAGCGACGTGTCACCCAGTGCAGCGTTGTCTTGGCCGGATCGGTCTTGGTGATCGTGCTGCTGCTGGGTCCGTCGGCGCAGCTCAGACCCGTGGCCGCCAGACGGTTGGTGCTGCAGGCTTTCTTTTCAGACCTGGCTGCTTACCGCAGCGGTGCGGATGCCGGTGTGCCGGTGCAGCGCAATGACCAGTGGTTCCCGCGCTCTCCCTATGCCCAATGTGCCTTGCTCGATGCCCCGCTGCTCAACGGGGAGCCTCCCGCGGATGCCCAGCTGAGCCGCCCTCCCGCGTTTCCAGCCCGCCCTGATTGATGGCCATGCAACATCCTCGGCTCCTCCTGCTTGGCACCGGTGGCACCATCGCCGGAACAGCGCCTGAATCAACGCAGCTCAACCGCTACGCCGCGGGGGTGATTGCTGCCGAGGGCCTGCTGGACGCCTTGCCGGAGCTGGCTTTGCTCGCCGAGATCCAGGTGGAGCAGATCGCCAATGTGGACAGCGCCGACCTTGGTTTCAGCCACTGGCGCTCTCTGGTGGAACGGATCCGCCAGTCCCTGGCGGCTGATCCTGGCCTGGCGGGGGTGGTGATCACCCATGGCACCAACACCCTGGAGGAAACGGCCTGGCTGCTGCACCTCCTGATCGATGACCCTCGGCCGGTGGTGCTGGTGGGAGCGATGCGGCCTGCCTCCGCTCTCAGTGCCGATGGCCCTCTCAACCTCTACCAGGCTGTTCAGGTGGCCATCAGTGCGGAGGCGCGCGGCCGCGGCGTGTTGGTGGTGATGGATGGCCAGATCCACTGCGCCCGAGCGGTCAGCAAACGCGCCACCCAGGGGGTAGGGGCCTTTCACAGTTCGGGTCGAGGCCCCCTGGGCTGGGTGGATGATCTCGGTGTTCATTTGCCTGAAGTGGAACGGAGTGAGCCCGCACTTTTTGCCGGTCTGTCCCTCCCGAGGGTCTGGCCCCAGGTGGTGATCCTGCATGGATGTGTGGAGCCTCCCCAGGCGTTGATCCCAGCGTTGCTCTCCGCTGGGGTGCAGGGTCTGGTGTTCACAGGTACTGGAGCTGGGCAGCTGTCGGTTGTGGAGCGGGATGCCCTGGCGCAGTGGGATGGTCAACCGCCCCTGATGCTGCGCGCGAACCGTTGCGGTTCGGGGCCGGTGCACCGCTGTGAGGACCACGCCAAGCTTGGCTTGCTCCCCGCCGGTGATCTCAGTCCTCAGAAGGCGCGAGTGCTGTTGCTGTTGGCCTTGATGGCAGGAGATGATCGCAATGCTTTGGCAGCCCGGCTCAAAACCCTCTCAGGATGAGCAGCTGTAGTGCGACAGCCCTCCAGCGTTGAAGAGTTCCCGGGGTCGCAGCTGGTCGTAGCGGCTTGTCAGGTCTGCTGAGAGTGGGGAGTAGGGATCTTTGAACACCGCCTGCAGCTCATGGATGAGGCGCATGTCTCCGCGTTCTGCTTGCTGGTAAGCCGGAGCGATCAACCATTCGCGCCAGGTGATGGCGGGATTGACGCGCTGCATCAGCGCGGCCGTCTGGTGGAGGTCACCCTGGGCTTCCAGGCGGCTGCGCCAGCGCTGCAGCCAGCGTTGCCATTGGTCTGTGAGCGCATCAGAACGGGGCAGGTAGAAGCTGGGATCCAGCTCGGAGACGTCCCTGGGAAGCGTCGACAGGATGCGGAAGGCCCGGCAGTAGTCCGCTCGGGTTGATGCCAGCAGCTGCAACAGTTCCGTCACCAGGGCTTCGTCGTAGGCGCTCAGGCCCAGCTTGTTGCTCCACATCACCTCCATCTCCGCTTGCATCGCCCTGGAAAAACCGTCGTGCAGTGCGTCCAGCTCCTCCTGGGCCTGGGTGTCGCCATCCAGCAGCGTGCGCAGCGACGCCCAGAGCATCTTGAAGTTCGTTTCTGCGGCCACGGGCTGGTTGAAGAAACAGAAGTGGGTCCCGCCACCGGTCCAGGGTTGGAAGCGGGGATCGAACAGTTCGCAGAATCCGAAGGGGCCGTAGTCGAGGGTGTAGCCGCCGGCGGCGCAGTTGTCGCTGTTGAAGTTGCCCTGGCAGTAGCCCACGCGCATCCAGTGGGCGACAAGCGACGTGAGCCGTCCGCGAAAGAGGCGTGCCAAGGCAATGACCTGCTGGTGGAAGGGCAGGCCCGGATCAATCTCCGGCCGGTAATTTCTTTCGATCAGATGCTCCACGATCAGCTGCAGCTCCCGGCGTGCTTCCGGGTGGGCCTCGCTGCGGGCACGGCGTGCGAACAGTTCGATCTGCCCCACCCGCAGGAAGGAGGGGGCCACGCGGGTGCTGATCGCGGCGGCATTGCTCACCATCACGTCCGGATCGAAGGAGCGCGAGTTCTCCGAGTACCAGGGCCTGGCGACCGTTTCGGATTGGGAGAGGTACAGCGTTAATGAGCGCGAGGTGGGCACACCGAGGGCGTGCATGAACTCCTGGGCCAGGAATTCGCGCACGCTCGAGCGCAGAACGGCGCGGCCGTCGGCACCGCGGCAGTAGGGCGTCGGTCCGCCGCCCTTGAGTTGCATCTCCCAGCGTTGCTCGTTGAACACGCCTTCAAACACGGAGATGGCCCGGCCGTCGCCGTAGCCGTTGCCGGTCCCGAACGGACACTGCTGGGTGTACTCGGTGCCGTAGATCGACAGGGCATAACCAGTGGCCCAGCCCCAGGGGCGCATGGGATCGGTGGCCGCTGAGTGGTCTCCGGAAAACAGCCTGCGAAAAGCCTCGTCATGCACCAGCGATTCGTTCAGCCCAAGCTCATCGAACAGGGCGGAACTGTGGGCGACGTAGGCCGGGTCGGGGAGCGGGGTCGGCTGCACCGGCACGTAGTGCCCGGAGTGCACCTGCCGGGGCCGGTGATCGCGTCCGTCCGTTGTGGACTGGGGATCCGCCTTCAGCTGGGACAGCAGCGAGTAGTCCGCTTTCTCTGCGAATGCACGGAACGTTGCGGTCGTCGCTGAGTTTGAGAATTTGGAGCTGGCTCCCATGGGCATGGCCCCGACACCGCTCCATCATGAAATGCGGAACCTGAAGGATCAGAGTGGTCAGGTGTCTGTGGAGGTGTGGGGTTGACGTTGTCCTTCCAGGATCTGCAGCGCCAGCTGCAACCCGATATCGCTCAGGTGGGACCAGGGAGCGACCCCTGGGATGTGTTGGTGATGCCGTCCCTCAACGTGAGCCGGGAGCAGATGGCGCTTGTGGAGGGGGCGCATCACTACGAGGAACGCCAGCTGTTCGAGCTGATCCGCTTGCGCCAGCCGCGGGCGCGCATGGTGTTTGTCACCAGCAAGCTGCTGCCTGATCTGGTGGTGGATTCCGTCCTGGAGTTGCTGCAAGGGGTGCCGATTTCCCATGCCCGTCAGCGCCTGCAGCTCTTCGACACCGATGACGCCAGCCCCCGCCCCCTGGCCGCCAAGTTGCTGGAGCGACCGCGGCTGCTCAGCCGCATCCGCGACAGCCTGCGGCCAGGGCGCAGTTACCTGAGTTGTTACAACGTCGGCGATCTCGAATGCCGCCTGTCCGAGGCGTTGCAGCTTCCCTTGATGGGGTGTGATCCGCAGCTGTCCAGCTGGGGCCACAAGGCCGGTGGTCGCGCCTTGTTCCGTCGCTGCGGGCTCCCCCATCCGGATGGATCGGAGTTGGTGTTTAGCTTCGACGGCCTGCTTGACGCCTGCCTGGATCTGCTGGAGCGCAAGCCAGGGTTGCGCCGGGCGGTGGTGAAGCTCAATCAGGGCTTCAGTGGTGAGGGGAATGCCCGGCTTGAGCTCGAGCCGCTGCAGCTTCACGACTGTTCACCCCAGGAACGCCGTGATCGCCTCAGGCTGGCTTTGGAGACCCTGCCCATGCCTGCGGCTGGATGGCGCAGCCAGCTCCAGGATCAGGGGGCACTGGTGGAGGAATGGCTGGAGGGTGGTGAGGCGATCTCCTCCCCCAGCGTGCAGGGGGTGATCCATCCCGGCGGCCGCGTGGAGGTGCTCTCCACCCATGAGCAGCACCTCGGCGGTGAGTCCGGCCAGGTGTATCTCGGTTGTCAGTTCCCGGCCGATCCGGCCTACCGGCTCGAGTTGCAGCGCTGGGGGCAGGCGGTTGGCGAGGCTCTGGCTGCGCTGGGGGCGTTGGATCATTTCTCGGTGGATGGACTGGCCCGACGGTTCGGCGATCGCTGGGATCTCCAGGCCATTGAGATCAACCTGCGCAAAGGCGGCACCACCCATCCCCATCAGGTGCTGCGCTTTCTCAGCAATGGCCACATGGATGCCACCACCGGTGCCTTCCTGTCTCCCCAGGGCAGTGAGCTGCATTACCTGGCCACAGACAACTTCATGCACCCCCAACTCCGGGGTCTGCTGCCCATGGATCTGATCGATGCTGTGGCTGAGGCCGGTTTGCATTACGACGCCCTCAAGGAGAGCGGAAGCGTGTTTCACCTTCTCGGTTGTCTTTCAGAACACGGCAAGCTGGGGATGACCTGCATCGGCACCACCCTGGCGGAGGCCCGGGAGGTGGATGCCCGCACGCGGGCCCGGCTGCTGGAGATGTGACGCGTTGCTGAGGCTATGACCGGATCAACTCCACCCTTCCCGCCCCCTGACTCCCGGCCCGAGGTGGAACGCCTCAAGGGCTACAGCGCTCCCCTGGAAGGGCGTCGCGGTCTGTTGCGCCTGGATTTCAACGAGAACACGCTGGGCCCCA
This sequence comes from Synechococcus sp. CS-197, assembly GCF_025128215.1. Classification (NCBI taxonomy): domain Bacteria; kingdom Bacillati; phylum Cyanobacteriota; class Cyanophyceae; order Synechococcales; family Synechococcaceae; genus Synechococcus; species Synechococcus sp. CS-197. The sequence continues at coordinate 85,115 of NZ_JAHLZC010000008.1, read as the reverse complement.
GCCCGAAGGTGGTGGAGGCGATCCGATCATTCCCTGAGGAACTCATCGCCGTTTATCCGGAATACGACGGACTGCGCGAGGCGTTGATCGCCAATCTGAAGGCGTCGAAAGCGAGCCTTGCCCATCCCCTGGATCCGCAGCAGGTGGGGGTGTTCAACGGCGTGGATGCGGCCATCCATGCCGTGATTCACGCCTATGGGTCTCCCGGGGACACCCTGCTCACCACGAGTCCCACCTTCGGGTACTACGCCCCTTGCGCCGCCATGCAGGGGATGGCGCTCGAGGCGATTCCCCATGGCATGCCGGGGTTCGTGGTTCCTCTGGATGCGCTGCGCACGGCCCTGGCGCGCAAGCCGCGGATTCTGATGCTCTGCAACCCCAACAATCCCACCGGCGCCCGCCTGGCTGCGGATCAGGTGCTGGCCCTCGCAGCGTCTGCCCCGGACACGCTGGTGGTGGTGGATGAGCTCTATGAAGCGTTCACCGGAGATAGCGTGCTGCCCGTCGTCGATTTCCAGACGCAGGCCAATGTGCTGGTGCTGCGGTCTCTCGCCAAGACAGCAGGTCTGGCCGGGCTGCGACTGGGCTTTGCCATTGGCCACCCTGGCGTGGTGGACAGAGTTGGCCGCGTCACCGGTCCCTATGACGTGAACAGCCTGGCGGTGGCGGCGGCGTTTGCGGCCCTGGAGGACCAGGCCTACACCGACCACTATGTGCGGGAAGTGTTACGCGCGCGTGACTGGCTCGTGTCTGTATTGACGCGTTCGCGTGTTGTTTTTCACTGCGACGGGGGCAATTATCTGTTGGTTTGGCCAGAGCGGCCTGCTGATGCGGTGGAGCAGGCTCTGCGCTCTCAGGGAATCCTCGTGCGCTCGATGACCGGCAAGCCCCAGCTCGAGGGTGCCTTGCGGGTGAGCATCGGTACCCTCGAGCAGATGCAGCGGTTCTGGCGGGCTTACAGCAGCATCTGCGCCTGATCCAGGCTCAGCCTCAGCGCATCACATCGATCACGGTGTTGTCGCCCAAGGTCCCAGGAAGGGACAGCGTTGTGCCAACGCGTCGCACTTTTGTTCCCCCCATGGCATCGAGGAAGGGCTGCACGCCTCCTTGGTCGCAACCCTGGGGCGCATCGCCGCTGACGTATTGCACAGGAATCACGCGCCGTGGGTTCAGCTGCCTCACCACCTCGGCGGCTTCCTTGCCGTCGTACACCTTGCCGCCGCCGCCCACGCCGATGATCAGCACATCGGGGCGGCCGAGAAGCACCTTGTCTTCCCCGCTCAGGGGAGCGGCGCTACCACCGAGATGGGCGAAGCTCAGGCCACCCTGCTGCCAGCGCCAGATGGTGGCGTTGCCGAACCGTCGGCCTCCGACACGGTCATGGGGCGCTGAAAATCCTTCAAGGTTGAGCCCCCCAACCCGATAGGAGCCGGGCTTCACCAGATACGTCCCTCCCCCGATCCGAGCCCCTTCATCGGGCAGCTCTGAGCTGGCGAGCGTCACGGTGGCGTTCACGCGCGGTTCGCGCAGTCCTTTGGCACAGCCAACGGCCTTGAACGGGTTCACCAGCACTGAGCGGCCCCCTCCGTTGATCAGCAGGGCACTGTGGCCGTAGCTGGTGATGGTCACCCCTGCGGCTCGGGCCGCAGGGATGGCGAGTGTGCTGAGCAGGGCCGTCGCCGCCAGTGCCGAGGCCATGCGGCCGGCACTCCGTTGGTGCAGGAGATCGGTCATGGGGGCGTACCGGAGGGCTTTGGAAGCTAGCAGTGCTGCCCGCGACTTTCCGCTTGCTGCAGGAAGTTGGCCAACAGGTTGTGGCCGGCTTCGGTGAGCACGCTTTCAGGGTGGAACTGAACCCCTTGCAGATGGTGGTGGTCGCGGTGGCGCAGGCCCATCACGGTGCCGTCCTCCAGTTCGGCGGTGATCTCAAGGCAGGCCGGCAGGCTGCTGCGTTCCGCGATCAGGCTGTGGTAGCGCGTGGCCGTGAGTGGTTGCGGCAGGCCTGCGAACACCCCTTCCCCACGGTGCTGCACCGGGGATGTTTTGCCATGCATCAGTTCAGGCGCACGGACGATGCGGCCGCCGTAGGCCTGAGCCAGGGCCTGATGGCCCAGGCACACCCCCAGGGTTGGGATCTGCGGAGACAGCTGCCTGAGCACATCCAGGCAAACGCCAGCCTGATCGGGATCTCCGGGCCCAGGGGACAGAAGGATGGCATCGGGCTTGAGCGCGCTGATCGCTGCAACGCTGAGGGCGTCGTTGCGCTCCACCCGCAGTTCGGCGGCCAGAGGATGCTGGGCCGCCAACTCACCGAAATACTGCACCAGGTTGTAAGTGAAGCTGTCGTAGTTATCGATAACGAGGAGCATCGTTCAAAGACTGAGGCGAAGGGTCAGAGGAGGAAGCAAGAGCAACAGGGCGATCAGCAGCGAGCTGATGGCCGCCACCAACACCGCCGCAGCAGCGCAGTCCTTGGCGATTCGCGCCAGAGGATGGAAGCGACGACCGATGGCCAGATCCACCACCGATTCGATCGCCGTGTTGAGCAGCTCAAGTACCAAGACAGCGGCCACGGTGAGCACGAGGACGGCCAGCTGAATGGCCGGCAGTTGAAGCCAGAGCGCGAGGCCAAAGACCACCGAACCGATGCCCACATGGATCCGGAAATTCCTCTGACTGACAAATCCGTAGGCCAGTCCCTGGGCGGCGTAGCGGAAGCTGGCCGGCAGGTCGCCAGCAATGCGCCAGGCGCCTCGTTGGGCAGCGCGATGGGCCTGGTGGGTGCTGCGTTGGCTGATCTCCTCGGACAACGGTGCTCCGTCTTCAGGGTTCAGCAGTGATTTCATCTGCTCTTTCACAGTTGATCTCACCGTGGGATTGAACATTACCGGCCATGGCAAGCAGGCGCTCCTGACAGGCGATCATCGCGTTCAGCGTTGGTTCATCGGGGTGATCCCAGCCCAGGAGATGCAACAGCCCGTGACTGACCAGCCATTGCAGCTCTCGTTCCAGGCTGTGCCCCTGCTCCAGCGCTTGGCGCGCGGCCGTGGGCACGGACACCACGATGTCCCCGAGTTCCAGGGTTGTCGTCTGCTGGAGCGGCATCTCCGATTCAAGTGCTGCAAAAGACAACACATCCGTGGGTTGGGGCAGACCTCGCCAGCGGCCGTTGAGCTCGGCGATCTCTTGATCTCCGGTGAATTGCAGGCCGAGGCTGATCTCCTCACAGGCCGTCAGTTCAGGCACTGTTGGATCGACGCGGTTCTCGCGCAGCGTCTCGAGCCAACGACAGAGGTCGCTCTGCCAGAGCTCAGGGTTCTGCAGCCGCTGCGTTGAGGCCGATCTCCCAAGGCTGTTCACTTGCGCGTCGTCAGCCCCCGTGAAGGCCAGGTCGAGAACGACCGGATCGCACTGACGTGCACTCATTGCGGCAGGGTTGGCCGTCCCAGCCAGGCCACCACCAGGATGAATCCGATGAAGCCGGCAGCGGTGAGTCCGAAGTGGAAGAGGCTTTTGCTTCCTTTGCGCACCATGTTGCGCATCGCCTGTTTGACGAAACTCGGGGGTGGGGTGGTGGATCCTTCCTGCTCGGGCATGGTCAGTTGTCTTCCTCCTGTCCGGGACTGTCCACACCCTGGCGCAGCAACGCTTGGATGAAGGGGTCCAGGTCGCCATCCATCACGCCCTGCACATCGTTGGTTTCCTCCTGGGTGCGCAGATCCTTCACCATCTGGTAAGGGTGAAACACGTAATTTCTGATCTGGTTGCCCCAGGCGGCTTCCACGATGTCGCCGCGGATATCGGCGATCTCAGCAGCACGTTGCTCCTGGGCGATCACCAGCAGCTTGGCCTTGAGAAGGGCCATGGCTTTTTCTTTGTTTTGAAGTTGGGAGCGCTCCTGGGTGCAACGCACGGCCAGGCCCGTGGGGACATGCAGGATGCGCACAGCGGTTTCCACCTTGTTCACGTTCTGACCGCCAGCACCTCCAGAGCGTGAGGTTGTGACCTCCAGATCCTTGTCGGGAATGTCGATATCGACATCCTCCTCAAGCTTGGGCATCACCTCCACACCGGCAAAGCTGGTCTGGCGCTTGTCATTCGCGTTGAACGGAGAGATGCGCACCAGGCGATGGGTCCCCTTTTCGTTGCGCAAATAGCCATAGGCGTAACGCCCCTCAATTTCGATCGTGGCGCTCTTGATTCCCGCTTCTTCTCCTTCGCTGAGTTCGTCCACCGTCACTTTCATGCCACGGTCTTCAGCCCAGCGCGTGTACATGCGCAGGAGCATCTGGGCCCAGTCTTGAGCGTCGGTTCCGCCAGCACCGGCATTAATGGAGAGCACGGCTCCCTCTTTGTCGTACTCACCGCTGAGCAGACGTTCCAGTTCCCAGCGATCCAGGTCGCGGCGCAACTGGGTCAGGCCACTCTGGGCCTCGCCCAGCATGTCGTCGTCGGGCTCTAGGTCGTAAAGCTCAAGCGTGGCCTGAGCATCAGAGACCGCCCCCTGCCAGGTGTCGAGCTGTTGCAGCATCGCCTTCACCTCATCAAGGCGCCGCATCTGCTTCTGCGCGTTCTGCTGGTCGTCCCAGAAGTCAGGCTGCGCCGCGAGTTGTTCGAGGTCCTGCTGCCGAGCGTTCAGTGCAGGAACGTCAAAGACAGTCCTGGGCATGGCCCAGGCGGTCAGTGAGCTCGGAGAGGTCGCGTTTGAAGTCGGTGAGATCGAGCAAAGCTGCTCTAAGGCAAGATTTTCAGACCCTATCTCAGTGAGCGACGCCTCGATTCGGTGGTGAACAAGGCATCCGCTCCAGGGCATCGCTGAGCAGCAGCAGGCGGCTGGCCAGCAACCGTCGCTGCTGGTGCTCCGAGTTGTCGGATCCAGACTCTGTGCCGGCCGGCGTCTGCAACAGGTCCTCCACGGCATCGTTGAGGGCAAGGCGCAGTCGAGACCAGGCATCGTGGTGTGCACTGGTCTGCATGGCGATGGTCTGTCCCAGGGTTGTCAGGCGCTCGCTGCCCAGGCGCTGCAATCCCTGCACGGATTCACGCAGGGCCGGTGTGAGCACGGGTTGGTGCTGAAGCAGGGCGCTGAGGTCTCTGCAACAGCTCATCACGGTGCTGCAGTGCTGCAGCACCTCCTGGGCCCAGCGCACGCTGTCCTGCCTGCTGCGGGTCACGGATTGTTCGGCGATCAGCTGGGGGAGACTGCGGCGCAGCGCATTGCGGCGCTCGCGAAGGTCCAGGAACAACCGCTCCCTCTCAGGGATGTCGTTGAGGTGGCGAAGGGCATCGGCCAGATCCCCGGTCCAGCTGCAGCATTGCTCTCGCCAACGGCTCACCGACCGCTGGCTGTAGAGATGCCGCGAGATGTAGACGCCGATCAGAACGCCGAGGATGGTCATGGCGGTGCGCCAGAAGGCGTAGTACCACCAGTTGTCGGGATGGTGGAGCAAGCTGCCGGCCACCACGTGGCCGCCCACGATGAATCCACTGCTCAAGCCCGCCGCGAAGCCAAACAGGCGCACCAGGAGCAGGCCGCTGAACACCCTGGCCGGCAGGGGCAGGATCAGGGTGATCCCTGCGGTGATCACCACGGCCAACAAGCCCATCAACGATCCGATCACCCGCTCTCGGCCAGCGATCACTCCACCGCCGAGATCCGCTTCGAGAACCACGAGGATGGCGAGGGCTAAAAACAAGCCTTCGGGAAGGCCGAGCCTGTCCACAGCTGCCAGGGACAGCATCAGCAACAGTCCGTTGCGCAGCACCAGCGCCAGTTGCGGCGTTGTGGTCATGCAACCCCTCCAATCGAGGCGAGCTGGCGCAGTGCGTCTCGGCAGCCATCCGCATCAATCGAGGCCAGCTGCAGCGGGACCCGCTGCCGGGCCACGCCGTGGCGCACGGCCCGTTCCAGCCATTCCTGCCGCTGCTGGGATTCGGGGGTGCCGAGCATGGCGGCCTGATCACTCTTCAGCACGATGCTGCGCAGGCTGCAGTGGGATGCATAGGCACTGATCAACTCAGGAGCCCGCTCTGCCGGCTCCTGATTCAGGAGATCCTGCAGCTGGGCGATCAGAGCGGATTCACTGCGCTCAAGGCGTTGCAACAGGGGTGTAAACCAGAACAGCCGTTCAACCGCCATTCCGAGCATCAACCCAACCAGATGCCACCCGGTGCGGTACAGCACATAGAGGCCGCCCAAGTCCCGGTAATCGGGAATCGCCACCAGAAGCACCGCCATGAGCACCGCATTCATCAAGGTGGCTTGATCAAGCCCAAGACGCCGACCCAGCAGTTTCACCAGCACGTAGCCGATGCCGACGGCGAGCCAGTTGCTCAACGCTTGGATCAGCATCATCACCACGAGGCCGCCGAACAGGGTGCCCACAACCCTTGCCCGTGCTGCCTTCAACGAGGCCTCCGGGGTGGGCAGCAGGCTGCGGGCCACGCCGTACACCAGATAGAACGCATCGATTCGGGTGGCTTCAGGCCCTGCAAGCAAGAAGAGACCGGTGGCCAGGAAGCCCGCGAACCCCACCTGCAGGGCGTTGCGGATCTGCCGGGCGGATGGTGGGTGAATCGCCATCGCTCCGAACCGGTCAGCCCTGCATAAGATTCGGGTCCATGATGAGTGCTCCATGCCGAGCGTCGAGATCTACACCTGGCGCACCTGTCCGTTTTGTGTGCGCGCCAAGCAGCTGCTGGATCGCAAGGGTGTCACCTACACCGAGTACTCCGTGGATGGTGATGAGCCGGCCCGCGATGCCATGGCAGCACGGGGTAATGGTCGCCGCAGTGTGCCCCAGATCTTCATTGCGGATCAGCACATCGGCGGTTGCGATGAACTCCATGCTCTTGAACGGGCCGGGAAACTCGATGCCCTGCTCTCCTGAGCCGAGGATTCAGCGATCTGGTTATGCGCCATCTGTTCGTGCTCGATCCGCTGGAGCGGATCAACCCCGCCAAGGATTCCACAGCGGCGCTGATGCAGGCGGCGTTTCGCGCCTCCCTGGAGGTTTGGGCCTGCACGCCTGCCGATCTCATTGCTCTCGGTGATGAGCCTCTGGCGATGGCAGCCCCGGTCCAGCCCGATCCCTGGGTGAGGGCCGGCGAGCCCGAGCGGTTGCCTCTCAACACCTTCAAGGTGATCTGGATGCGGAAGGATCCGCCCGTGGATGAGGCTTACCTCTATGCCACCCACTTGTTGGATGTGGCTGAACGGGCGGGGGTGTGCGTGCTGAACAGGCCATCCTCTCTGCGCAGCTGGAATGAAAAGCTCGGTGCCTTGCGGTTCAGCCGCTGGATGGCCCCCACCCTGGTCTCAGGTCGGGTTGGAGAACTGCAGGCCTTTGCCGAGGATCAGGGTGACATCGTGCTCAAGCCTCTGGGCGGCAGGGCTGGTCTTGGGGTCATTCGCGTGTCAGCGCAAGCGCCGGGGCTGGGTGCCCTGCTGGAACTGGTCACGGAGCAGGAACGGCTTCCTGTGATGGCTCAGCGTTTTCTTGCCTCGGTGTCCGAAGGCGACAAGCGCATTCTTCTGGTGGATGGTGAGCCGTTGGGAGCGATCAATCGTCGTCCCGCTGCCGGGGAGTTCCGCAGCAACCTGGCTGTGGGGGGGCAAGCGGAGGCCACCGAACTCAGCGAACGGGAACGGCAGATTTGCAGTGCGCTGGCGCCTGCTTTGCGCGCTGAGGGGTTGTTCTTTGTTGGCATCGATGTGATCGGCGGGATGCTGAGTGAAATCAATGTCACCAGCCCTACCGGGATTCGGGAGGTGGAACGGCTGATGCAGCAGCCCCTCGCTGATCAGGTGATCGAGCGGCTGCAGCAACTCGGCTGAACGTCCACAATCCACGCAACGGTGGATGGACTCTGGTGAACAAGCGATGTCTGTTCGGCACCGTTCTTTTGATGGGAGCGATCGGAACCTTCTCCTCCCCACTGCGTCCGGTGTTGGCCGGATCTCCCCCGCCTCTCATTCCCCGGGAGGTGTTGTTCGGGAATCCTGAGATCGCCGGCGTCTCGCTCAGCCCTGACGGCCAGCGCATCGCTTACCTGGCGCCCTCCGGTGGTGTGCTGAATCTCTGGGTCCGAGATCTCGATGGCGACGCTCCGGCCCGGGTTCTCACCCAGCAACGGGATCGACCACAACGCGCTGCCAGTTGGACGGCGGATGGTCGCTACCTGATCTCATCCCGCGACGCTGAGGGCGATGAGAACACCGTGCTGGTTCGTATCGATCCCAAAACCGGCGAAGCCACCGACCTCACGCCTGCCAAAGGCGTAAAAGCAATCCTGGTGGCTGGTGATCAGGACGCTCCCTCCGAGCTTGTGGTCGGTCTCAATGACCGCGACCCCCGGTTTCACGATCTTTATGTGATCGATGTGAACAACGGCCAGCGCCGTTTGCTCTATCGCTCCACCGACGACGGACGCAATGTGTCGGTGGATTGGATCGACGGCGTCTGGCAGCCGGTGTTGCGCTCCCAGGTGCTTCCAGACGGTGGCAGTGCCTGGGAATTGCGGCCGCCGGGTGAGGCCGACTGGAGGCCCTTTCTCAAGTTCAATTTCGAGGACACGATCAGTGGGTCGGGACCGAGTGCGTTCACCCGGAACGGTCAGTGGCTCTACGGGATCTTGAGCACGAATGAGGAGATTCCCCGTCTCGTGCGCTGGAGTCGGGATCACCTCAAGACCTGTGGGGACACCTGCACGCCAGAGCTGGTGTATCGCGCTTCAGCGGGTGCCCTTGGTGGTGCCTTGAGTGATCCAGACAGCGGTCGGCCCGTTGCCCTGAATGAGGTGGATCTGCGCCGCCGTCTCGTGGTGCTGGATCCATCCATTCAGCCGGATATCGATCAGCTGAAGCGGCTGGCAGGGACCAATGACTTCGGTGTGGTGGATCAGGACCTGAACGATCGCCGCTGGCTGGTGGTGGTCGGCTCCGATGATCGGGGTCCGCAATACCTGCTCTGGGATCGCGACCTCCAACAGAGTCGGCGCTTGTTTTCCGTGCAGCCGCGGTTGGATGATTACACGCTTCGCCCGATGGAGAGTCTGAACCTCCAGGCTCGCGACGGCCGGCGTTTACCCAGCTATCTCACCCGCACGGCCTTGGGTCCCGATCAAGGCCCGCGCCCTCTGGTGTTGCTCGTGCATGGAGGTCCCCAGGCCAGGGATTACTGGGGACTGAATCCCACCCATCAATTGCTGGCCAATCGTGGTTACCACGTGCTCAGCGTGAACTACAGAGGATCAACCGGTTTCGGCAAGGCCCATCTCCTCGCGGGTGAGGGCGAGTGGTATGGCCGCATGCAAGACGATCTGGTTGATGCCGTCCGCTGGGCCATTGCAGAAGGCATCGCCGACCCTGATCGCATCGCCATCATGGGTGCCTCCTATGGCGGTTATGCGTCATTGGCGGGACTGACGCGGGATCCCGAGCTCTTCGCGGCTGCGATTGCGGAGGTGGGACCTTCCAATGTGCGCACCCTTCTTGAATCGATCCCTCCCTACTGGGAGTCGGCCCGCGTCATCTTCGAACGGATGATCGGGGTGGGATCCGTTGATCTCGATGCCATTTCACCGATTCGTCATGTGGATCGGATTCAGCGCCCACTCCTGCTTGTGCATGGCGCCAACGACCCCAGGGTGAAGCTCAGCGAAAGCGAAACCATCGCTGAGGCGATGGTCGCTCGGCAGTTGCCTGTTGATTTCGTGGTGTTCCCTGATGAAGGCCATGGTCTGTCGAATCCGCGCAATGCTCTGGCGCTAACCGCTCTGGTGGAAGCTTTCCTCAGCGAGCATCTCGGCGGACGGGCGCAGCCGTTCGGAACGGTGCTCGATCAGTCATCCATGCAGTGGCGGCAACGGGCGCTCCCGCGCTCCGGATCCTGACTGCAGGTCCAACTGATCGGCCAGCACGGTCAGTTTGAGCGCAACTTCCTGCAGCTCTCGCTCCGCCACCGAACCCCTCACCAGTCCGGCTCCAGCGGTGAGGTCGAGTTGAGAGCCGTGGGCATGGCCGCAGCGGATGGCAACCCGCAGTTCGGCATCACCGGCACTGTCGATCCAGCCGATGGGAGCGGCATACCCTCCGCGCTCGAAGGGTTCAAGGCTGCGCAGCCAGCCCATGGCCTGACGTCTGGGCAGACCGGCCACCGCCGGTGTGGGGTGCAGGGCGCCTGCCAGGGCTAGCGGTAACTGCCCTTCCCCAGCCGCTGTGATCGGTGTGTGGAGATGCGTCAAGCGTCCGTGCCGGGCGAGTTGGGGGCGCCTTGGTCTGCGGGGGGTCAGCCCGAGGCTCTTGAGGTGATCGGTGATCGCCTGCACCACCAGCTCATGCTCTCTGCGGTCTTTTTCGGAATTCAGCAGCGACTCCCCTGTTTCGAGCCGACCGGCGGTGCCGGCTAGAGCATCGCTGCGCAACTGTCCGTTACGCAGGCTGAGCAACCGCTCCGGAGAGGCTCCAAAGAAGGAGTCTTGCGCGTCCCGCTGCCAGAGAAAGCGGCAGCTGCCGGCTTGCTGGTGACGCAAGCGATCCAGCAGCGGCAGGGGATTGAGGGGTGCGCTGAGCTGGATGGACTGCTGCACGGCCAGCACGAGCTTGTGCAGTTCACCGTGGGTCACCAGTTCCAACCCGCGTTCCAGGGCCGACGCATAGCGCGATTCCCAGTCGCCAGGGCGGAGACTGCCGTGCACCGTGTCGGGCCATGGCTCTGGCTGCGGAGGCTGGGCCTGCAATTGCTCGGCCCTGAGCCAAAGCGTTTCGGTCAGCAGCCGAACGTCCTCGGCTTCGTGGGCGACCCCGTGGATCCGCAGCCAGCCCTGGCGCCCCTGCCGACTCAGTTGCCAGCGGGGCAGCACGGCCTGCACGGAGGGAATGCCTCCCTGAGGTTGTTGTTCGCTGGGCTGTTCGAAAAAGGAGAAGGCCAGCAGGATGCGGGATCGGGCTTGGGCCGGTGCATCCGGCGATCCTTCCAAGACCCTGCCCAAGGTGGCATCACAGAACCGCTGGGCCAGCTCGAATCGCTTCGGACCGGCAAGATCCAGATGGTGGCAGCGACCGGATGCGGCCAGGCTCAGACCCGGTGCGCCGTCCCAGAGAAAGCGGAAGGGGTCGCAGGACTCCAGACCTGGCAGGTGCCGCAGGGGGTCGAGGCCGCCGATGGGGACGGCCAGACTCATCACACAGTCCTCACCCTGGCGCTGCTCCCAGGCCTGGAGGGCCTGCTGGAGCCGATCGCCGAAGCGCATCGCCATCGAGCTTGGGAAGGACGCGGCCGACATCCGGGCGGCAGTGTGGAAAGGGTGCTGCTCAAATGTATGAGTCTTGATGAGGACTCCAGGGGTCCAGTCCATGCCAGATCGCCAGGCTGTTGCAACCCTTCACTCCCCGGACGCTGAACGGCAGCGTCTTTGGAAGGCGGCCATCAAGTGGCCGATGTACTCCGTGGCCGTGATGCCGATGCTGCTGGCCCTGGGCTGGAGGATCGGCGCCGGTCTTCCGGTGCGTTGGGGACAGGCCATCGGTTTTCTTGTGGCAGCCGTGTTGTTGCTGCTCTGGGAAAACCTCAGCAACGATCTGTTCGATGCGGACACCGGGGTGGATGTTGAGGGCAAACCCCATTCCGTGGTGGCGCTGCTGGGACAACGACGCCCTGTCCGACGGCTGGCGCATGGCGCCCTGGTGGCCGGGTTGCTGCTGATGGCGGCGATCGCCTTGCGCAGCAGCATCTGGGTGCTGGCCCTGGTGTTGCTGTGCTGCCTTCTGGGTTACCTCTATCAAGGGCCTCCCTTTCGTTTGGGATATCTCGGCCTGGGCGAGCCCCTGTGCTGGATGGCCTTTGGTCCACTGGCCACGGCAGCAGCGCTGATGGTGCTCACGCCGGCGCGGGCTGACGCCGTGACGGTCGGCGTTCCCTGGGCCTCAGCCCTGGCGCTCGGTTCGGGTCCTGCGCTTGCCACCACCCTGGTGCTGTTCTGCTCCCACTTCCATCAGGTGGAGACGGATGCGCGTCATGGCAAGCGCTCGCCCGTGGTGCGGATGGGAACGGCCCGCGCTGCGGCGCTCGTGCCCTGGTTCATCGCGGGCACCCTCGCTCTGGAATGGGTGCCGATTCTGGATGGATACTGGCCTCTCACTGCTTTGCTCGGAGGCCTGGGGCTGCCTGCCGCGTCAGCGCTCATCCGTTTGCTGCGCGACCACCACCGGCATCCCGAGAGGATCTCTGGCAGCAAATTCTTGGCCCTGCGCTTCCAGGCGCTCAATGGGTTGGGGCTCAGTCTCGGCCTGGCGATCGGACCCCGGTTCGAGGCCGTGGTTCAGCAGCTGACCTGAGGGCATGACCCTGCAGCTGGTATTCCGTCCCTATGCCTTCGCTCTCACGCGGCCGCTGGTGACCTCCCGCGGGAGCTGGCAGAAGCGCCGAGGCTGGTTACTCAAGATCGTCGCCCCTGGTTCCGATTCGGCGGGATGGGGGGAGGTCTCTCCGCTCGAGCCTGGCGAGCAACGCTGCTGTGAGCGTGTGCTCAGCGCTTGGAGCCTGCAGCTGTGCCGCTCCCGCGGGGAGTTGGAGGCGCTGCTGCCGACCCTTCCCGCCGCCCTGGCCTTTGCGATCGGAGCTGCCCTGGCCGAGCTCGACGGTGTGGTGGGCGATGCCCATGGTCCGTGTTGGTGCCCTCCGCCGCAATCGGCCCAACTGCTCCCGGCGGGTCATGCCATGCCCGCAGCGCTTGAGGCCCTGCTCGCGCAGCGCGGAGAGGCTTCGGGCGACTCGTGCGGGGTGGCGCCGCTCACGTTGAAGTGGAAAGTGGCTGCTGCTGAGCCGGCTTTGGAGTGGCAGCTTTTGGGCCTGCTCCTTGAGCGTCTCCCCAACGAGGCTCGCCTGCGTCTGGATGCCAATGGCGGCTGGGACCGGGACACTGCCGACCGCTGGGCCGATGCCGTCGAGGGCGATCCGCGTCTGGACTGGCTGGAGCAACCGCTGGCGGCCCATGATCTGGAGGGGTTGTTGCGGTTAGGGGAGAGGGTCCCCGTGGCGTTGGATGAATCTCTGGCCCAGAACCCTGAGCTTCGTGAGCAGTGGCCGGGTTGGCAGGTTCGGCGTCCGCTGTTGGAGGGTGATCCGAGACCCTTGCTTCAGGATCTGCAGCGAGGACGTCCGAAGCTGATGCTGAGTACGGCGTTTGAAACCGGCATCGGTGCGCGCTGGCTGGCTCTGCTGGCCCAGGTGCAACAGCAGGGCCCCACACCGGTTGCCCCCGGCTTGGCACCGGGGTGGACCCCTTCAGGACCGTTGTTCGCCTCTGATCCTGAGCAGGTCTGGGCCCAGGCGGCGGAGGCAATGCCATGACCTCTGCTGTCGCCGTGCTGTGCGATCCCCTGAACCCGGAGGACACCGCCACCCGCCTGCAGGAGGTTCTCGGTCAGGGACAGTGGGTGCGGCTGCTCGGCCGTGAGTCCTCGGCGGATCCGGCTTTACTGCATCCAAAGGCTGTTGGGTGGCCAGAAGGCCCTGGGCTGGTGTTGTCCACGGGAGGCAGCACCGGCGGGCGCTCCCTCTGCCTGCATCCCGTTGGCAATCTCGAGCGCTCGGCTCAGGCCACTGCCCAGTGGCTTCGCTGCATCAGCATCGACCCCACCACGGCCTTGGTCTGGAATCCGCTCCCGTTTCATCATGTGAGTGGCTTCATGCCCTGGTGGCGGGCACGCCAGTGGAACGCTGCCCATCGCTGGCTGGCCTCCGAGCTGATGAAACATCCGGCTCGACTGCTGGAGTGGAGTGTGCAGCACCCTGGCTGGCGGCAGCGGCCGATGCTGCTGTCGCTTGTTCCCACCCAGCTGCGCCGTTTGCTGGCCCACCCCGACGGTTGTTGTTGGCTGCAGGCCATGGATGTGATTTGGGTTGGCGGGGCAGGCTTGCCCGAGGATCTGGCTGCCGCTTCGCGCGCGATCGGTTTGAAGCTGGCTCCCTGTTACGGCGCAACCGAAACCGCTGCGATGGTCACGGCCCAACAGCCCCGGGATTTTCTCAAGGGCGGCGATGGTTGTGGTCAGCCCCTTGAGGGCGTTGAGCTCAAGGTGAATGGAGATGGAGCCCTGGCTGTGCGTTGTGATCGCTTGGCCCTGGCCAGGGTGGACTCTGCCGGCAGCGTGCATCCGCTCTCCGATCCTGCGGGCTGGTGGTGGAGCGGTGATCGGGCCCGGCTTTCAGAGACTGCTGCTCAGCCACACCTGCATGTTCTGGGGCGCCGGGATGGCGCGATCCTCTCTGGAGGGGTCACGGTGTATCCATCCCAGCTTGAGGAGCGGTTGATGGCTGCGGCTCGGCATGGAGGCCTGCCGCTCGATGCTGTTTTGATGCTCGGGGAACCGCAGCTGGAGTGGGGCGAGCAGCTGGTTGCCCTGTTTCGTTGGTCGATCAGCGGCGGGTGCGAGCCTCCGCTGGAGTCTCTGATCGCTTTGGTGTGCGACTGGCCTGCCGCGGAACGTCCGAGGCGTTGGCTGCATTGTCCGGATCTGGAGCCCACTGCGGCCGGCAAGTGGGAGCGTCAGCGTTGGCGCCAATGGCTGGCGTTGCAGCACTAGCAAGCTGTTGTTCTGAAGAGCCCTCAGAGCTCGCTGATCCGGCCGATCAGAGAGGCTTCCAGCCAACGTTCGATGGCATCCGGCAAGGCAGAGCGTCGTCGTGTTTCCGTGCTGATGGCCACGTGCCGGATCCAGCCATGGGCGACATCCTGTTGCTCCAGCAGAAAGCGGTGGTGCACCTCAAAGCTGCTGGGATCCAGGCGTTGTGGGGTGAGATGCAGGCTCAGTTGATCGCCGCCATGCACCGGCCTAAGAAAGTCGGCACGGCAGTGCACCACCGGTAAGGCAATCGCCGGCCATTGCTCCTGGCCGCGGCAGCCTGGAAAGACAGCTTGGGCTTCTAGGCCATAACGCTCAAGGCTCTCCTCCCAGGCCTCATGGCACCAGCGCAACAGCTGATGGAAATGCATCACACCAGCAGCATCGGTGTCGCCAAAGCGCACCTTTTTTGTCAATTTGAGCCAGCTGGAGGAATCAGCGATCAACGGATCCCATGATCACGTCGATCGATCCCAGGATCGCCATGATGTCGGCCACCTTGTGTCCCTTGAGGATGTGGGGAAGGATCTGAAGATTGTTGCTGTCAGCGGCCCGGATTTTGAAACGCCAGGGAGTGACGTCGTTGTTTCCCTGAATGAAAATTCCGATCTCCCCTTTGCCTGATTCCAGGCGGGTGTAGAGCTCACCGTTCGGAATCTTGAAGGTGGGGGCGACTTTCTTGGCCACGTATTGGTAATCGAAGCCTGCGAATTCGCTGTCTTTGCCCTCGGCCATGCGCCGGGCTTCCACGTTTTCCGTGGGTCCACCGGGGATCATGTCGCAGGCTTGACGCAGGATCTTCAGGGACTGGCGCATCTCCTCAATGCGCACCCGATAACGCGCGAAGCAGTCGCCTTCCTTCTCCCAGGCCACATCCCAATCGAAGTCGTCGTAGCACTCGTAGTGATCCACCTTGCGCAGATCCCAGGGCACACCTGAGGCACGCAGCATCGGCCCAGACAAGCTCCAGTTGATGGCTTCCTCTTTCCCGATCACGCCCAGGCCTTCGATGCGACGGCGGAAGATCGGGTTGTTGGTGATCAGCTTTTCGTATTCATCGATCTTGGGGCCGAACCAGTCGCAGAAATCACGGCATTTCTCCAGCCAGCCCCAGGGAAGATCGGCGGCGACTCCGCCGATGCGGAAATAGTTGTTGTTGATCAGCCGCTGGCCGGTGGCGGCTTCCCAGAGGTCGTAGATCATCTCCCTTTCCCGGAAGATGTAGAAGAACGGGGTCTGAGCGCCCACATCAGCGAGGAAAGGACCAAGCCAGAGCAGGTGATTGGCGATCCGGTTCAGTTCGAGCATCAGCACCCGGATGTAGCTGGCGCGCTTGGGTACGGGGATGTCCGCCAGTTTCTCCGGGGCGTTGACCACAACGGCCTCGTAAAACATGCCTGCCGCGTAGTCCATGCGGCTCACGTAGGGCACGAACATCACGTTCGTGCGGTTCTCGGCAATCTTCTCCATGCCGCGGTGGAGGTAACCGATCACCGGTTCGCAATCCACCACGTCCTCGCCGTCGAGGGTCACCACCAGCCGCAATACCCCGTGCATGGAGGGGTGATGGGGGCCGAAGTTGACCACCATCGGCTCCGTGCGCGTTTCCAGCTGCGTCATGGGGCCGGTACAAAACATTCGTGCTGGGATCTTAGGAAGGACCCATGCCCGATCAGCTCCCTGCGACCGATTCGACGTTTCGGCATGTGCCGGTCCTGGCCGATGTCCTGCTGAACGCACTGGACGAGGAGCCCAGTGTTCACTGGCAGTCTGGCCTGGTTGTGGATGCCACGCTCGGCGGTGGCGGGCACAGCAGTCTGTTGCTGGACCGTTATCCCGACTTGCGCTTGATCGGGCTTGACCAAGACCCCACAGCGAGAGCGGCGGCCGCGACGCGTCTGAGCCCCTGGAAGGAACGGGTCAGCATCGTGGCCACGAATTTCGCCGATTACAGCCCTCCTCAGTCGGCATCATTGGTGCTGGCGGATCTCGGCGTCAGCAGTCCCCAGCTTGATGTCGCAGCGCGGGGGTTCAGCTTTCGCCTCGATGGTCCCCTCGACATGCGCATGAATCCGGAGAGCGATGGGGAGACGGCAGGGGAGTTGATCGAACGGATGGAGGAGTCCGATCTGGCTGATCTGATTTATGCCTATGGCGAGGAGCGCCTGTCCCGCCGGATTGCTCGCCGGATCAAGGCGGATCTGGCCGCGCAGGGGCCCTACGCAGGCACCGCCTCCTTCGCATACGCGGTCGCCGGCTGCTATCCACCCAAAGCCCGGCGCGGGCGGATCCATCCAGCGACGCGCACCTTTCAGGCTCTGCGCATCGCCGTGAATGACGAACTGGGGGTGCTGGACCAGCTGCTGAGCTCTGCTCCCGGCTGGCTCCAGCCTGGGGGGTTGTTGGCGATCATCAGTTTTCACTCACTGGAAGACCGGCGTGTGAAAACGGCATTTCTCCAGGATGAGCGGCTGGACAGGATCACCCGGCGCCCGTTGGTGGCTTCTGCTGAAGAGCAGGAGCGCAATCCACGCAGCCGCAGCGCCAAGCTGCGCATCGCTAGGAAGCGTTCAGAGTCTTGATGACAGGCCCATCCCTTCCTGCTGCTTATGTTGGCTCGATGGCGTCTACGTTCTGCGGGCGGAGAGCGGCAGCCTGGGAGCTGTTACCGCCTATCCGTGGCTGGTTTGATCACGCCGGCAGCAGTAATGCCCAGGTGCGGGTTTTCCATCGAACCGTTCGCAGCCTGGAACCATCCATTGATCGAAAGTTCGGTGGCTGGTTTGCTGGTGAGCCTGGTAGCCCAGGAGCTGCTGGTTCTTCTCGAAATTGCTGCGCTTAATTTCCGCTGAGAAGACCGGTCTGATCTTCTTTGCCAAACAATTGACGGTAAGCTGCAGTCGAAATGCAAGTCAATACGGGAAAGACGACAAATAATCCGCCGTATTGAAAGAGTCCTGCGATTGCATACAAGACGGCTTCTACAATGAAGAACCAGGCAACCATCCACCAGGAAGGATCAATCACTTTGCGACCCCGAGCTATTGCCTCAAAGGGCGTTTTCTTTTCAAAGAGTGCAATAAAGGGTAGAAATTTTTGATTTATAATTAAGTAAACATAAATAATAACAAAAACTGCTGCAGGGGCTACTGCTAACCCCCTGTTAATCTGGGCTAGTCCAAGGCCTGCGACTAAAGTGATAATGGCTATTATCAGAATTACAGCTATTAATGAGATGCCTTTGATGAATAAGCGGCGTGTCGCGTTGCCATCCCAGCGCGTAAAAGTTCGAAAGGTTGGTTTTTGTCCTTCAAGGCTGATCCAAGCTCCGCGTATAATCCCTATTGCTCCCCACAGCATAGTAATTACATAACCAATGAGGCCAATTATTAGGCCAAGGGTTGCTCCTGCTGGGTGAATCTCGGAAAGCCCTTCAAATGACGCTAAGCGTAGGCCGTTAATGGTTGCCAAAAATGCAAAGCATAAGGCGATCACTACTACAAGAGCCTGATAAAGAAGGAAGGTCCACGGAGCCTTCGCAAATGCATTCCAGCCATCTTCAACAGCCTTCAGAACGTGGAGGCGACCGTTTTCAGGTGCTGCTGTCATGGACTGACTAATTAATTGTCCGAAAGGTAACCGTTTTGACGGACTTTTCCAGGTTTATGAAGGGCGGAAAATGTTTCGCCCAGTCTTTCACTCTCCTTGAAGCTGGGTGATGCATGCCGAGATCGCGTCCACAGCGCGATGGATGTCGGCAACGGTTGTGGTTCGCCCCAGGCTTAGGCGTAAGGACGCTTCCGCTTCCCGTCGGCTGAGGCCGATGGCCTGAAGAGCATGGGATGGCTGACCCCGACTGCAAGCGGAACCGCTGCTGCAAGCCAGTGAGCGCTTCAAGCAGCGATGCAGGCGCACACCCGAAACATCCGGGACGGTGATATTCAGGTTGTGCGCCAGCCGCGGCTCAGGGGCACCATTCATCCTCAACTGGGGATGACGGGACTTCAGCCCCTGCCAAAGCTGGTCCCTGAGAGTGGCGAGCTGGTCTTGTCTGGTCTCCAGGTCGGCGTGTGCGAGGTCTGCCGCCGCAGCGAAGCCAACGATCAAGGGCACGGGCAAGGTCCCCGGCCGCAGCTCCTGTTCCTGGCCTCCTCCCCAGAACAGCGGCTGGATGGAAACGTTGCGGCGTTTCACCAGCGCGCCGATTCCTTTGGGGCCATTCAGTTTGTGGGCGCTGAGGCTGATGAGATCGCAGCCCAGCTCGTCCCGATTCAGGCGGAGGTGACCGAACGCCTGGGCGGCATCCGTGTGCAAGGTGATGCCCCTGCTCTGGCAGAGCTCCGCCAGTTCGCGCATTGGCTGAACCACGCCGATCTCGTTGTTGGCCACCATCACGCTCACCAGCTGTGTGTCGTCCCGAAGCACGCCCTTCAGGGCGTTCGCATCGATCAGGCCTGTGTCCTTCGGGTGCAGCACGGTTAGCGCGAAGCCTTCCCGCTGCAGCTGGTGCATGGGATCCAGCACCGCATGGTGTTCCGTGGCCAGGGTGACCACGTGACCGCAGCGCCCTTCAGCCTGGGCGCGGGCACGGGCATGGCCCAGAAGGGCGAGGTTGTTGGCTTCCGTGGCCCCGCTGGTGAAGATCAGGTCGTTGGCTTCAACCCCCAGGTGGGAGGCCAGCCTGCTCCGTGCTGAAGCCACGGCTGCCGCTGCGGTGAGTCCCAGTCGGTGTTGCCGGCTTGAGGCGTTGCCCCAGTCCTGCTCCCACCAAGGCTCCATCGCCTTCACAACCAGGGGATGGCACGGGGTTGTGGCTTGATGGTCAAGCTGGATGAGGTCGCCTGGGATCAGATCGGCGCTGGTTGTTGGCAGCATGGTGTGACGTTGTGATCGATGCGATGCGTGCCTTGTGCTTGATCTCCAGTCTGGGCCTGATGGCAGCGTCTGCTGTGCAACCCGTGATGGCCGAAGGGTTCAGCCGCGAACAGATCCTCGAGCAGATGAAATCCATGCGTCCCCCGGATCTGGTTGTTCTTGAAACGCGGAATGTGGGCGGTGAGTACACCCTGGGCATTTTTGCGATCAAGCGCGATCCGGCCAACCCGGCGCTGCGCAAATTCAAGTTGTGGCAGGAGTATCCCGACAATCTCTTGATCCCCAGTGAGTCGGTGGATTGCAGTGCCGAAGAGCCAGTGCGGGTCACCCGCGATCAAGAAGCGATTTACATCCGCAAACTCAACCCGGGTGGCCCGGTGCGTGCCACAGCGAGGGAAGACCATCTGGTGTGGTGGGCCGCCTGCCATCCCGAACTGGCGGGTCAGGATCCTGGTTCGTTGACGGATAAAGCCAGAGAACTCGGTTATTCCACCCTGCTAATCGAATCCCAGGAAGTGTTGCGGTTGCCTGGGGGCTGACCCACCTAGATTCCGCCCAGACTTGATCAGGCCATGACTGCCTCAGTGCCCGAGCAGCCACCCGTTCGTCTGTTGCTGGTGGACGACGAACCGGGGCTGCGTTCCGCCGTTCAGGCCTACCTCGAGGACGAAGGTTTCGAGGTGACCACGGCTGTAGACGGTGAAGAGGGTTTCGGCAAAGCCCAGCAGTTGCTGCCGGATGTGGTGATCACTGATGTGATGATGCCGCGCCTGGATGGTTACGGGCTGCTTACGCGCTTGCGGGCTGATGAACGGCTGGGAGGCACACCGGTGATTTTCCTGACGGCCAAGGGAATGACCGCTGACCGCACCCAGGGGTATCTCGCGGGTGTTGATGATTACATTCCCAAGCCCTTTGACCCCGATGAATTGGTCGCCCGGGTTCGCAACGTGGCCCAGCGCCAGCAGCGCCTGCTTCAAGAAGCAGCTCGCTTTGCAGACGCGGACATGGGGCAGATCGCGAAGCAGATCACTGAAATCCGTTCATTGCTGGCCCAGGCAGAGGCTCTCCCCGCGCAGGAGCCCGTTCAGCACACCTTCACTCCCCGCGAAAGCAGTGTGCTCCAGTTGGTTGCCGAGGGGTTGATGAACAAGGAAATCGCAAGGCAGCTGGAAACGTCGATCCGCAACGTGGAGAAATACGTGAGTCGCCTCTTCATCAAGACCGGAACCTCCAGTCGCACCGAGCTGGTGCGCTACGCCCTGCAGCATCGCTTGGTGGAGTGAAGGGCTGGCGGCCCGCTGCGTTGAATCAGGGCTGGACGTATTCGGATCGAATCGAAAGGTCCGAGTCGGGCCAGATGTTGACTGCCGTGATGGCCAGCCGGTACGGCCATTCGTCGAGGGATGTTTGGCAGAGCCGCATCCGTACCGGCGAATTGCTTCTGAATGGAACGTGTCTTCAGAACGATGTGCCTGTGGGCTCAAAGGATGTCGTGCAATGGCGGCGACCTCCATGGCTTGAGCCTGCGATTCCGGATCGGTGGTCCGTCGTTTACGACGATGGTGATGTGTTGGTGATCAACAAGCCGTCGGGTCTACCGGTGATGCCGGGCGGCGGATTTCTCCAGCACACCCTCTCGGCCTTGTTGATGGAGACCAGTCGCTTGGCTGGCTCCAGCCAGGCTCCCAAGCCGGTGCATCGTTTGGGGCGCTTTACGTCAGGGCTTCAGGTGTGTGCGCGCCGACCGCAAACACGGGCCAGGCTTTCACGGCAGTTCCGGCCAGAGGGCGGTTGCCGGAAGACCTATCTGGCCTGGGCGCAGCCTATGGCGGGATTGCGAGCGGATCAGCCGTTGGTGGTGACCACCGATGTGGTCGAGCGTTCCCATCCCCTTCTCGGATGGGTCTGGGGGCCTGATCCTTCTGATGGAGAGCCTCTGCGCAGGCGTTTGCAGGCCCGCAGTGAGCTTCGCCTTCTCAGGCGCTGCAGCCAAGGCGATCTTGTGGAGGTGGCCATCAGCACCGGTCGCCCGCATCAGATCCGCATCCACCTGGCGCAATTGGGGTCACCCTTGCTCGGCGATCCGCTGTACCTGCCGCAGCAGCGCATCAACACTGCTGCAGTGCCTGGGGATGGCGGCTATCGGTTGCATGCCCACACGCTGGTGTTTGAGAACGGCCTGCATCTCAGCTGTGAGGCCGGGTCTCGGTTTACCCCGGGTTAACCGCTGCTTGCCAAGATTGAATTGCTTTTAGGTTGTTGGTTGTGCAACGTTCGCTGACTGTTGTTGCTTTGAGTTCACTCCTGCTGGTGGCAGGGTGTGCCACGGGTGAAAAGAGGGTCTCGAAGCCTGAAACCAGGACTTTGAGGGTGGCCTTTTGTGGTGTTGAAAAGGGAACCTTCATTGATGCAAATGACGATCGCAAGCTCAGTGTGGGAGATACTGTGTCTTACAAGCTCGTGGTTGCTTCTTCACCTGGTGATCAAGGTTGTGAAAAGGTTGACGGGTCTTTCTATGGCCTTGAGCAGATTGTTGAGCAGCGCAAGGTCGATGGAGAAGAGACGTTTTTGACCAAAGCTCAAGGCACTTTCATTTTCGAAAATGGCAATCTTCAAGTTCGATCCTTGGGGCATCTCCGAGCAAATGAGAAGCAAATGCAGTCGATGAATCGATCAGGGGCTATGAAACTTGTGATCAGTGATATTTTTCCGATGAAGCATCAAGCAACTGTTGTGGGGGAGGGTGGTGTCTACAACGGTTACGTCGGAACGGCAATGTTCGTCCCCGGTACCCCCCCTGTCGCGGAGTTCAAGCTCTTTAATCGCTTTGGCTCCTGATCAGTCTTTCTTGCGAAATTCGATCAGCCTTGAGAAATAAAACGGGGCCTTGTTCAGACTCCGTCGAACGGGTTCAAAGCCGCAGGCCATTGCAGCCTTAACGATGCCTTCCTCCTTCAAGGTGTAAGCGCGGGTGGTTTTGCTGGGGCCTGGAAACAACTGGCCGATGCTCTTCAGGATCGCCAGCAGTGGGGTGTAGGGAGCGAAGCTCACGATCAGCCGTTGCTCGCTGAGGCTGCAGAGGTGTTTCACCATCTCTTCAGCGGCTGCCTGGGGGTAATGGATGAAGACATCCAGGCAGCACACCGTGTGGAAGGAGCCGCTCAGGCTCTCCAGGTCACTGGCGAAGAAGTTGAGCTTGCTCATGTCGAGGCCGGCCTCCCCTGCACGGCGTTCCGCTTCCTTGGCCATCGCTTCGGAGATGTCGCTGGCACTGATCGAGCCCGCACCCATCGCTGCCAGAGGCAGGCTGAGACTGCCAACACCGCAACCGGCGTCACAGAAACTCACCTCGCTGAGTTCGCCGCTGTCCTTGATCCAGGCCAGCACTTCATCCACGGTTTTCTGATGGCCGATGCGGATGTTGCGCTGCACCTTGTTCACATCGTCGGATTCGCTGTAGATGCGATTCCAGCGATCGAAGCCTGTGGTTTCGAAATACCCCTTCACCTCCTGCTTCTCGGCCAGCTTGTCCTTCAGCTGCTGTTCAGGGGTCATCGGCTTGGTGGTGCGTCGGCGGGATCTTAAACAGCCTCACGCCAGGCCAGGGATGCACCCTCCTCGCTGAGGTTCCAGCGCAACAGATGGTCGATGGGTTGCCCCACCAGTCCTTCAACGCTGTGATCCATGCCGATCACCCGTCTCGGTGCCATTGTTGCGGCCCAGATCGCCCCATCCGCATCGCCGCTCCAGCGGGCGAGCCGGCAACAACCTTCGAGCAGGGGCAGGGTCACGCCCGCGAGGGTTCCGTCCTCCAGCCGGCAGGTTCCGTCTTGCACGTGCAGGACGCGTTCGTCCCAACGGTGTTCACCATCGGCCAACCCATACGGTGCCAGCGCATCACTCACCAGCACGGTCTGATCGCCGGCCATGCGTTGCAGCAACACCGCCATGGTGGGGTGCACGTGAACGCCATCGGCAATCAGTCCAAGAGCGATGCCGCCGCGACGGCAGGCCTCCCCCACGGGGCCAGGAGCGCGGTGATGGAGGCCCGGCATGGCGTTAAACGCGTGGGTGAGCATGCTCACCCCTTGATCAAAGGCTGTCGCGGCTTGCTCAGCGGTGGCTGTGCTGTGGCCCAGGGCCACGGTGATTCCGAGGGCGTTCAGATGGGTGATCAGGTGCTCTGCGCCAGGTTGTTCCGGGGCGAGCGTGACCAGGCCGATCTCTGTTTCAAATCCTGCGATCCGCTGGTTCAGTTCAGCAAGGCTCGGTGGCGCAATGTGCGCGATCGGGTGAGCGCCTCGGCGTTCTGTCGCCAAAAACGGACCTTCCAGGTGCGCCCCCAGTAAGCGGCAGCGGTCCTCGTGGTGCATGCTTCTGGCCTGGCGCAGCACGGAGAGTGCGCGGCGCAGGGGAGCGACGCCACAGGTGACCAGGGTCGGGGCGATGGCCTCAACACCATCACGCCACAACTGCTCGAGAAGCTGCAGCAGTCGAGGGAGATCGTCGTCGCAGAGTTCAGGGAAGGCGAGACCGAGCCCCCCGTTGATCTGCAGGTCAATTCCCCGTGGACTGAGCCAGTCTCCGTTCCAGCTTTCTCCTGCCATCGCAGCCATCGCAGGCATGGGGCCGATCTCGGTGATCACACCTTGATCACTCAAGATCAGCCAGTGCAGACCCTGGCTTGGTGTTGTTCCAGCGCATTGAGGCAGTCGCACGTGGGTGATCCGGCGCATGCGGGCGGTCTTGTGCGGGACGATGGAAGTCTCGCCCTCTCTGCGCGTTTTGCCTGTTGCCATGACGCCTTCCGATCCAGTCCAGTCATCGATCACACCGCGGGTGGCCGTGATCATGGGCAGTGATTCCGACCTGCCAACCCTTCACCCAGCCGTTGAGGTTCTGGAGGGGCTCCAGGTTGCCGTGGAGGTGCGTGTGTTGTCGGCCCATCGCACACCTTTGGAGATGGTGAACTTTGCCCGTGAGGCCCACAACCGCGGGTTGCAAGTGATCGTGGCCGGTGCTGGCGGCGCGGCTCACTTGCCGGGGATGGTGGCGTCTCTGACGACCCTGCCGGTGATCGGCGTGCCGGTGCGCAGCACCATGCTCTCCGGTGTGGACTCCCTGCATTCGATTGTGCAGATGCCGGGTGGTATTCCCGTGGCGACGGTCGCCATCGGGGGCGGACTGAATGCAGGACTGCTGGCGGCGCAGATTCTGGCGCTCCAAGACCACGCCTTGATGGAGCGTCTCGGGGCTTATCGACGTCAGCTGCACGATGCCGTGATCGCGAAGGATCAACGGCTGGTCGAGCTCGGATCGGCGGCCTATCTGGACACCACGGCCACAATGAGAGCAAAAGACAACGCCCCATGAATGGTCCTGCCTGGATGCGCTGGAGCCTGGCGTTGCCTCTGCTCACCCTCAATCTTTTTGTGCTTCGCCAGCTCACAGTTCCGCTGGCTCCGTTTCCAGGACTGTTTCTCACGGCGGCACTGATCGCGTTTCTGCTCGATATTCCTTGCGTCTGGCTTACAAGCCGTGGCCTTCCCCGGTGGTTGGCGATCGTGATGGTGACTCTGTTCACCATCAGCCTGCTCGTGTTCGCGGGCGTCACCCTGGTGCCTCTGCTGATCGACCAACTCGGGCAGCTCATCAATGCCCTGCCGAGTTTGCTCAATCAGGCTGAGGGCTGGATCACAGGCTTGCAATCCTTGGCTGAAGCAAGGGGATTGCCAAGCGAATTCGGGGACTTGAGCAGTGACCTGGTCACCCGAGCCGGTCGGGTGGCCAGCCAGATCAGCCAGAGGTTGCTCGGCATCCTCGGGGCAACCCTGGGAACCACCATCAACACAGTGATTGTGTTGGTCTTGGCGGTGTTCTTTCTTCTGGGTGGCCGCTCGATTGCAGCGGGCCTGGCCCGTTGGCTTCCCACGGCTTGGCGTGAGCTCGTGATCAGCACGCTTTCACGCACATTCCGGGGCTACTTCGCCGGCCAGGTTCTGCTGGCTTTGATCCTGGCCATGGGTCAGATCGTGGTCTTCACGGTGCTCAAGATTCCCTACGGCGTTTTGTTTGCCGTTTTGATCGGTTTCACCACCTTGATCCCCTATGCGAGCGCCCTCACGATCATCGCGGTGAGTGGACTTCTGGCTTTTCAGGACCCCAAGACAGGTTTGGAGATCCTGGTGGCGGCGATCCTGGTCGGTCAGCTGGTGGATCAGGTGATCCAACCGCGCTTGATGGGCAGCATCGTTGGACTGCAGCCGGCCTGGCTGCTGATCGCCCTTCCTCTCGGCGCCAAAGCGGGAGAGCTGTATGGCTTTGGTGAGTTGCTGGGTTTGCTTCTGGCCGTTCCGGTGGCCAGTTGTTTCAAAACGCTGGTGGATGCCTGGGCAGAGCATCAAGGCATCCCTGCCAGCAGTGAGTTGATCAAGCCTGAGCGGGGATGATCCCCCGACTCTCGAGTGCGCTCACAACCTCGTTGACACAGGTTTCAAGCTCTCCAGCGCCTGTGTCGACAGAGAGTTCCGGATGCTCCGGAGCCTCATAGGGGCTGGAAATTCCTGTGAATTCCTTGATGTCGCCCGCTCTGGCCTTGGCGTAAAGGCCCTTGGTGTCGCGTTCTTCGCAAACGCTCAGGTCTGCTGAGCAGAAGATTTCGAGAAAGTCACCCTCACCCACCAGGGCACGGGCTTTATCGCGATCAGCGCGGAACGGGGACACAAAAGCTGTGAGAACGATCACGCCAGAGTCCAGAAAGAGCTTGGCAACTTCACCGATGCGACGGATGTTCTCCTCCCTGTCTGCGTCCGAGAAGCCAAGGTCGCGGCAGAGACCATGGCGGATGTTGTCGCCATCCAGCACATAGGTGGCCAGGCCGCGTTCAAACAGAGCCTGGTTCACGGCATTGGCCAGGGTGCTCTTGCCTGCTCCACTCAGGCCTGTGAACCAGAGAATGGCGCTGCGATGGCCACGCTGCTCAGCCCTGGCATCGCGGTCCACCGAGGCCTGATGCCACACGATGTTGGTGGCCTTCGGAGACGCTGAGCTCATGGGAGACGTGAGGTGAACAATCGAGGGCGCATTGTCGCTCAACCGCCGGCCCGCTTCGGTCGGTACCCCTCCTTCGTCAAGAGCTCCAAGGCCAGATCCACCTGGTCACCCTGCAGTTCGATGCAATCACCTTTCAGCGTGCCGCCACTGCCGATCCTGGTTTTCAGCTTTTTCAGCAGGGTTTTGAATCCGGCAGGGTCGAGATCCAGTCCGCGGATCACGGTGACGGTTTTGCCACCCTTCCCTCCTCGGGTGGGTTGGACCCGAACCCTTTGTTCTGCCTTGGGTGTCGGGTCTGACGACGGGGCCACCGGTCGCTGCAGACTGTCGGTGCTGCTGAATTCCTGCCAGCCTCCCTTCGGCATCGTTCCCCTTGAACCCCCCACCATCCTGCCGTCTCTGCGATGAACGCTTCAGCATCCACACCGCAATGGGCTGATTCGAGCCAGGGTCTCGGTCGCTGGATTGAGCGGTTGATCAGCATCGGCTGGCTGCGTCGACCCCTGTTCTTTCAGGCTCGGCAGCTGATCATCCGCACGGCTGAACGCAATGGCATCCCCTGGAGGGCGCGCCGCAAGACGCTGTGGGATCAAGCGAGTTCCCGGCAGTCGGAGCTGACGACCCCTGGTTTGGTCCCGCCCGATTACTACCGCGCTCGCTTCCATGCCTATGAGCAGGGCAATCTCTGCTGGCAGGCCGCCGCGGAGGCTGAGCAAGCCACCGATGCCATGGCATTACGCATCTGGCCTGAGGAGACCCTCACCCCTCTGATCGCCCAGACCCGTCTGCGCGATGCCATTCATCAGGTGGTGGAGCCCCTGCTGACCACCCCGGTGCAGCAGGCACTGGATCTGGGGTGTTCCGTGGGCGTCAGCACCCAGCATCTCAGCCGCTGGCTGCGCTTGCGTGCCGAGAGGCGACAGGAGTCACCTCTGCGCATTCACGGTTTGGATCTTTCCCCCGAGATGCTCGCTGTCGCCAGCGTGCGCGATCACGAGGGATTGGTGGATGGTTGGGTGCATGCCGCAGCGGAAAACACAGGGCTGGCAGCGGCGTCGTACGACCTGATCAGCCTTCAGTTTGTGTGCCATGAGCTGCCTCAGAGCGCCACCCATGCCGTGCTCGCGGAGGCGTTCCGGTTGCTTCGGCCTGGGGGAGCCTTGCTGATGGTGGATCAAGATCCGGCGTCGTCGGTGCTGCAGCGTTTGCCTGCCGCCGTGGCCACGTTGCTGAAGAGCACGGAGCCCTACATCGAGCAGTACTTCCGCCTCGATATGGCTGAAGCGCTGCATTCCGCTGGTTTCAGGGATCTGCGGATCCAGTCCTGTGATCCACGGCATCGCGTGATCGCCTGCTTACGCTGAGTCAACGCTCAAGGGTCGCGCGTGCGGTCCATTGCTTCGTGACCAGCACCTTGCCCTCGCAACCCTCTGCCTCCGATCTCGCCGTCAGTTCGCGTCCAGCGGCTGCTGGCCGTTTTGGTCGTTACGGCGGTCAGTACGTCCCAGAAACACTGATGCCGGCATTGGCCGAGCTGGAGCAAGCGGCTGCTCAGGCCTGGAAAGA
This sequence comes from Synechococcus sp. CS-197, assembly GCF_025128215.1. Classification (NCBI taxonomy): domain Bacteria; kingdom Bacillati; phylum Cyanobacteriota; class Cyanophyceae; order Synechococcales; family Synechococcaceae; genus Synechococcus; species Synechococcus sp. CS-197. Next base: position 56,992 of record NZ_JAHLZC010000008.1, on the reverse strand, counting down.
TCCTGCGTTCACCGCGGAACTCAATCGGCTGCTGAAGAGCTACGTCGGCCGGGCTACACCGCTTTACGAAGCGGAACGGCTCACGGAGCACTACCGCCGTGCCGACGGTGGTCCCCGCATCTGGCTGAAGCGGGAAGACTTGAATCACACCGGTGCCCACAAGATCAATAACGCTCTTGGGCAGGCCCTTCTGGCTCTGCGGATGGGTAAGAAGCGGGTGATCGCCGAAACCGGTGCTGGCCAGCATGGTGTGGCCACCGCCACCGTTTGTGCCCGCTTCGGCCTGGAGTGTGTGGTGTACATGGGCGCTGAAGACATGCGCCGACAGGCTTTGAACGTGTTCCGGATGCGCCTCCTCGGTGCCACCGTTCACCCGGTGACGGCGGGGACCGCCACCCTCAAAGACGCCACCAGTGAGGCGATCCGTGACTGGGTCACCAATGTGGAGACCACGCACTACATCCTTGGATCTGTGGCGGGTCCCCATCCTTATCCCATGCTGGTGCGTGACTTTCACGCGGTGATCGGTCAGGAAACCCGGCAGCAGTGCCGGGAGGCGTTTGGGCGTCTGCCCGACGTGTTGATGGCCTGCGTCGGTGGGGGATCGAATGCGATGGGCCTGTTCCACCCCTTTGTTGAGTGCACCGATGTGCGTCTGATTGGTGTGGAAGCCGCTGGTGACGGCGTCGCAACCGGACGCCATGCCGCCACCATCACCGAAGGACGGGTGGGCGTGCTGCACGGAGCGATGAGTCTCCTCCTGCAAGACCAGGACGGTCAGGTGCAGGAAGCGCATTCCATCAGTGCCGGTCTGGACTATCCAGGTGTCGGCCCTGAGCACAGCTACCTGCGTGAGATCGGGCGAGCTGAATATGGTGCTGTCACCGATGCCGAGGCGCTGGAAGCCCTGCAGCTGGTGAGTCGGCTGGAAGGGATTATTCCTGCTCTGGAAACGGCCCATGCCTTCGCCTGGCTGGAAACGCTTTGCCCCACACTCTCCGCAGGAACGGAAGTGGTTCTCAATTGTTCAGGTCGAGGCGACAAGGATGTCAACACCGTGGCAGAACGTCTCGGAGATGCCCTCTGATTCAGCCGTGCCTTTGTCTGAGTTCGGTCTCTGAAGAGGATTGCTGAGCAGTGCCTATGAAGCGCATCGTTAACCGTCTGCGCCCTTTTCTCACGCGGCTCCCAGACCAGCGTCAAAAACGTTGGAACGTGCTGTTGCTGATTGTGGTGGCAATTTCAATGATTTTGCTTGGTCGATTCCTGGGTTATGAGTCGACCGATATTGTTCAATCAAGAGAGATTCTGCGCCTCACCAGTACGCCACATATTGTGAATGAAGCTTCTGGTGTGGCCTCTCGGGGTAAGCCGCTTCAGGGCCTTGAGGTGAAGCGGGATGCAGCGCTTCTGGAAAAAGCTCCGTACAAGGTGTATGCAGGCGTTTACGTGGCCAATAATTTTGATGTTGATCTTGAGATTCCCGCTTTTTCAAGCAAGGGCTACCTATGGATGCAGTGGGATCAAGCATTTCAAGAGTACCTTTCTGAGCGAGAACTGAGTATTGAAGAGGTGATTAGTTTCGAGAATGATATTAATCCTGAAACCACTGCGATTACGCCTCTTCGCGAGGCGCGTAAGCTCGGGCAAGGGATGTTTTCCCAGGGATTTGTTTACACGGGTCAGTTTTATATTGATACCTTGGATTTGCGTCGTTTTCCGTTTAATTCGGTCAGTCTTCCCATCGTTCTTGAGGCTGAAGATCCTTTCGGAGATCTGGTCTTTGAGAATTTGCGACTCATCCCTGATCTCCGCGACAGCGGTTTAGGGTTGTATTCGTCGCTCCCTGGATGGCTCTCTCGAGGGTGGTCTATCGGAGAGTATCGACACCATTTTTCCTCGGGTTTGGGGTTCAGCTCTGAGGATAATGAGTTTAGTCAGCTGATCTTTGATTCCTCTTATCAGCGATCGAGTTGGTCGGCCTTCTGGACCTTGATTCAGCCGTTGATCATTGTGATGGCATCCGTCATTTTGATCACGCGTGTGATGACTGAATTCCGAATAGAAATTCCTGTTGCAGTGCTTTTAACGTTGATATTTTTGCAGGAGGGTTACAAGGCGGATTTGCCAGATCTTTCGTATCTTACGTTTATGGATAGTGTGTATGTGATCGCTTATCTCACGTCGTTTGTAAGTTTCGGGCTGGTGCTCTACCTCGAAGCCCTCAAGCGTCGAGCTGCTAATGCACAAGACCCTGATCTCCGTCGGCTGTTGTTGCGTAGAGAGTTGTTTTTAGAGCAGATCTGGCCTTCGCTCTCACTTTCAATTCTGGTTGGGGTTTCGCTGGTGACCTGGACGTTGACTTAGGAGTTATCAGGAGGGTTTTAAGGTTGCCAAGGGCCGCTGCCGAGAAACACGAGATCCACGTTCTGACTTCCTCGCCTGTTTTGAACCGGTGATGTGCGTTTAAGTTCCTTCATCAGAGCTGATCTGGTGGGCTGTGGACCTAAATTTTTTAGTGCGTTGATCAGCCATTCAGCCGCGAGGAAGCCCTCAAGGCTGACGAAATCAAAATCAGGCTGGTCACTTTGTGCTTGTAATGTTTTTTGGTAGCGCTTCACATCGGGTTGGCGACGATCCCAAGGGAAAGGAACCACTTGGGTGACGCCGATTCCGTAGGACGCACTCTGGGGAAGGTCGTCGAACAGTGCTTTCGTTCCGATGAAGGAAATGGTCATCAGCTGGGGATGGCTGCCCATGCGATGCAGGTTGGAAACGACGGCGCTCATGGTTTGACTGGTGGAAATCACCACGAGCGCGTCTGGATTGCTTCGGTCGAGGCTGAGTGCCGCTGCACTGACACGGGTGGAGTTTCTCGGTAGCGGAACCGTGCTCGCTGGTTTGAGCCCATGGCGTCGTAAGGCTGATCTCAGGCTGGCCAGGACGTCCTTCCCGTAGGCGTCGTTCTGGTAGGCGATGGCGATGCGCACATATCCGTCGTTGATGAGGTGGTTGACAATGCGATTGGCTTCTTGGGCGTAACTGGAGCGGTAGTGCACAAGATTGCCCTGTTGCGGCTGTCGTAGTGCGCTAGCCCCTGTCATCGGCGCGATGATGGGAAGCTTGGCCTTGCTCGCTGCGTTGAGGATGGCTTTGGTTGTGGGAGTCCCCACGTACCCGAAAAGACCCAGCACCTCAGGTTGCTTCGTGAACAGTGCTGTATTGGTGATGGTCAAATTGGGTTCATAGCCATCATCCAAGCGCCAGATTTTTACAGGGCGTCCGTTGATTCCACCAGCCTGATTGATCTCGCGAAGCGCGGCATCGATCCCCCTGCTGTAGCTCTTGCCCAGGTGTGCAGCAGGGCCTGTTAGTGGGAGTGACTGAGCGAAAATGTAGGGCTTTGGTTGCTCGTTCAGCAGTGAGTTGATGTTTGATGTCGCGACCGCGTTCTTTCTGCTTGGATCAACGTTGTCTCCTTTAGGAGCAATCAAGGTCGAGCGTTTGGCGTGGAAGGTTGTTCCAGCCCAAAGCCCCAAGGCCAGCATTGTGATTCCTGCAGACCACATCAGGGCCCGAGGGAGATGGCGAGATGGCCTGGGGCTTGTCACTCAGCTCAGAAGATGATTGAGGTGTTTCGCAACACATTGAACGGCAGCACGTGCCGTGGCGTAAGCCATGCGCATTGGGCCCACAAGAGCCACTTGCCCCACACCTCCTTGTCCATCCCGATAACTCGATTGGATCACAGAACAGTCGCTCAGAGCCGTATGGGGATGCTCCCCGCCGATCCAAACCCAGTCATCATGACCGGGACCGCTGGGGATGAAGGCGGCGGGGTTGCAATCCATCAGATCGAGGAGCGGGGCCACCTTGGTGCTGTCGCTGAACTCCGGTTGTGCCACCAGTCTGGACACGCCATGAACGTGAGCGCTCTGATCACTTGGGCTGATGAATCGACCTTCTTCGTTGTGAAGGGCTTCCCTCAGTGCCTGTCCACAGGTTTGCAGCTGCTGCGGTAACGACTCCCAGCTGATCTGTCCGGACTGATGCAGTTGATCATCGGTCCAGCGCTCAAGGGCCGCCACCTGATGGACACTGCCGTGAGGCAAACGCAGATTGAGGTGATGGGTTTGGCTGGAATCAGCCACCAGCATCACCAAAAGCCTTTCATCCGTGGGGACCAGGCGAATCGCGTGCAGCCGTTGCTCTGACGGTTGCGGCAGGGTGATCAGGCTCATCAACCCTGTGAAATCGGTTAAGCGCCGTGTCAGCTGCTGCAGGAGATCATCGAGTGCAGCCCAGCGCAAGCTCAGTTGGGTGAGTTCCTGCTCAAGGTGGTGAACTGCGGCTCCAGGCTTGGGCAGCAAGCAGTCCACGTAGTGGCGGTACCCCCTTGGACTGGGAATTCGACCGGCGGATGGATGGGGCTGCACCAGCAGGCCTTTTTGCTCCAGAGCTCCCATCGCCGAACGCACCGTGGCTGAGCTCGCCTGAAGCCCGAAACGCTGAACGAGGGTTTTGCTGCCTACCGGTTCAATCGTGTCCACGTAGTGATGGACCGTGGCCTGCAGCACTTCCTGTTGGCGTCGGGGCAGGAGCTCCACAGCAGCTAACGAGATGGAGCGATCGTACGAATGATTCCTTGGATTCGAGCGTGACCGTCACGAAGCCGACGGTTGGTTCAGGCAGGAATGGCGTTCAGTAGCGCGGCACGGAGGAATCCACGGCCAGGCTCCAGGCATCAATGCCACCCTCGAGATTCCAAACCTCCTGCGCGGGATTGCGTTCCAGCAGCCAGCATCCGAAGTTCCAGCTGCGCACCCCTGCATGGCAAAGCACAACCACGGCTTGGGATGCGGGCAGCCGCTGGTCGATGGCATCCATCCATTGCGCCGCCTCACTTAACGGCAGATGCTCCACTGGGTAGGGAAAGGCAGCGATTGTCAGTTCTCTGTGTTCACGAACATCGACCAGGGTCAACGCAGGCTCCTTCTTCAGCCAGGCCGCCAGCTCCGCGGCGGTCAGGGGTTGAGGCGTGCGTTGGTTCATGGCATCAGTCTGGCTCTGGGCTGGCCATGCATCCTGGATGCATGAAGATGACCATGATGTCCTTCACCGCTTGTTCATGAAGGGGCGTTCGTTCCTGCTCGCTCTGGTCGCATCGGCCATGGTGCTCCTCACCCTGGCCCTCGGGGTGTGGTGGGCAATGGCCAGACAGAGCCCGCTACGGATTGTGGATCGCCCGTTGGAGCTCACCCGAGCGGCGCGATTCATGCCCCGCGATGCTGAACTCACCTTCAATTGGCTGGTGGATCCGTCGCGCATCCCGGCCTATGCCCGAGCTGTTGCCCCGGTGCGTCAACGCGAGGCCGTGAGTGAAAGCACCCGCCAGCTCCGTGATGGCGCTTTCGCTCTGGCAGGCCTGAATTTCAACGACGAACTGCGGGACTGGATCGGCCCGCAGGTGAGTTTGGCCGTGTTGGATGACAGCACCGCCAACGCCGGTGATCCGGGCGCTTTGGGGTGGGTTCTGGCTCTGTCCAGTCAGGACGACGACGGGGCGAGACGTTTTCTGCAGCGGTTCTGGCAGACCCGCAGCCTGGCCGGGACTGATTTGCAGATCACCCGCTATCGGGGCATGGGTGTGATTAGTGGTCGAGGTGCCTTGTTGGGGCGCGACCCCCAGCCGATCGCCACGGCACTGATCGATGATGACCTTCTGCTCCTGGCTTCAGGTCGTGGGGTACTGGAGCAGGCCCTCGATGTGTCGCAGTTGGAGAGTTTGCAGCTCCAAGGCGATGAAGGTCTTGCCAATGATTTGAGATCTCTCGGTTCTGGGGTGGCGTTTCTCACAGCCAGTCCAGCTGCCATGCAGCGTTGGCTTGGCGTCCCCGCCGTGATCGCCAACCGTGGTGATCTCACCGGTTTGGTCGCTGGCCTCGCAACCCAGGGCACGGATCTCGACCTGAAGGCGCTGGTTCGTTTTCGAGACGAGGTGATACCTGCGGCCGATGAACGCTCTGATGCTGAGGCTCTCCTTGCCGGTGCCGGGGGGGACGCTCACGCGCTGGCCCTGTTGTCGGCGCCCCAGGCATTGATCAATCCCGACAGCCAGAATCCTTTGGCGCAGTGGATTGCTCCAGCGTTGCGGCGAGCGCTGGAGTCCAGCACGGCAGAAGGGGCAGCGGCTGTGGCTGCTCTCGATTCCGGCCCGCTGCTCTTCCAAGAGGGTGAGGCGGGTTGGCTTCTGGGCAGCCGTGCGGATGCACCATCGCCGGATGCGGTGAGCCGCCAGCTCGAGCAAGGCGGCCTCGTGGGATCCACCCTGGATGCCGATGGCCAATCGCTTCAGGTTTGGACACGGCTGGTGCGTCAACGACGCCATGGTGAGGAGTCGCTGACGGCTGATCTTGCTGTGGCGTTAGAGCATGGTTCTGGCTTCAACTGGTGGGGGCAAACCCTGGAGGGACTGCGTCAACGTCGCAGTGGCAGCGATCCAAGCGCTCTGAAGCAGCATCTGCAGGAGTTGCGCAGCCTGGTCAAGGCACCGATCACGCAGCAGCTCGCCCTGTCCGCCGATCCAAGTCGGGATGGCCTTGCGCAGTGGCGACCCTGGATTCTGCTTCAGGGCCTGGGTGGACGAGCGCTGAGTCCTGCGGTGCAGAGCCTCACGCTGGCTGCAGCACCAGACTCAGCATCAAGTCAGAGTGGTGAGTCGAGCAGCCTGCGTCTGCATGCCCGCCTCCGATTCGGTTGATCTCTTCCTGTTCCGTCATGGCATTGCTGCTGAACGGGACCATGGGCAGGACCATCCGGATCGCCCCCTGACGCTGCGCGGAGTGCAGCGCACCTTGGCGGTCGCCAACCGCCTTCGGGCTTTGGGTTATCGAGCCGACCAAATTCTCTGCAGTCCTTACAGGCGTGCCGCAGAAACCGCCGATCTGGCCGTACAGGCGGGTTTGGCTTCGCAGGCAAGGATCGAGTCGACCCTCGCCCCTGGACGCGATCCCAGGCCTTTGCTGCGATCACTCCACGGCCGATGCCTTCTGGTCGGCCATGAACCCGATCTCAGCGCGCTCGCCGCTGCACTGATCGGAGCGGCACCTGGCAGCCTGCGATTGCGCAAAGCAGGCTTTTGCCATCTCCGTTGGGATGCGCTTCTTGACGATCCTTTCGGACATGCTGAGCTGCAGGCGCTGCTCAAGCCTCGACTCCTGATCCCGTGCTCCGATTAAGTTGCCTCTGAGTTGAAGGCGATTGGTGAGTCCAACCGAGGGGGGAGAAATCCGTCATGAGCGCACCGGTTTGGTGTTCCGCCCTGGGTTGGAAGGGGTTCCTGCAACCCAGTCGTCAATCTGCGATATCGACGGGCAGAAGGGATTGCTGTCCTATCGCGGCTATCCCGTTGATGTGCTCGCGTCCCACTGCAGTTTCCTGGAAACCACCTACCTACTGATCTGGGGTGAACTCCCCAATCCACAGCAGCTGAGAGATTTCGAGCAGGAGGTGCAGATGCACCGACGGGTGAGCTTCCGCGTTCGCGACATGATGAAGTGTTTTCCATCGGATGGTCATCCGATGGATGCTCTGCAGTCGAGTGCGGCCTCGCTCGGGTTGTTTTACTCCCGGCGCGCCATCGATGATCCCCAGTACATCTACGACGCCGTCGTGAGGTTGATCGCCAAGATCCCCACCATGGTTGCGGCGTTTCAGTTGATCCGCAAAGGACAGGATCCGATTCAACCCCGTGATGACCTGGCCTATTCGGCCAATTTCCTTTACATGCTCATGGAGCGTGAGCCTGACCCTCTGGCGTCGAGAATCTTTGATCGCTGTCTGATCCTGCATGCGGAACACAGCCTGAATGCCAGCACGTTCAGCGCGAGGGTGACAGCCAGCACGTTGACCGATCCTTACGCCGTGGTCGCTTCCGCTGTGGGAACCCTGGCCGGTCCCCTGCATGGAGGAGCCAATGAAGATGTGCTCGCCATGTTGGATGAGATCGGGACAGCCGATCGTGCCGCCGATTACCTCGATGCGGCCATCGCAAGCAAACGCAAAGTGATGGGTTTCGGCCATCGGGAGTACCGGGTGAAAGACCCCCGTGCTGTGATTCTTCAGGCACTGGCCGAAGAGCTGTTTGCCCGCTTCGGCCACGACGAGATGTACGACGTGGCCCGTGCTCTGGAGGCCGCTGCCGAGCGTCGCCTCGGGCCGAAAGGGATTTTCCCCAATGTGGACTTCTACTCGGGCTTGGTGTACCGCAAGCTCGGCATTCCAAGGGATCTGTTCACGCCCGTGTTCGCCATCGCCAGGGTGGCGGGATGGCTTGCCCACTGGCGGGAGCAACTGGGCGCCAACCGCATTTTCCGGCCCTCTCAGATCTACACGGGCTGTTCGATGCGTCAGTGGAGCCCGCTGGAAGACCGGCTTCCCTCCGCAAGCACCTAAGTTGCACACATCAATCCTCAGTTCATGGTGACTTTCTTTGCCACCAATGCACCGGCTCTGGTGAGTCCCGGTCTGGATCTCGAACAGAGCTTCAGTCAGACCCTGGAGGGCTTCGGTCTCTCTGATCAGGCGGCCCGGTTGATCTGGCTGCCGCTGCCCATGCTTCTGGTGCTTGTGGCAGCAGTGGTTGGTGCGCTGGTCACGGTCTGGTTGGAACGCAAGATCTCCGCTGCTGTTCAGCAGCGCATTGGACCGGAATATGCCGGAGCTCTCGGTGTTCTTCAGCCCCTTGCCGATGGCCTCAAGCTTCTGGTCAAAGAGGACATCATTCCGGCAAGGGCTGATGGGCTGCTGTTCACGCTTGGCCCTGTGCTCGTCGTGGTGCCGGTGATCCTGTCCTGGCTGATCGTTCCCTTTGGACAGAATCTTCTGATCAGCAATGTGGGGGTTGGGATCTTCCTCTGGATCTCCCTCAGCAGCGTTCAGCCCATCGGGCTGCTGATGAGTGGGTATGCCTCCAACAACAAGTACTCCCTGCTCGGTGGACTCAGGGCTGCCGCCCAGTCGATCAGCTACGAGATTCCGCTTGCCCTCGCTGTTCTCGCGGTGGTGATGATGAGCAATTCACTCAGCACCGTCGACATTGTCAGCCAGCAGACAGGCGCTGGAATCCTGAGCTGGAACATCTGGCGCCAACCGGTGGGTTTCCTGATCTTCTGGATCTGTGCCCTGGCTGAATGCGAACGTCTTCCTTTCGACCTCCCCGAAGCGGAAGAGGAACTGGTCGCCGGTTACCAGACCGAATACGCGGGCATGAAATTCGCCCTCTTCTATTTGGGCAGCTACATCAACCTGGTGTTATCCGCCCTTCTGGTCTCCGTTCTGTATCTCGGTGGCTGGGGCTTCCCAGTGCCCGTGGAATGGCTCGCTGGTTGGCTTGGCCAGTCTGTTGACGCGCCGCTCGTTCAGGTGATCACAGGCGCGACAGGCATCGTGATGACCGTGCTGAAGGCTTACCTGCTGGTGTTCATCGCCATCCTGCTGCGCTGGACCACGCCCCGGGTGCGCATTGACCAGCTCTTGGACCTCGGTTGGAAATTTCTGCTTCCGCTGGCCTTGGTCAATCTGCTGGTCACGGCGGCTCTCAAGCTCGCATTCCCCGTAGCGTTCGGTGGGTGAACACGACACTTTCATCCGGGTGACGTCATCATGACGCTCTGGTTTTCTCTCGTCAGACCGCTTCTTACCTGACCTCAGCCAATGTTCGGTTTCCTCAAACAGGTTGGTGACTACACCCGCGACGCTGTTGACGCAGCGCGCAATCTCACCCAAGGCCTGGCTGTCACCTTCGATCACATGAAGCGCCGTCCCGTGACGGTGCAGTACCCCTACGAGAAGCTGATTCCGTCAGAGCGCTACCGCGGAAGGATTCACTACGAGTTCGACAAGTGCATCGCTTGTGAAGTCTGCGTGCGGGTTTGTCCCATCAACCTCCCAGTGGTGGACTGGGTGATGAACAAGGAGACCAAGAAGAAGGAGTTGCGGAACTACTCCATCGACTTCGGGGTCTGCATTTTCTGTGGCAACTGTGTGGAGTACTGCCCCACCAATTGCCTGTCGATGACGGAGGAGTATGAGCTGGCTGCTTTCGACCGCCACAGCCTCAACTTCGACAACGTGGCCCTCGGGCGGCTCCCAACCAGTGTGACCACCGACCCCGCCGTCCAACCCCTCAGGGAATTGGCGTATCTTCCGGCCGGTGAAGTGCAGCCCCATGGCGTGGATCCATCGCGTCCGCGGGCAGGTCAACGTCCCGACCAGGTTCTGTCCTCTCTGAAGCAGAACGCTGGTGGCTCAGCAGGCAATGAGGGAGAATCGGCGACATCAACCAACACCAGCAAGGGGAGCGCTGAATGACGATCGCAGCGTCAACGCAGCTGATCAGCTTTCTTGTTCTCAGCGCTGTCATCGTTCTGGGAGCCCTTGGTGTTGTGCTCCTCAGCAACATCGTGTACTCGGCCTTCCTCCTGGGTGGCGTTTTTCTCGCGGTCGCTGGCCTTTATTTGCTGCTGAATGCCAGCTTTGTGGCAGCCGCCCAGGTCCTGGTCTATGTCGGTGCTGTCAATGTTCTGATCCTGTTCGCGATCATGCTGGTCAACAAGCGTGAGGATCTGGCTCCGATTCCTGGGATTGCAGTCCGTCGTCTGCTCTCCGGTGGGGTTTGTGCGGGCTTGTTCGTTCTCCTGACCCGCGTGGTGCTCACCACGCCTTGGGCTCAGGGGCCAGAGCCCATCGGCGAAGGGGCGACGATTCGCATCGGTGAGCACCTTTTCACCGACTACCTGCTTCCCTTCGAGCTGGCATCCGTGCTGCTTCTGATGGCCATGATTGGGGCCATCGTGTTGGCGCGGCGGGATGTGCAGGCAGTGGACCCAGGCACTGGTGAAGCTGTGGATCAAGGCTTGATCGAAAAAGCACGCACTCCTCTGCTGGTGGACCAGCCACCCGCCTGATCTTCTCTTCCCCTCTCACCCATGGCTTCTGAGCTGCTTTCCGGTTCCGTTCCCCTCGAGGCTTACCTTCTTGTTGCGGCAGTTTTGTTCTGCACAGGAGTTTGGGGGCTGATCAACAGTCGTAACGCTGTTCGGGTGCTCATGAGCATCGAGTTGATGCTCAACGCCGTGAACATCAATCTCATGGCGTTCTCGTCCTACGTGGATGGACAGTTGATTCGAGGACAGGTGTTCTCGGTTTTTGTGATCACCGTGGCTGCGGCGGAGGCTGCTGTTGGTTTGGCGATTCTTTTGTCGCTTTATCGCAATCGCGTCACAGTGGACATGGAACGCTTCAACCTTCTGCGCTGGTAGGGCAGCGCCCCCACCATGCAGCTGCAACGGGTTTGGCTGATCTATAGGGCTGACAGTCCGCTCGCTCTGAAGGAGGCAAAAGCGTGTGCTTCCCAGTTGGAGTTGCTGGGTGTGTCTGTTGCGATCGCAATGAGTGGGCTCACGGCGGATCCCTTTCCCGGTCTTCTGGCATCTGAGCCTGAGCTGCCTGATTTGGCGGTTGTTCTCGGTGGCGATGGCACCGTGCTTGGAGCCGCTCGGCACCTGGCCGTGCTGGATGTCCCCATCCTCTGCTTCAACGTGGGTGGCCATCTGGGATTTCTGACCCATGAGCCTGGCCTGCTGCGCAGTGACACGCTCTGGACGCGGATTCTTGAGGATCATTTCGCCATGGAGCGACGCATGATGCTTCAGGCCGTGGTCAACAGAGGCGATGATCTGGCCTGTCCCGTTTCAGGCCTTCCCTCGGGGGCGACGTCTGTGGAGGAACGGCACTGGGCTCTCAACGACATCTATCTCCGCCCTTATCGCGAGGATCTTGCCCCAACATGCACGTTGGAACTGGAGATTGATGGAGAGGTGGTGGATCAGGTGAGGGGTGATGGGTTGATCCTGTCCACACCCACTGGTTCCACCGGCTACGCCATGGCGGCTGGAGGACCCATTCTTCACCCCGGGATTGACGCAATCATCGTCAGTGCCATCTGTCCGATGAGCTTGTCGAGTCGACCGATTGTGCTTCCCCCTCGCTCGCGTCTGGTGATCTGGCCTCTCGGGGATTCCCATCGCCAGGTGAAGCTCTGGAAGGATGGTGCCGCGGGGGAAGTGATGGCACCTGGGGAATGCTGTGTGATTCAACGGGCTCCCCATCACGCCCTCATGGTGCAGCTGGAGCAGAACCCTTCGTACTACCGCACCTTGTCGCGCAAACTGCATTGGGCGGGCAGTTTGGTCGACAGCATGCCTTCGCCGAACTGAAACCCCGATGCCTCTCGAGATCGAACGACGTTTCTTGGTGACCGGTTCGGGCTGGCGTGCCTTGGCAGGTGCTCCTCAGCCGCTCAGGCAGGGCTATCTGGCGGTGTCCAAGGATGGTGTCACCGTGCGGATGCGCTTGCGCGCCGATGGTCAGGCCTGGCTCACCCTCAAGGCGCCCACGTCGGGACTTGCACGCCATGAATTTGAATATCCCCTGCCCACCACCGATGCAGAGGCGCTCTGGGATCTGGCACCTCATCGCCTGATCAAGACCCGCTATTCCCTCGCGCTGCCCGGTGGTGACTGGGTTGTGGATTGCTTCGAGGGGGACAACGCCCCTCTTGTGCTCGCTGAGGTGGAGTTGGCTCGTGAAGGGGCCTCTCTTGATGTGCCTTCGTGGTGTGGCCAGGAAATAACGGGTGATGGCCGCTGGAGCAATGCGGCCCTCGCTGCCACTCCCATGGCGGCATGGCCTGATGAGCTGAGATCCAGCTACGGCTTGAGCACCGGTGAATGAGTCCAAACACCCTTGAAGGCTTCTTTGGTTTTCCTTTAGATTTCTCTCAGGAAACGTGAAGGTGCCGTGCACGGCCTCTATGACCATGAGGGGATTTTGCGATTCATCGGTCTCGATCGTGAGGCCTGCATTGCTTATGCCGATCTCTTCGACCTTTCTCTAACGCACTGCTCGATGCTCGACCTTCCCGTTCCGTTGCCGTTGGCGGTTAGGACGCGTCGTCGGATGCTTCCGGAAGCGAGCAGCAGTTGAAGCCATCCCGGCAAATTTTGCCGTGATCCATCGCCCAGTTGAGGAGGGCAACGCGATTCTTGGATCCGGTTTTTGTGAACACGTTGCTCACATGATTATCAACGGTGCGCTTGCTGATGGTGAGTCGCTCGGCAATCTCCTGATTGGTCAGTCCCTCTGAGACCAGTTCGATGATTTCAAGCTCCCTAGCGGAGAGGGAAACATTCATTGCGTCTGCTCCCTCGGCCTTGGTCATACTGACCGACTGGATCAACCTAGCCACCATCTTAGGCATCGCCGCAGAACGTGATCTTCCATAGTGGCCCTCAGAAGCGTTCCGTCGTTTGAGTTCCGCGCTGCAGCGCAGCCTTGAGGCTGGGTCCATCACGATCACTGCTGAGGTCATGCCACCGAGAGGAGGCGATCCCGCCCACACCATCGCGATGGCGGAATGCCTGCGCGGCCGTGTTCAAGCCATCAATGTCACCGATGGCAGCCGGGCGGTGATGCGCATGTGCAGTCTCGCTGTGTGTCGTTTACTGCTCGATCACGGCTTGGAGCCCGTTCTGCAGATGGCTGGACGCGATCGCAACCGCATCGCACTTCAAGCCGACCTGCTTGGCGCCCATGCCCTGGGGATCCGCAATGTGCTTTGCCTCACCGGAGATCCAGTACGCGCCGGTGATCAAGCGTCTGTTCGCTCGGTCCACGAGCTGGAGTCGGTTCGGCTTCTGCAGCAGGTGAGCGCGTTCAATCGAGGGGAGGATCCTGTCAAAGACAGGCTGGTTGACGGTCCAACCAATCTGTTCGCCGGAACTGCCGCTGATCCCCACTGCGCGAGTTGGTCCGGTCTGTCACGTCGCCTCGCGCGCAAGCGTGAGGCCGGTGCTCGATTCGTGCAAACGCAGATGGTGATGGATCCGCATGCGCTGGAAAGGTTCTGCAGAGACCTTGCCGATCCCCTCGAACTGCCAGTGCTCGCAGGGGTGTTTTTGCTCAAGTCAGCCCGCAATGCCCGGTTCATCAATCGCATGGTGCCGGGTGCATGCATCCCCGACCATCTGATTGACCGTTTGGATCAGGCCAAGGACCCAATGGCTGAAGGCATCGCGATTGCTGCTGAGCAGGTGCGTCAGTTCACAGGAATCGCCCAGGGGGTGCATCTGATGGCTGTGAAAGCGGAACAGCGCATTCCTGAGGTGTTGGACCGTGCCGGTGTCAGCTTGCCGGTGCAGTGAGGTCGGTGCCGAGCAGCTCGGCCATGGCCTTTTGCTGGGGGGAGGGCTCCACAAGATCTTGGCGACGGGCATCGGTGATCAGCCAGTCGAGCGCTGCTTCCTGAAGGTCGAAATGGTCGCCGTTGCGGCCAACGCAGTAGCGACCGAACACCAGTTTCTCCACCAGCTGCACGCCGGCACCGATTCTCGAGTAGTCAAAAATGATGGAGTTGTCGATCGTGGCCCCTTCGCAGATGTGGCAGCTGGGGCCAATCATCGAGGGACCGATCAAGGTGGCTCCGTCTTCGATTCGGGTCATTCCGCCCACATAAACCGGCCCCTGCACATTGATGCGATCCCAGTTGGCCGCCACGTTCAGGCCGGCATACACACCGGGACGTACTTGCTTGCCAGGGATGCCCACCTGCCGGACTTCGCCCTGCAGCACGCTGCGGATGGCCTGCCAGTAGTCGGGAACCTTGCCAATATCGACCCATTCAAAATCCATGGGCAGGGCGTAGAAGGGAGCTCCGAGTTCCACCAGCTTCGGGAAGAGGTCGGAGCCGATATCAAATGATTGACCTGATGGAATGTGATCGAAGATCTCGGGTTCGAAGAGGTAGATACCGGTATTGATCGTGTCGCTGAGGGCTTCCTCAATCGTTGGCTTCTCTTGGAAGGCTTTGATCTGGCCTTCTTGATCACTGACAACAACGCCGTAGCTGCTCACCTGATCTTTAGGGACCCTTTTGGTGATCAGGCTGGCCATGGCACCCTTTTCTCGATGGCGGCGCACGGCCTCGGTGAGATCAAGGTCGATGAGCGCATCACCGCAAAGCACCACAAAGGTGTCGTCGAAAAATCTCTGAAAATCCTGGATTTTTTTCAGCCCACCCGCTGAGCCGAGGGCATCACCAATCAACTCGCCATCTTCGATTCTTCCCTCGAAGCTGTAAGCGATCTCTACGCCGAATCGCTGACCATCGCGGAAGTAATTCTCGATTTCTTCAGCGAGGTGAGACACATTCACCATCACCTCCTTGAACCCATGCTCCTTGAGAAGTTCGAGCAGGAACTCCATCACCGGCTTTTGCAGGATCGGAATCATGGGTTTGGGGATCACGTGGGTGATCGGCTGGACCCTTGTTCCTCTGCCCGCGGCCAGGATCATCGCCTTCATCGGCGTTACACAGCTTTTGATTCGAAAAGCCACCATAAGTGGGGGCTTAGGCGGCTATCGCTGCTTTGGCCGGCACGACATCTGGCACGTCAAGGCTGGTCAGGGGGAGTTGTGCCATGGCGCCAGGCTCCAGAAGCCGTCTGAGCTGAATCGGTCCATGCAAAGTCCCGACCTGCTCCAACTCCACTTGACCCTGTGATGAGAGGAACAGGAGGGCCCAGAACACACCGACACGATCGGTGTCGAGATCCGGCGCAGCAGCGTCGCCCCAGCGCTCAACGAGGCTCTCGAAGTTGACCCACTGCAGAGCCTGTTCCCACTTGTTGAGGAACACACCAAGTGCGGCGGTGGTTTCCGGAAGCTTTTCGCGATGGGCCAGGGCTGCGACCTGGGCGATCGCTTCGCGATTGGAGAATCGTTTCTGTCGTTGGCGTCGACGCATGTCCAGCTCATCCGACTCCAGCTGTTCAGCAATCGACTCCAGCTGTTCAATCAGCTCTCCGAGGGTGACCGGTCGGCGTAGGGGCGGCGGCGCCACCGGACGGCGCAGAAGATGTTTTTCAGGACGTCTGGGGAGGTCGAAGCTTGGATCCAGCCATCCCTGATCAGCGAAGTCAGCGTCGAAGGCCTCCTCCAGCACTGGTTCCGGTGGGAATGTTTGGGCCTCAAGCACTTCAGCCTTGAGGCTGACCAAAACCGATGCGGCCAGAAAGGCTTCGCTGCTGTCGGCCAGATCGCGTTCGTAGCTGCCTCCCCTGTTGTTGATCTCCGCCGCGACGCGCTTCGGAACCTCGATCCTTTGCTTGAGCTGGTCGAGGAATCCATCGACCACGGCGATCACATCCACATCCCAGGGGTCTAAATCGCCGCGTTGCGCTGCATCCTGGAGCAGACGAATGGCAAGCCTGGCGCCGGAATCAGCACTTGGATTCAGCCCGGCTTCTGCCACCCGTGATCACCATCTCCTGGAAAAGTACCGATCCTGGAAGGGATGGGCCAGTCCTAGGGAAGCTTTGGTGCCTGAAGCAGAGCAGGTGCGAGGCTTGGGTTTCGGATCAGCGGTGCGGTGGGACGGCTGATGGTTTCCATTGCCGCAACATCACGATCCACCAGCGCCTCGATTGCCGTGCGGTAACTGTCGGTCATCAGGCGTGGGTAGAGGCCGATGCCGATAATCGGCACCAGCAAACAGCCGATGATGTAAACCTCGCGGGGCTCGGCATCCACCAAATTGGTGTTCGAGGCCAGCTGAACATTTTCCTTGCCGAAGAAGATTTCTCGCAGCATCGACAGCAGATAGATCGGAGTCAGGATCACACCAACCGCCGCTAAACCGTCAATCACAATCCGGAACGTGAGGGTATAAGCCTCGTCGGTGGCAAATCCGGTGAAGACCATCAGTTCACTGACAAAGCCACTCATTCCTGGCAAAGCCAGGGACGCCAGAGAGCACACGGTCCAGAGGGCAAACATGATGCGCATCTTCTGTCCCACTCCGCCCATCTCATCGAGCTGAAGCGTGTGGGTGCGGTCATAGGTGGCGCCCACAAGAAAGAAGAGGCTGGCTCCGATTAGCCCGTGGCTGATCATCTGGAGCATGGCTCCGCTCGTGCCCAGCGCACTGAAGCTGCCGATGCCGATCAACACAAATCCCATATGACTGATTGAGCTGTAGGCGATCTTGCGTTTGAGATTGCGTTGGGCGAAGGAGGTGAGTGCTGCGTAAATGATGTTGACCACACCCAGAACCACAAGCAGCGGTGCGAACTGCGCATGCGCGTCTGGCAACATCTCGGCGTTGAAACGCATCAGTGCATACCCCCCCATTTTCAGAAGGATCCCTGCCAGCAGCATGTGCACAGGAGCTGTGGCCTCACCATGGGCATCAGGAAGCCAGGTGTGCAGCGGCACGATCGGTAGCTTGACCCCAAAAGCGATCAGTAGGCCTGCGTAACAAAGAAGTTGAAAACTGGTGCTGAACCCTTTCTGGGCCAGTACGGCGTATTCGAAATTGGGCGTTCCTCCGCCCATGAAGCCCATGGCCAGCGCCGCCAGAAGGATGAATAGAGAGCTTCCTGCGGTGTAAAGGATGAATTTGGTCGCTGCATATTGCCGCTTTTTTCCTCCCCAAATGGCCAGCAGCAAATACACAGGCAACAGTTCGAGTTCCCAGGCCAGAAAGAAGAGGAGCATGTCCTGAACAGCGAAGACAGCAATCTGCCCCCCGTCCATGGCCAGCATCAGGAAAAAGAACAGCTTCGGCTTGAAGGTCACAGGCCACGCGGCCAGAACGGCCAGTGTTGTGATGAAGCTGGTGAGAAGAATCAGGGGCATGGACAAGCCATCGGCGCCAACGGCCCAGGTCAGGCCGAGATTCGGAAGCCAGCTCACCCGCTCTGAAAGCTGAAGCCCACTGAAGCTGGGGTCGTAGCCATTGAGGTAGGCAGCGACTGTGATCAGAAACGTGGTTAAGGCGATCCCAAGGGCGAACCAACGCACCTGACGTCCGTCACCCTGATCAGGGATGAAGGGAACCATCAGCGAACCAACGATCGGGAAGAGGATCGAAAGGCTCAGCCAGGGGAACTGGGCGGGAATGATTCCCGCGGAGATATCAGCTGCCGGGTCAAACGGAGCACTGACGGCAAACTCGAGCAAGGGTCAGCACATTCACCACTGCTCGGAGTGTAGAAATGCTGAGTGAACTGGCATCCTGTCGATAGGCGTTGACACACACAACGCCTGATTCCCCAGGCTGGCCATCAGGCGATCGGACCCCCAGGAACCCAAGGCAACACCATCAGGGCTGTCACCCTCCGAACACGAGCAGGGCATAGGTCAAACAGCCAAAGTGATTGCGGCTGCCGAGATTGCAACTGAGGCTCCGGCAAGAGGCAGGAAGGCAGCCCCGCGGAAGTGCTCGGCCATCTCAATTTCAACAGCTTCCTTCGGGTTGAACAGGGCCAAGGCAGCGAACCGCGGATCTGCGAGCGATCATTCAGCGCTTCACGTCCAGGATCAAACGCTTCACTTGCACAGGTCCGGAGGCGGCTGGCAATGCAGTGATGGAGATGGTTTGCGTCTCAGAGAGAGGACCAAAACTGCAGTTCATCCGCGCCTGCTTCCACGACTTCGTGATGCTGCTGTTTCGCTCCACCGTTGAGCTCATGATCGTGAGCGAGGGATTCAGGGCATCACAAATGACGGTTGACTCTTCTTTGCTGTTGCCAGGCTTCAGCCCAATCTTGAAGGTCAGTTTTGTTCCCTTCTGATAACTGACATCGAGACTGTTCCAGAACTGCAATCGTTCTCCCTTGCGCAAGCTGAGGTTCGTTTGCTGAGCCTCAATCGCCTCGGGGGAAAACGTAAAGCGATGGAGAAGCTCGCCTCCCGAACAGCCTGTCAAAAGACTCAGGCATCCAATGGTGAAGCCCAAACCAGACAGAGATCGAAAGGTCATGCTCCTCCGAAGTTTGCTCGGAGTGTAGAAATGCTGCGTGAACTGGCCATCAGGCGATCGGACCACCCAGAACCCCAAACAAAACCACCAGGGCAATCACCCCTCCGAACACGATCAGGGCATAGAACTGCGCGCGGCCCGTTTCGAAATATTTGAGGCCTTCGCCACTGCCAAGCGTTAAGAGGCCGGTCAAGTTCACGACACCATCCACGACCTTGGCATCCACCTCCAGCACCTCCCGGGCAATTTTCCGGCTGCCGCGCACAAACAGCTTCTCGTTGATGGCATCGAGATACCACTTGTTGGCGAGGAAGGCATTCACGCTCGGGAAGCGCGCTGCAACGAGCTGTCCAAGATCAATTCGTTTCAGGGCATAGGCCAGCACAGCCACCGTGATTCCTGCTGCCGAGATCGCAACCGAGGCACCGGCCAGCGGCAGGAACTCACCCCAGCTGAAATGCTCGGCCATCTCAACAGCTTCCTCCGGGTTGAGCAAGGCAGCAAACCGACTGTTCCAGGGCGTGCCAAGCAAGCCAATCAGGATGGAGGGAACCGCCAACACCAGCAGTGGTGTGGTCATCGACCAGGGTGACTCATGCAGTGTGCCGGCATGGTGGGCGTGCTCAGCATCCACGGATTTGCCTGCCGCTTCCATCAGGCGAGCCTGCAGGGCTTCGTCATGGCCGCGGAAGCTTCCTTCGAAGGTCAGGAAGTACAGCCGGAACATGTAGAAGGCCGTCATGCCTGCGGTGAGAAAGCCCACGACCCAAAGCAGGGGGAAGGTCTGAAAAGCCTGACCAAGGATTTCGTCCTTACTCCAGAAACCGGCCAGAGGAGGAATTCCGCTGATGGCGACACAGCCGATCAGGAAGGTGATGGCCGTGATGGGCATTTTCTTGCGTAGGCCTCCCATCAGGCGCATGTCCTGCGCCAGTACGGGTTCATGACCCACCACATCCTCCATGGCGTGGATCACGGACCCTGACCCCAGGAAGAGCATCGCTTTGAAGAACGCGTGGGTGACCAGGTGGAACATCCCGGCAACCGGAGCACCGCAACCCATGGCCAGCATCATGTAACCCAGCTGAGACACGGTGCTGTAGGCCAGCCCTTTTTTCAGATCCATCTGGGTGAGGGCGATCGTGGCACCCAAGAAACAGGTCAGCGTTCCGATCACGGCGATGAACACCCCAACCGCGGGGAACTGGCTGTAAAGCGGCTCCAGCCGGGCAACCAAAAACACGCCCGCAGCCACCATCGTTGCGGCATGAATCAAGGCTGAGATTGGCGTGGGGCCCTCCATGGCGTCTGGCAACCACACATGCAGAGGGAACTGGGCCGATTTCGCCATCGGGCCCATGAACACGAACAGGCAGAGGGCCAGAGCGGCCCAGCCAGGAACGACGCCGCTGCTGACAGCGGTTGAGAGCCCATCGGCAATGCCCTGGAAGCCGAAGCTTCCCGTTGCCCAAAACAATCCGAGGATGCCAAGCAGGAGGCCAAAGTCGCCCACGCGGTTCACCACAAAGGCCTTTTGTGCCGCGTGGGCCGCTCCATCACGGTCGTACCAGAAACCAACCAGCAGGTAGGAGGACATCCCCACCAGTTCCCAGAACACGTAGATCTCCAGCAGGTTGGGACTGACCACCAGGCCAAGCATCGAGCTGCTGAAGATCGCCAGGTACGTGAAAAAGCGCACGTAGCTCTTGTCGTGCGCCATGTAGCCGTGGGAGTAAATCATCACCAGCAACGCCACGGTGGTGACGAGAGCCAGCATCACAGCGGCAAGAGGATCGACCACGTAGCCCATCGGCAGGCTGAAATCACCGGCACTGGCCCAAACGAACAAGTGCTCAACGGGCGGCGCTCCACCGAGTTGCTCGAAGAGAACGGCGTAGCTGATCACAGCAGCAGCTCCGACGCAGCTGATCAGCAGCAGTGCAACCGGCTTGCGCAGGCGGTTGATGGTGCGGTTAAAGCTGATGAGGCCGAGACCAGTGATCAACGCCCCGATCAGGGGCAGCACCGGAATCAACCAGGCGGAATCGGCAGCCGAGGGCATCCGGAGAAAACGTGTTGTTAAGAGTGTAAGCAGCTCAGTTCAGCACTTCTCCAAGACGGGAATGCAGAAAAGCCATCCCACCGGCCGGGATGTAGCGATGCGCCCACCAAAACACACCCACGGCAATGGCGATTCCCAACTGAGCTGGCCTGACGAGTTCTTTCAAAATCAGCTGCTGCCGGCCGTCAACAATCGCCACGAATGGAACGACCGAGGTTTCCGATCGCAGGGTTTCGAACGCCTCTCCGAACCGAGCCCTCTGGCGACGGTCGCCGTGCCAGACGGCAAAAAGATGATGTCCGATTAGGCCTACGCAGGTCACGAGCATGAAGCTGCTTCCGATCCAGAGGGCGTGGCTGAGGCACCAGAGAATTTGTCCAACAGCCTGGGGGTGTCGACTGATGCGGATGATTCCGGTGGCGTAGAGACGCACCTGCGGTTTCAGAACGGCGGGAATTTCCAGCAGGTTGTAGGTGGCGGGGCACAAGAAGAGAAAACTGATCGCCGTCACGATCCACACGGCGGGAACCATGCCGGGAACGCCCTGGAGATTCCACAGACGGATGCCGTCGTAGCGGTGGGCCAGGAAGTAGCCGATCACCACGACAGCTGATGGAATGCTCAGGGCGGCAAAGACCAACCGCCAGGCCCGAGCACCGATCCGCTCCTCCGCACGACTTCGCAACGCCGCACCGCCGCTGTGAATGATGGCGAACACCAAGAGCAGCAGAATCATGACCAGGCTGCTGTGGTGGAGATCGCCGGTGACTTCAGCCAACGAGATGCTGCAAGAGTGTTGATTCTGGAGTCTGGGGGGAAGGGCGCACTTACAGTTTTCAAGTCCCTGCTGCCTCAAGGCAGCTCTCCATGGCCGATCTGCCCTTCACTCTGGATCAGCTGCGCATCCTGCGGGCCATCGTCAGCGAAGGAAGCTTCAAGAAGGCTGCTGACAGTCTTTACGTCACCCAACCGGCTGTCAGCCTCCAGATTCAGAACCTTGAAAAACAGCTTGAGGTGTCGCTGTTTGATCGTGGTGGACGCAAGGCTCAGCTCACCGAAGCAGGTCACCTTCTCCTCAGTTACTGCGATCGAATCCTGAGCCAGTGCCATGAGGCTTGCCGCGCGCTGGATGATCTTCATGACCTCAAAGGTGGTTCGCTGCTCGTGGGGGCGAGTCAGACGACCGGCACTTACCTGATGCCGCGGATGATCGGACTGTTCCGCCAAAAATTCCCTGATGTGTCAGTGCAGCTGCACGTGCACAGCACCCGGCGGACGGGATGGAGCGTTGCCAACGGTCAGATCGATTTGGCGATCATTGGCGGGGAGCTTCCTGCTGAACTCAATGAACTTCTGCAGGTCGTGCCCTACGCCAGCGATGAGTTGGCTCTTGTGCTGCCCATCAAGCATCCCCTCTCGCGTCTGGTGGAGCTCAGCAAGGACGACCTCTACCGCCTTGGCTTCGTCAGCCTGGATGCGCAGTCCACGACCCGCAAAATGGTGGATCAGCTCTTGGCGCGTTCCGGTCTCGATGTGCCCCGTCTGCGCATTGAGATGGAGTTGAATTCTTTTGAGGCCATCAAGAATGCTGTTCAGGCCGGTCTTGGAGCAGCGTTCCTCCCTGTGGTGTCGATTGAGCGGGAGCTCACCGCGAACACGTTGCACCGTCCGGCGGTGGTGGATCTTCAGGTTCGGCGACAGCTGAAGCTGATCACCAACCCCTCCCGGTACTGCTCTCGGGCCGCAGAGGCGTTTCGCCGCGATGTCTTACCGGTGTTCGCCAGTGCTGACAGCCCTTTGCGCCAAGCCAGAGGGAGCGGGTTGGCTGGGGAAGCAGGAGATGGAGGAGCCGATCCCCTGCCGAGCCAAGATCAGAACTGATCAGCTTCCGGGGTGATGCCCACGGTGTCGTCGGCAACGCCGCGGGTCAGAAACTTGTTCTGACTGATGTCGGTTTGATACACGCAGCGCACCACTGGTTTGTCTCGCACGGAACCGATGTAAGCGAAGGTGTTCATCCGCTGCTTGCATTCCCGTTCCTGGGCGGAGGTGATGGCCCCTTCCTTTCTGAGAACAGCCCAGTTTTCACGGCGGATCACACAGCCCGGTTGCAGTGTGGGTTGGGTGACGAAGCTGCTGGACGGGTTGAGCGTGGTGTACATCTCGATATCCATCACGAAGGCGCTGGCACCCCATTGCCGGCAAAACTCAGGATCCGGCACGGCCATGTCGAGCTGTTGAGAACTGGCGATATTGCCCTGGTCGCCTTGCGTTGTGCTGGTGACGGCGCTGCCGATGCCAATTCCAATGACGAGCACACCAGCCAGAACGGCAATGGTGGCACTGTTGAGGCGCAGTCCTGGGCCGCCAGGTTGGTCGGGAGGTGGGCCTCCGTAGCCACGATCGCTGCGCCTTTCATCCAAGCGGGGATCTCTCATGCGACGGCGGTCATCGGAGCGACGGTCGTTGCCGCCGCGGGGACGGTCGTAAGGGGAGCGGCTCACAGCAGTTCAGGGGTCCTTGGCAGGCCCATGGAGTAGTTCATCACCCTGCAGTCAGGGTTGTAGGTGAGGCTTCCAGCTTGAAGAAGCTCGCGGATGCTTCCCTCGAGTTCGGTGCCGATGCGCCGGAGGTTGTAGTCGTTGAGGGGTTGGCCTGCATAGCTTTCAACCAGGTCGCGGAAGCGCGTCTGGATTGTGGTCACCGTGCCCTCGGTCCAGAGGAATTCGTTGTCCGGGTCAAGGTCCAACGTGAGCTGCTCTGGATCGGGGACGAGATCACCGTTTTCAACCCGAGCCGTGAAGAGGCGGATGTGGCGCGTGGTGCTCTTGAGCAGGGTCTCGGCCATGGGGACGACGTTGCGGCTTCAGCACCGCATGAGCGAATTGGATCCGACTTTAGGAAGCGGAGCGGGAGGCTCTCCTTTTAAGGTTGGTTTCAACTTCTGATCTCAAGCATGCGCGTCGCTATCGCGGGAGCCGGCCTGGCAGGACTGTCCTGTGCCAAATACCTCGCAGATGCAGGTCACACGCCTGTTGTGGTGGAAGCCCGTGACGTGCTTGGCGGCAAGGTGGCGGCCTGGAAAGACGAAGACGGGGATTGGTACGAAACCGGCCTACACATCTTCTTTGGGGCTTACCCCAACATGCTCCAGCTGTTCAAGGAGCTTGGTATCGAAGACAGGCTGCAGTGGAAAAGCCACTCGATGATTTTTAACCAGCCGGAAGAGCCTGGTACCTACAGCCGTTTCGACTTTCCTGATCTTCCGGCTCCGGTGAATGGCGTTGCCGCCATTCTCGGTAACAACGACATGCTCACCTGGCCGGAGAAGATCAGTTTCGGTCTGGGCCTGGTGCCGGCCATGCTCAGGGGGCAGGGCTACGTCGAGGAGTGTGATCAGTATTCATGGACTGAGTGGCTGAAAATTCATAACATCCCTGAGCGAGTCAATGATGAAGTGTTCATTGCCATGAGTAAGGCTCTGAACTTCATCGATCCCGATGAAATTTCATCCACTGTGGTACTCACAGCCCTGAATCGCTTTTTGCAGGAGAAAAACGGTTCGCAGATGGCGTTCCTGGATGGTGCTCCACCGGAGCGCCTCTGCGAACCAATGGTCGAACACATTCACTCCCTGGGTGGCGAGGTTCATCTTGATAGCCCACTTCGTGAAATCAAGCTGAACCCCGACGGCTCTGTGGCGGCGTTTCATATCGGCGGTGTGAAAGGCAAGGAGAGTTTCGACCTCACGGCTGATGCCTATGTGAGCGCCTTGCCCGTGGATCCCTTCAAGTTGCTGCTTCCAGAGCCTTGGAAACAGATGGACGTCTTTCAAAAGCTGGACGGATTGCGAGGGGTGCCCGTGATCAACCTGCATCTCTGGTTTGACCGCAAACTCACCGACATCGACCACCTTCTTTTCAGCCGCTCTCCACTGTTGAGTGTGTATGCCGACATGAGCATCACCTGCAAGGAGTACGAAGACCCAGACCGTTCCATGCTGGAGCTGGTCTTTGCTCCAGCCAAGGATTGGATCGGTCGTCCCGATGAGGAGATCATCGAAGCCACCATGGGTGAGCTCAAGAAACTGTTCCCCATGCACTTCAGTGGCGATAATCCCGCCACCCTGCGCAAGTACAAGGTTGTGAAGACTCCTCTTTCGGTCTACAAGACCACTCCGGGTTGTCAGAAGCTGCGTCCTGATCAAACCACACCGATCAAGAATTTCTTCCTTGCTGGTGACTACACAATGCAGCGCTATTTGGCCTCAATGGAAGGTGCTGTGCTGAGCGGCAAACTCTGCGCTGGAGCGGTGGACGGTCAGTGCGATCGACTGAGTGGGATGTTCGAGAAAGAACAATCGGCTCCTGTGGGATAGCTTGAATGCTGAAAGCCATTAAGCAACGTTTGCTTGGAACCTCGGAATCCCGTTCCGAGCGTGTTCAGCGTTTGTCGCGAACCTGGATTTTAGTTGTTGCTACACTCATCGTTGGATCGGTTGGTTATACCTATGTGCGCTTGCGCGAACGCACGCAACAATATTTTCTGGAAAGAACCGATCAACTCATTCGCTCAACAGCAGCACAGCTTGATCTGGTTGACTCTTTCTACCGGAGTCTTACAGAAGCTGACATTAGTTTTATCTTTGCCACGTTGAGTGATGGTCAAACCGCTTCGCCGCGGTCTGACGAACAGTCGCGTGAGTTAATTCTTGATTCGTTGAAGGAGTTCGAGGATGGTTCTTCTCAGAGAGTGGACCGAGTCTTTGACATGCTCGATGACAGTCTCGGTGCTCAGGCAACATTATTCCTGATTCGAAACGGAGAGTTTGTTCGCGTCAAAACAACTGTGCGTAAGCAGAGTGGTGAATTGGCGCAAGGAACAGTTCTAAATATAGACGGAAAGGTAAAACCTCTGCTGCTGCAGGGTAAAGAATCCTACGGGATTGAATATCTATTTGGCAGGCCTTACATCACTCAATATAAACCAATTGAAGATCGTAAAAACAATGTTATTGGCGCTGTGGGGGTCGGTTATCCCTTGGAGGAGCTTCGCGATGTTGGGCAAGTGATCCAAACATCAGCGGTTGGATCTCTTGGATTTCTGACTCTTGTTGACGATAAAGGGGACATTGTCTACCTCACGGTCGGTAAGCCGCGTGAAAAGATTCAATCCATTATTGATCAATCAAGGCAAAGCAACAATCAGCAGATGCTGGTTGATGGATTTGAGATACAACAGTATCCATTCGAGCGCTGGGGCTTTCAGATTTATGTTGGCTCTAAAGTATCTGAAATTAATGATTTGGCTGCTCGCATTGTTTTTGTATCGATGGCGCCAATCACTCTTATTTTGTTACTGGTAATTTTGGTTACTGTGTTTTTCGAGAGGCGACTGAAAATGACGTTACTTGAGGCGGAGAAGCTCCGTCTCGAGGCAGAACATCAAAGTATGCGCGCCCACCGAGCAAAGAAAACAGCATTCCTAGCGAGTAAGGCAAAAAGTGAGTTTTTGGCGAATATGAGCCATGAGCTCCGTACACCGATGAATGCGATTATTGGCTACAGCGAAATGCTGATCGAAGAGTCAGAGGAGTTAGAGCCGAGCGATTTTGTTGTTGACCTGGAAAAAATATTGTCCTCGGGACGTCATCTTTTGGGATTGATCAATGGCGTTCTTGATCTTTCGAAAATCGAGGCTGGAAAAATGACTGTTTACAATGAAAGTTTTTCGATTAATAAAGTTTTAGATGATGTGTGCGCGACGGCTGAGCCTCTTGCTCAAAAAAATAAGAATCAATTTGTTTGTGAGAGACCTTCTCGAGATGATGATATGGCTTTTCTGGATGTTACAAAGGTGCGTCAGTCTCTTATCAATCTTATCGGTAATGCTTGTAAGTTCACTGAGAACGGTTCAGTACGCTTGTCTTGCAGGCTTTTGAACTCTGAAGCTGGTATTCCTCAGGTTTCGTTCTCAGTCATCGATACTGGAATCGGGATGTCAGAGAAACAGCAAGCAAAGTTGTTTAGTGATTTTAGTCAAGCAGATGCAAGTACAACACGCCAATATGGAGGTACTGGACTTGGCTTGTCCCTGAGTAGGAAACTCAGTCGCTTAATGGGTGGTGATATCAGTGTACAAAGTTCGTTAGGTGTGGGTAGCACCTTTACGATGATTCTCCCACGTTATGCATCATCTGAAGTCTCTGAAGAGACCTCCGATACCCATGCTTCTACAGAGCAAACTCAAGGTAGCTCGCAAAGTGCTGAGACTAGTTCCTCATCAGTAAGCCGTGGAAAAATTGTCGTTGCTGATGATGATCAAGATTCCATGGATTTGATTAAGCGTTTTTTGAAAAAAAATAATTTTGAGGTTTTTGGTGTTCCCAACGGAGAAGCTGGTTTCGAGTCGATCGTCAGCATTCAGCCTGATGCTTTGATCGTAGATATCAATACGTCAAGATCAGATGAATGGAATGTTCTTGCAATGGTAAAGAGTGATCGAAAGTTATCTTCATTGCCGGTTGTGGTTGTCAGCCGGGATGACACGCAGAAATTGTCAGCGATGCTCGGTGCCGCTGGTTGCTTACAGAAACCGATCGATTGGGATCGATTGGAGTCAATTTTAAATCGTGTGAGCATCAGCCACAAGGCGAATCATTTAGATATCGCCTTGCTGCAAAATTGCTCTGATCTCGGTTTGAAGATTCAAGAAAAGCTTGAGTCGCTTGAAAATATTCCATGCCAGCTCACGATCGAGCAGGAACCAGGCGCAATGGAGGCATCTGTTTTAAAGCACTGTCCACATCTCATGATCGTGGATATGACTTACCGCCTTGAGCCAACAATGTTGATGATTGAGCGCATCCGCAAACATTACAACGCACGAGAATTGCCGCTTGTTGCTATTTCTTCAAACAATTTATCGCTTGATGTTCTCACAAGGTTGGATGCGGTAGGTACGCGTTGGCTTCCATTAACCAATGATAGTGTTCATGTGCTTATCTCTGTTATTGAAGAACTCATCACGCTCTCGACCGAGGTACCATCGACACCATGACAGTGATCTTGCTGGTTGAAGACAACGAGTTGAACCGCGATATGCTGTCGCGTCGGCTCACTCGTAAGGGTTTTACAGTTGAGATGGCGTTCGATGGCGCTGCTGCCATCGAACGTGCCAATGCGCTGCAGCCTGATTTGATTTTGATGGACATCGGTTTGCCAGTGATCGATGGATTCGATGCAACGCGACGATTAAAAGATGATCCCCAAACCCAAGCTATCCCAGTCATTGCGCTGACGGCTCACGCCATGATGCAAGACCGTGAAGCCTGCCTCAGTGCTGGGTGTGATGATTTTGATACCAAGCCAATCGATTTACCCCGTTTGCTTGAGAAAATCAACAACCTGTTGGAAAGGAGTGCTTCATAATGTCAGATCATTCCATTTCTGAAGAAACAAATCTAAGGCTCCTACGCCACGACCTTTATAATCCGATCAACCAAATTGTTGGTTATAGCGAGCTTTTAACTGAAGAACTGGAAGCAGGAGAAGATCTCGCGACAGAAGACCTATCTAAGATTAAGGACTCCGCACTTGTTTTGTTGGAGATGATCCGCAGCCGATTAACACCTCAGGAATTAAAAGCTGAAAAGCACTCTTCGACAGAAGAAAAGTCGTCAGGTTCTGTCGTTCAGCTCAAAACTAATCACACTAACAAAGAGCATTTGCGCCAGTCAGATCGTCTGGCTGGTCGAAAAGGAAGGGTATTGGTGGTTGATGACAATGCAAGCAATCGAGATTTGCTTGTTGCTGCACTATCACGGCAAGGCCACGTCGTTTCAACGGCTGAAGATGGTGAGATCGCGGTGAGTAGTGTTAAAGAGAAGCCATTCGATCTGATTCTTTTAGATGTGCAGATGCCTCGCCTCAATGGAGAACAGGTCTTGGAGTATTTAAAAGCCAATGATCAATTCTCTATGATTCCAGTGATCATGATCTCTGGATTGGATGATATCGATGTGGTGATCCGTTGTATTGATTGTGGCGCTGATGATTACTTGCCGAAGCCCTGCAACCTCACATTGCTGCGAGCACGGGTTGACTCATCACTGGAAAAGAAATTCCGTTATGACGACGACTTAACGCTTTACGAGAACCTTAAGGAGGCGCAATCACGTGTACGCGCTCAAATTGATCAAGCGCAGTCAGTGATCAGTCAATTGTCGGCTACGTCCAGCCATGATCCCAACGTGACGCGCTTGCTCAGCCATGTGTCTGAGATTGCGTCAGTGCTAGTCGACAATGACACAGCGCTGCATGTGACAATCCAGAAGCTAGAGGTTAAGATCAGCCGTCAATCCGTTGTTTCGCAGGTCAAGGCCATCACCAGCGATCCTGCTTTCCAGTCCCTCTCCGACCGTGCGCGGTTGATGCGCCAACGGCGTCAGCAGCTGGGTGCTTGACGATGGGTGTTACCTCATCTCTCTCTTCGGTTGTGCCTGAGACCACCCCTCTTTCTTTGAAGGAGGCTTTCGAGCGCTGTCGCGCAGAAACCGAAGAATGGGCCAAAACCTTTTACCTCGGCACAATGCTGATGCCGCTGGAGAAACGGCAAGCAATCTGGGCGATTTACGTCTGGTGCAGACGCACAGACGAAATTATGGATAGCACTGAGGCTCTCTCTAAGCCAAAAGAACAATTGTTGGATGAATTAGATGCTTGGGAGCTGCACACTCGAGCAATGTTTAAAGGTCATATTGAGACATGGCTTGACAAAGTCATGGTGGATACAATTCAACGTTATTCTCAGCCGCTTCAGCCCTATCTCGACATGATCGAGGGCATGCGCATGGATCTAACTAATCTGCGCTATAAGACTTTTTCAGACCTTCAATTGTATTGTTATCGCGTTGCAGGCACTGTTGGTTTGATGTCTGAGCAGGTGATGGGAATTGATGATTCTTACACCTCGGCACCTTGGAGTGAAGAAGCAGAGACGTCTGGGGCGGCCGTTGCATTGGGTATTGCCAATCAACTCACTAATATTCTTCGCGATGTTGGTGAAGATCGCCAGCGAGGCAGAATTTATTTGCCAATGGATGAAATTAATGACTTTGGCTACTCCGAGGCAGAGCTCCTTGACGGTGTCTTGAATGATCAATGGCGAAAGTTGATGGCTTTTCAGATCCATCGTGCGCGAGAGTGGTTCAAGCGCTCTGAATCTGGAGTGCGTTTTCTGGCACCCGATGCTCGCTGGCCTGTTTGGACTTCCTTGCGACTGTATCGTGGAATTCTATCGAGAATTGAAGACAATGATTATGATGTCTTCAACTATCGTGCCTTTGTTCCGCGATATCGCAAATTAATTGACTTGCCGCTTTCGTTCATTCTCTCGCAATCAAAATGAGACTTTTACGTTTAAAGCTAATCGCTTATCTGTCCGCAATTAGTGCAGGAGTGCTTCTGTGCGAGGGCTTAAACACCGACATTGTTCGTGCCGACGATGAGCGTCCATCTGCTGCCTCCATTGAGGCGATAACGAAGTCTTGGCCAGTGAGCCGTCAGTTGCCTCAGCCCCAGCCAGCGTCCATACCCGAGGAGACTCTGAAAAGTCTCGACATGCCAACAGCTGTTCGCTTGGCTGAAGAGAGAAATCCCGTCATTCTTGAAAATCTTCAGTCATTCAAGGCTGCGCAAGATTCCTTGGGCTCTGATTTTGCGACGTGGTGGCCAGTTTTAAGTTTTAACTTCAATTTTGGTAATTATAATCAAAATTCTTATTACAATTATGCTGGCGCAAACAGTGGAATTGACACTTCAATCTATTCTGAGTATGGCGCTTCTGCGAGTGAATTGCCCTCCTATTTATTCGCGCGATCTTACACGAGCAGTTTCCTTCAGGGAGTTCAAACACTTGATTTGAACTGGAAGATCTATGACCCGGCTCGGCAGCCTCAGATCTGGAAAGGTAAGTATCTCGTGAAAGAAGCGGGCAGTGATTACATCATTTCACGCCGCGACTACGCGTTGCAAACGCAACAAGCTTACGTACGCTTGCAGAAGTTTCTGGCCTCCATCCTGACGAGTGAGCAGCTTGTTGAGAATGATTTGTTGCTTCTCAATCTTGCTAAATCAAGAAAAAAACTTGGCGTTTCATCCGAGCTTGATGTAGCCAAGCAGTTAACGGTCTTGAGAACTGATCAGGTTAATCTCGTTAATTCGAAAAGTGACTCGATGGTTGCGCAGGCTGAGCTTGCTGCGTTGCTGAATGATCCAAAAGCAAGCACGATCAAGCCCAGCGAAGCACTCAGTCCACTGGGCTCTTGGCAGGAGTCTCTTGATAAAACGATCGAATCAGCTCTCGACTATCGTCAGATTATTGTCAAGAATCTTTCGATTGCTCAGCAAAATGAATTGCAGGCTCAGATTGATTTAGCTATTTATCGGCCTACAATTGAACTTGTCAATTCTCTCTATTGGACTAAGAATTTAGGTTTTCCGAGTTCTGGTTCTCCCTGGATCATTGAAACGGGTCGCAGTGACCTTTGGAATTCCGAATCCGTCATTCAAGTGACGTTGACTGGATTTGATGGTGGACGCGCCCGTATGGATGCCTCCGCCTCTCGCAAGCGTGCAAAATCAGCTCAAGCTGCGGCGCAGCAATCAATCAATTCTGTGATTGAAGAGGTCAGAGAGTACTTTTCTGAGTCCGTCGAAGGTCGCGAGGCTGTCATCGTGGCGTCTCAAAGAGTTCAAGCAGCATCAACTGCTTTAAAGCTGCAATCACTTCGTTTCAATGCAGGCTACGGAACCATTACTGATGTTGTTCAGTCGCAGCAGGATTTGACGCAAGCTGTTGAGTCGTATATTTCACAGCTTTCCAATTACAATCTTGCTCTTGTTAATCTTTCGCGGGCCAGCGGGCTCTCCTTTGCAGAGGATTCAAACCTGATTCAACAAGTTGGTAATCCTTTGTCTGAGTTGGGGCTCACATCAATTCTGCGTAGGGCTCAGAGCTCGTTCGACTCCGATCGTTGAAGCAGCATGATTTTTCAGAGGTTGCCGGTTAACCTGTTCTGAAGTTAGCCCTCACTGTCTTCGAAGAGGTACTCCATGACGCAGATCATTGCTGTTCACTCGTTTAGAGGGGGTACGGGGAAATCCAATCTCACGGCGAATCTGGCTGCAAGTCTTGGGCTTCAAGGCAAGCGGGTGGCTGTTTTTGATACGGACCTGGCTTCTCCTGGTGTGCATGTTC
This sequence comes from Synechococcus sp. CS-197, assembly GCF_025128215.1. Taxonomy (NCBI): domain Bacteria; kingdom Bacillati; phylum Cyanobacteriota; class Cyanophyceae; order Synechococcales; family Synechococcaceae; genus Synechococcus; species Synechococcus sp. CS-197. Next base: position 24,788 of record NZ_JAHLZC010000008.1, on the reverse strand, counting down.
TCTTCGGGTACACGCATGAGGGCGAGAGCCTTTGCCTGAACGATTTTCTTCAGGAAGACGCAGCAATTAAGGACTGTGTTCACGAAGTTACGCCCGCTCCCGTCAAGGCCGCAAAGGGGCATGTGTTCCTCGCTCCGGCTTCAATGGATAGCGATCGAATTGCTCGTCTGCTTCGTGAGGGATATCAGGTTGAGAAGTTGAATGATGCAATTTTTGCTCTAGCCGATGCGCTCAGTCTTGATTATGTGATTGTCGATACCCATCCTGGTATTAATGAAGAGACATTGCTTTCGGCAGCCATTGCCGATTATTTGGTGATGGTGATGCGTCCAGACAGCCAAGATTATCTGGGTACTGCTGTCGCCATTGAGGTCGCACAGCGATTGGACGTTGCGAATATTCAGCTCGTGATGAATAAATTACCCAGCCAATTCAGTCGAGACGAAGTTCGTCTGCGAATGCAGGAAAGTTATGAGGTCAGTATTGGGTCGATTCTGCCACTGAGTGAAGATTTGCTGACCCTCGCCAGTGGTGGTCTTGCCGTGCTCGAATTCCCGAATCACACCTGGTCAACGGCAGTTAGAGAGTTGGCCCAAGCTCTCCTAGAAGCATCTCCTTCTGCATGACTGAAGGGTCATTCCCCAACCTCGAGGCTCTGCCCCGCGGTCCTCTCACCATGGCCCTGATGGTTCAACTGGAGCCCCCTCCTCTCCGTCGGCTGTTGAAAAAGGGCCTGCGCCGTGGTCTCTCCACTGCCGAACTTCGCCAATGTCTTGACGCTGATTGGGGTCTGGCTTTAGAGAGCGAGTCTGCATCCAGCCTTCTCAAGGCGTTGCAGGATCGGCGCTGGTTCATATCCTCTGCGGACGCCGACGTCTGGAAAACCCATCTCGGTTCTTAAACCCTCATCACCATGCAGCTGACTCGCTCCTGGTACGTCGTCGAGCATTCATCCGCGGTTCCTGCGGGGTCTGTGCGCCGTCTCGATTTTCATGGTCAGGCCTTTGCGATCTGGAGAGCCCTCGACGGCACGCTCTCAGTCGTTTCTGATCGCTGCCCCCACAAGGGAGCCAGCCTCAGCGCAGGACGCGTTGGTGAGGAGGGCTTGGCCTGTCCATATCACGGCTGGTGTTTTCAGTCGGATGGCCACTGCGCCAAGATTCCCGCCCAGGACAGCGCGCAAGCCATCCCCCGGCGGGCTCAAGCGTTCTCATTACCATGCCGTGAGTCCGTTGGATTCATTTGGATCTGGTGGGACCCCAGCGCAGAGTCCTCTGCTGAGGACTTGCCCCCCTTGCCGACGGTTGGTCCCGTTCCAGAGGATGACGATCGCGGCTGGCGAGCGCTGGAAGGCTCTGTGGAATGGAATGCCCACTGGCTGCGTGTGCTCGAGGCCTTCATGGATCTCACCCATGCGCCGTTTGTGCACAGCGGCAGCTTTGGGGCGATGGCTCCGGACCAGCTGATGCCCGTTGAGCAGTGGGCCAAGGATGACAGTGTCTATGAGAGGGTTCTGGCCCCCCGTGACCGTCACTACCGCGCTGACCAGGGTCGCGGATTGCGTGCTTGGTTCAACCAAGGTGATGACCAGTCATCCTCCGTTTCCTCTGATGACGGCGGAGAACAGCACATTCAGCTCTGGCTGGCGAATGTGTCTCTGGTTCGCGTGGTTTTTGGTGATTTTCAGATCTCGCTGCTCACGGCCCACGTTCCAGTTGATGGGACCAAAACCCGTAATCTCTGGCGTCATTTCCGTTCCTTCTTGCGCAGCCCCTTGGCTGACAGCAATGCGCGTGGACGGGTCGACCGTTTCATGGCCGAGGACCAGGGCACGGTCGAGACCCTCAGGCCTCTGATCCCTGATCTCGATGGCCATGGCGATCTCCTTGTCGCCAGTGATGTTTCCACGCTTGCCCTCCGCCGCATGTTGAGAGAGAAGCGTGATGCCGGACTCTTCCGGTAGGGACTCTTGTTGCTGTTTTCCCCCACTGTTACTGCAAATCATGGCCTCTTCTCTTCCGATCGAAGCCCTTGACCATGTCGCTCTTACCGTGAGTGATCCTCAGCGCTCCATGCGCTGGTACGAGACCATGCTCGGCTTTAAGCCCGCTGCCATGGAGGGGCTTCAGCAGGGCCCCCCTTTCCTTCTTCGCGTTGCCGAGGGCAACTATCTGAATCTGTTCCCTGCAGACAGCGCTGAGCTCAAGCCTGTGCCCGATCACAGCACCGTGGCGATGCGTCATGTGGCCTTCCGCATCACCTACGCCTGCCTCGACGATGTTCAGAAGAAGCTGGAATCCCAGGGTCTCGCGATCACTGCTTTTGACTACGGGCCCCGCTGCCGTGCTCTGTTTCTGTCAGATCCTGACGGTCACCAAATCGAGTTGATCGGTTATGCCGAAGGGGTGTTTACAGCCTGAGATTCAGCCGGCAGCCGTGGCATTGAGGCCAACAGCCCAACGGCGATCAAGACCAAAACCGCCTGGGTTTGGAAGGTGGCTCCGTAGCCTGCTGACTCGTACATTTGTCCGGCAAGCAGAGGACCGATCAGAGAGGTCAGACTCACCACGGACTGCGTCATTCCCCCAAGGACACCCTGCTGGCTTTCGTTGACGCAAAGCGACATGGCTGATCGAAGACCAGGGGTGCTGAGTCCGACGCCCCCGGCGAACAGGAATTGGGTCACGTACAGTTCGCGGCCCTCGCTGATCACGGACACGCCCAACATGGCAACGGCCACCAGGCTGAGCCCGATAATCGAGAGCTTGTCGGGACGAATCGCCTTGAGGAGGCGAGGCAGCAGGGCGCCTTGCACAACAACGGCAACCACGCCCACATACACAAGCACCAAGGACGTGGGTTGGGGGCCCCAGTTGAACCGTTCTTTGGCTGCCAACACGAAGATGCCCGAGAAGGCGCTGAAGCCCAGATAGAAAAGGAAATAGATGCTGATGAGCTTTTTTAAACGGTGGTTGCCTTGGGTCAACAGGGGGTTTTTCGTTTTTTCTGTGGACGCTTCGGGTTGATTCGATCTCGTCGTCTTCGGAAGATAAAGGCGAATCAAAACAACATTCAGCAAGCAAAAAGCTGATGCCACCACAAACGGAAAGCGTGGATCAATGGCCCCGAGTGCTCCACCGATTCCAGGTCCGATGATGAAGCCGAGGCCGAGGGCTGCACCGATCGCACCGAAGCCAACGGTGCGCTGATTTCGATCTTCGACGGTGTCAGCGACCAGAGCCTGGGAGATTGCGAACACGCCAGAGGAGGCGCCATTCAAGGCGGAAAACAGCAGCAGGATCAGAAGCGAGGTGGAGAGTGCCTGACCAATCAGGGCGATGGCACTGATCGCCACGGTGACCGTCAGAACACTGCGTCGACCCCAGCGGTCCGACAATCGTCCAATCAGTGGAGCTCCGAGAAATTGCAAGCCTGAGTACGTCGCCGTCACGCTGGTCACAGCGATGGCGTTAAAGGAGCCAGTGAGCTCATTCACGAAAAACGGCACCACTGGAAGCAGCAGGCCGAAACTGGCGGCATCCACTGCCACCACGAGGCAGAGGACGAGAAGGATTTTCTTGTTCAAGAGTTCAGCTCCGCGGAGGAACGGCCATTGGTGTTGAGCATTCTCTGCAGGATGGGATTGACCTGATCAGGGCCTTCATCGTGCGGGCAGTGACCCAGGGATGGGAGGGTCGCGAGTTCATGAACGGACGCAAAGCGCGTCCATTGCTGAGCTTGGCTGAGTGGCTCCCAGGGATCGGCTTCTCCCCAGATCATCCCCACCGGTGTTTTGATTCGTTCAAGCACCTCGGGGGCAAGGTGGTCGTTAAAGAGGTTAATGAAACCGCGAAAGGATTCAGTCGCTCCAGGGCTGCGTGCGGCCCGGTGCAAAACCTCCACCAGGGTGTCGTCCACGCAAGCGCCGGTGGGGTACGCCAACTTCAAAACTTTTCGGATCACTCCGGGCCTGGCCAGGCTCATAAAGAGCGAGCGTGTCACCCAGCGTTGCCGCACGAGTTGTTTGAGCAGTGGCCGACCAAGGGCCCTGAAAGGTGGTTGTTCCGAAACGCGTTTGTCGTCGATGGCCCGTTGTGCACAGTCGATCAGAACGACCATGGCTGCAGGCTTCTGGCGTTCTTCAAGGATTTCGGCGGCGCGCAGCGCCACCACACCACCAATCGAATTGCCAATCAGAGAAACATCAACGATTCCATGGTTGTCGATGAAATCAACCACCTGATTGGCCCAGAGGTCGATGCTGTACACCACTCCTTCAGGATTGGGGGGCTCACCCTGAAGGATCGACTGGGGCTTGTTACTCATGCCAAAGCCGAGCAAGTCGAGAGCGACAACGTGGTGATCCCCCGTCAGGGCAGGCACGGTATGGCGCCAGTGTTCCTTGCAGGCTCCAAACCCGTGAATAAGAAGCGCCGTGCTTTCACCGTCTCGGCGGTCTGTCTCGATCCAGCTGATCCTGTGGTTGTTCCAACTCCCCTGCTTGATCCAGTGATCAGGGAAGACTGCTGCACTGGCACTGGCGGTCACGGTTGGGACTTCGATGCGGCTCAGTGAGTCTGCACGATATTGCCGTTGGATTCAGTCCAGGCTTTGACGCGACCATCCTCAATGGCCCAGATGCGGTCAGCGTCATTGAGCAGTCTGAGGTCGTGGGTCACAAGAAGTACCGCACTGCCACGATCGCGGCAGAGGTTGCCGAGTAGTTCGACCACGTCCTGACCAGAGCGGCTGTCGAGGGACGCTGTTGGTTCATCGGCAAGCACCAATTCTGGTTCGGGAGCGAGGGCTCTGGCGATGGCCACACGCTGACGCTGACCTCCGGAGAGTTCTTCTGGGAAATGATGCAACCGATGGCTTAGGCCAACGGCCTCCAGCAAAGCCATGGCTTTCTCGCGGCGGGCTTGAGGGTTCGGTTCCGTGAGCTGGAGCAGAATTTGCACGTTCTGGAGCACGGTCAGTGACGACACCAGGTTGTGGCTCTGGAAGATGAAGCCAATCCTGCGACGTGTCTGCATCAGGACCGTTTCATTCGCTCCGTTCAGTTCCTGACCAAGAACCTGAATGGATCCCTCCTCCACCGAACGGAGGGCTCCGATCAGCGTGAGAAGGGTGCTCTTCCCACTGCCTGAGGGGCCAACCAAGAGAGTGATTTCACCACGACGAACGTCGAATGTCAGATCATGCAGAATTTGCGTGCGCAGCTCGCCTTTGCCATAGCTGTGACAAAGGTTCTCCGTTCTGATGACGGGTGAATTGGGAGAGGAGTTCTGCATAAAAGTCAGAAAACGGATGCCGGATCTGCATCACGCAGCTTGCGGATTGCAATTGCGGAGGCGATGGCGCAAACGCTGATCGTGAGAGCCCCAACGAGGAGGGATTTGTCGGCGGTCATCTGCAGTTGGATGCCAGACACTGCCGTTAGAGCTGCATAGAGAATGGCGCTGAGAATTGTGGCTGGGATGAAGGCGGATGCGCCGAGGAGAACGGCTTCCTGAATAACAACAATTAAAATAAATTGATCAGAAAATCCCATGGCTTTCAGGGTGGCGTACTCCTTGAGATGGTCGCTGACATCGGTGTAAAGCACTTGATAAACCACAACCCCTCCCACCAGAAGTCCCATAATTGTCCCGAAGCCGAAAATAACGCCAAATGATGAAACGTTATTCCAGTAATCTCTTTCTTGCGTAATCAGTTCGGGCTTGGTCAAGACTTGAAGCTCATTACCGTAGAGCGATCTCAGATCTCTTTGAATTCTCGGAATCTCGGATGGATTGTCAACGCGGATCAATCCCAGTGAAATTTCGCCCAGATTGATTTGTCTGGATGCAAGTTGTAGAGCAGTTGCCTGGCTGCCAATCAAATTGCTGTCGGCAACGAAGGTTGAGCCAAGCTTGAACAATCCTTTGATTCGAAAGGTTTTTTCAAAGTTCGACAAGATCATGTCGAGTGGGCCATCGGCTTTAAATGTTTTGCCAACAGGGCCTGTTTTGATTGCGATGCCAAGGGTGTCGAAGAGGACAAAGCCCGGTGTTTTGAGTTGATCGCTTTGCGCGTTGATCTCAGGAACATTCAAGACCGTGAGATCGGGGTCATAGCCAATCATCCTTAGTGATGTTGGCTTGACTCCGCCAAGTTGTTGAGCATTAATATTGGCGATGTAGAGAGGAATGGTTTCCTTGATGCCGCGCAGTCCCAGAGCTTGAAACAGTTGGGATTGCGGGAACTGTTGGTAACTGCCGCTATTAACGGTTGCGGGGCTGATCAGAACAAGGTCTGTGTCGAGCGCGTTGTAAAAAGTGGTGGCGCTTTTCAGCAGACCGGACTGAAAGCCAAGCTGCATGTACATCAGCAAGGCCGCAAAACCGATGCCGGTGACGGCCACCAGGTAACGAACTGGTTGACGCTTCAGCTGAAGCCATGCCAGAGGCAGGTCGTGCCAATTCAGCCGAGATGTCCATCCCCCTCCGCGTCTCATGGCTCGAAGCGCGCCGTCACATTGAGGCCACTGAGGCGATCCAGCTGCAGATCAGGGTTGGGCGCGAGATCGAGTTTCACAAGCACCACTCGCGCATTGACATCGTTATTGGCTGCCACCGCGAACAGATCACGCTCGGACACTTTGCCGATGATGGATTTGAGTGTGCCCTGCACTGTTCCGGGAAACCCTCCTGTTTCAGCGGTGATCGAGGCCTTTTGTCCGATCCGCAAGCGCTCAACGTCAGTTTGGAACACTTGAACCCATGCTTGCATCGAGCCGGTGCGGCCAATCACTGCAAGTCCTTCCTCGCTCTCTTTCATGCCTGGCCAGCTGTAAATCCTGATCAGGCGACCATCTAGTGGTGAGCGAACCTCTGCAGCTTTCAGCTGACTTTTGGCCTGCACGAGCGAGGCGCGTGCTGCCTCGACGTCAGCCTGCTTTTCCAAAATGCTCGCCGTTGTTTTGGCGAGCTCCTCTTCGGAGATGGCGCCTCCCTGGAACAGCTCCTTGCCTCGGCTTTGACTGATCTTGAGAAAAGGAAGCAACGCTCCCGTGCTCTGAAGCTTGGACTGGGCCTGTACGACGGCGGCCTGAAGCTCCTGAAAGCTGCTGAGCCTCACAAGAACTTGACCCTTGCGGATCGGCTCACCCTCCCCTGCAAACCACTCCTTAACCACCTCGTTCCCCCCAGCCGTTCCTGCTGGAATGGAGATTGGAACAAGCCCCCCTGTGGGCATCAGGCGCCCGAGAGCCGTGACCTGCTGAGGACGACTCACAACAGCTTTAGGGACTGGCTTGGGTTTGAAGACGTTCCAGCCGATGGCGCCAGCGGCAACCACTCCAAGGGCGATCAACGTGCCGCGGATGACGCCGCGTCTTGCGGGCTGCTCTGTCATCGTTGACACATGGGTGTTTACTGGCGCTGCACCTTAATGCATGTGCGGATAAGGTGGTCGCAATTTCCGTGACAACCCGTGCGTCGATTTGCGGTTCAACAGGGCGATTACATCTACAGGGCTGATCAAGACAGCGCTTCGATTTACCTCGTTAAATCCGGATCGGTAGAAATCACCACCCTGTATCCGGAAACCGGAGAAGGTGTGGACGAGACCCATGGTCCTGGTCACGTTTTCGGAGAAGTTGAGATCATCGACAGCCGACCTCGGATCGCCAATGCCCGCGCAGCACGGTCCTCCCAGATCGTGGAGATCCCCAAGGAGGAGCTCATGGAAATCCTTTACGAGAAGCCTGAAAAGAGCCTGATTCTTGGTAAGTCCACATTTGAGCATCTGCGCTCTCTTTATGACGATGCCTCGATTGATTCAGATCTCGAGCGCCTGCGAGAGGAAATGCATGTGAACATTCGCGATGCGGTCGTCGCCCACGAATCCAGGGTCCTCAAGAGCCACAATGGAATGGCTGCGATCGCAGTGCCAATTATTTTGCTGGTCGTCCTGGCTGTGGGCGCCTATTGGTTCTTCCACAGGGGCTAAGCCCAGCCCAGTTCGGCGTAACCGAGTTTTATTTCCTTTCCCTTTGAACCCTTCCTCCCATGTCAAGAAAACAAGCGGACAGCGAAATCGATCAAGCGATGGATTCCTTCAGGTCTGAAATGAAGGACGCCATCGACGAAGGTGTGGACGATCATGAAGCCAATATGACAAAAATGGGATTTTTGTTTCTTGGTATTTTTGCAAGCGTGATCGCGATTGCAGCTTTCCTGCCCTAGCAGCCTGGCTTTGGTTGTTTTAAACGCAAAAAAAAAGAGGCCCAATTGGACCTCTTTTTTATGTTTGACCTTGTGGAAATCTCAAACGGCAGTTTTTTGATTGCCAAGTAAGTCTTTTAATTTCGCCAGTTCGCCTGCCCAGCGGGGATCGGGGCCATCCTCAGCTTTGGCATCGCTGTGAACCACCTTGTTGACAGCTTTGCGGGCTGAACCGGGAGCGTGGCCTCCTCCATTTTGTCCGGCACGGCGACCACCACCGCCACCATTGTTGTCACGACGTTCAGAGCGCTCGACGCGCAGGCTGTTGCCGTTGAACTCCTTGCCGTTGAACTGTTCGATCACGGCATCGGCGACCTTTTCATCGTCGATGTTGGCGAAACCGAACCCGCGGCATGCTCCAGTCTCCCTGTCAAAGACCGCTTTGAAGCGAACGCCTTCTCCCACGCTGGTGAGCTGAGCTTCAAGCTCTTTGCTTTCAAAATTCTGCGGCAAATTGCCGATGTAAAGACGCACGCTCATGAAACGGGGAAGAAAAACGGAAAACTGCGTGTCAGGCCGATCGTTGTCGTCGCTGCCATGGCAGTTAATCACAGCGCCTGCTCAACTCGCTTGTCGAAGGAGGCCGGTGGAGCCATCGGCGGGCCTCGTCGAGGGCCTGCTCACGGGATGAAACACGACCATAGGCGCGCGCGGTCGTGAGGTGCAGGATCAAGGCACCGAGTATTGGGCCCGGATTGAGAGAGAGCTCGCTCTGGAGGGTGTCCCCATCCAAGGGGGAACGGGGATGGAACAACGGGTCCTCCGGGTTCCTCCATTGCTGCATCCATCGGTCTCTGTGCTGCTCTGGCCAACACAAAACCAGGGCTGGAAGATCAGCCTCAAGGTCTTGGTGCAAGCGCAGCCTTTCCATCTCATCCAAGCTGCTGCTGTCCCCATGAGCGCAGCGCTCCTGCCATTGGCGCAGCTTGGCGCAACGTTGAATCTGTCGTCGGCTGAAGCGCAGGGACCTCAGTCCTGAATCGCTGAGTAGGGCGGTGAGCCGAGCCAGAGGCAGGGCCAGGCTCTGCTCTTCCAAGGTCATGGAGGAGGCTGCGCGCAGTGGTTGGCTTGCGTTGACGTGCGAGTGCTGCCAACCGGGCGCACTCCATGGCTTGAGAAGGTCCAGGGACTGCAGGAGCGTGATCGCCGCATCGGCAGCAGGAGCGGCCACGAGTCTCAGTAATTCGGCCTGAATGCGTTCCGGGGCCGAACGCGTCAGCAATGCACCATTGGCTTTCACCATGGCCAAGGTGTCGGTATCAATGCGCATCTCCAGTTCGGCCATCAAGCGAAGTGCGCGCAGCAGGCGCAAGGGGTCGTCGCGAAGATTGCTTTCCCGGATGGCACAGATCAGCCCGTCTTGAAGATCTTGAAGTCCTCCTGTGGGATCGATCAGTTGCTGGGGGTGCGACAGGCTCAGCGCAATGGCGTTGAGTCTGAAATCCCTACGGAACAGATCCTCGGTGAGGTCTTCCCCCTCAAGCCTGGCGAAGTCGATCGTCCAGCCTTTCAGCACCAGCCGAGCCATCTGCCGCTGCTCGTCCAGCACCACGCACGCGCCACCGTGCTCCCTCGCCAAGCGTTGGACGGTGCCCAGCACCGCACCCGGAACCACCAGGTCAAGATCCGGACATGGAGGCAATCGATTCAGCAATCCGTCACGAACCGCTCCGCCCACCAGAACTGCCCCTTCAGGGAGCTGAGAGGGCTTGAGGGGCCATCGCTCCGGTTCGAGTCGGCGCCAGAGCAGATCAGTCAGTTGCTCTGGGCTCACCGTCAAAATGGAGTCCGCACTGGAACCATTGGGCATGTGCATCTGTGTGGACTGCCGCTGGGTCGATCGTTGTCAGGCCTATCACGCGGTCGAGCGTCAGCATGGTGCTGCCCATCTCTGTGAGGCCCCGCCGATGAAGCCTGTTGAGCCCAGGATTCACATCAGTGTGCAGGATCTCCCCCACGGGCAGGTCGGCGTTGAGTGGGATGTGCGCGCCTGCGGAAGCTTCAGCCTCGATCAAGGACGATGGGCGCGCCTGCGCCCTGGTGAGGAGGTGCCTCAATGAGCGACTGGCTGCTGGCCCTGCATAGCTCAACGGACACCCTGGGCATCGCGGTGGTGTCTGCCCAAGCACCCCTGAGCGCGGCTCAGGTTGTCTGCCGTCCCATGGGGCGTGCGCTGACGAATGCGCTGCCCTCCGTGTTGGACGAGATCTTGCCCGCGTCCGAGTGGCCTGGGATCCGTCGCCTCGCTGTGGCGACTGGGCCCGGGGGGTTCACAGGAACCCGGCTCACGGTCGTGCTGGCTCGCACGTTGGCTCAGCAGCTCCAATGTCCCCTCGATGGGGTGAGCAGCTTTGCGCTGATGGCTCCGCGCCTTCAGCTGACGCTTCCCGCCCCACAGCGTGGAGAACCGTTCTCCATCATTCAGGATCTACCTCGGCGCGGCCGGGTTGCAGGTCGCTATCAGGTGCGCGACGGCTGGAATCAAGACAACGCAACCTGCGCAGACCTTGATTTCAGGGAGTTGCAGCATCCTGCGCTGCTTCAAGCGGCAGATCAGCCGGCTCCAGCGCTGACCATGGCTGTCGATGTGGCGTGCGATGTGCTGCAGCTGCTGCGCTGTTGCGTGGATCGCCATGCCAGTGACGCTTTGGGGCCCTGGGACTCCGTGCTGCCGATCTACCCCACCTCTCCTGTGGGATCCGTTTGATGGGCCACGGCATCCGCTCCTTTCTGCTGGTGTCAGCGTTGATTGGTGGGGCCGCGATGGCGACGCCCCTGCGGCCTTTTGCTAAGGCAGCGCTCACCCGACAGGACCCGCAACGCATTCTTGTCTTGGGTGGTGATGCCGAACGAGAGCGCATCGGATTACGCCTGGCTCGTCGACTGGCGTTGCCGTTGGTGGTCAGCGGTGGAACCAATCCTGAGTACGCCAGGTGGTTGATGGAGCATGAGGGACTTGGAACCAACGAGGTGCGCCTCGATTACCGGGCCCAGGACACGCTTGGCAATTTCACCTCATTGGTGGATGAGCTGCAGGCTGAGGGGGTTGAGCATGTGCTGTTGGTGACCAGTGAGGATCACTTGCCCCGCGCTTTGCTGGTGGGAGGGGTGGTTGCCGGTAGCCGCGGCATTCGCCTGACGGGCGTGCCGGTGAGTTGTGCTGAGCAGTGCCGCATGGAAAGTATGGGAAAGCGATGGGGTGATGGTTTCAGAGCCTTGGCATGGGTGCTCACGGGCCGTGATCTAAAGCCCTGGGTGCGCAGGCAATGGCCCGGACTGTTTGCTCAGCCCTGATCGAGCAGGGCGTTGATCCTGCGTTGCAGTTCGAGGGTGGCGGCCTCCAGGTCGGGTTTGCGGCGACTGGCAGGGGCAGGGATCGGTTCGCCGATGCGCATTTGCAGGGGCACCAGCCGGGGCCAGCTTCGCCCCGTGCCCAGGGCCCGATGACTGTTCACGATGGCCACGGGCAGTAGCGGTGCTCCTGAGCGAGCGGAGAGCAGGGCCGCTCCGGGCATGGGTTGGTTGACGCGGCCATCGGGCTGGCGCGTTCCATCGAGGAACACGCCAATGGCCCATCCTTCCTGCAGGCGGGCTGTGGCGGTGCGAATGGCCTCACGGTCACTGGCTCCACGGTTCACTGGGTAGGCCCCGCAGGCCCGGATCAGGGGGCCCAGAAGGGGAATCCGGAAGAGTTCCGCCTTCGCCATGAACGCCACCGGGCGCCCCAGGGCGTGCCCCAACAAGGGTGGATCGAGATGGGAGCCATGATTGGCCACCACCACCAAAGGCCCCTGCAAGGGGACTCGCTCGTTCCCATGGGTCTTCCCCCGGAACAGCAGCCGGTAGAGCGGAAACACCAACGCTGCGCTCACAAGCCGGTAGGCGAGACTCGGGCGTGGCGTCAGAACCAGCGGCCCTGGCGCTTGATCCTGCAACTCAAGATTGCTCACGTTCAGAGACCGAGATCGTCGGCTCCAGCGAGCTGAGACAGCGTGATCCCGGGCATGGCGCGTTTGGCCAATCCGCTGAGAACAGCCCCTGGACCGACTTCCACCAGGGTCTCCACCCCGGCTTCGCCCATCGCCAGCATGGTTTCACGCCAGCGGACGCCTGTGATCATCTGGCGGTGCAGGCGGCGCTTGAGTTCAACCGCATCCACGCAAGGGGTGGGATCCGTGTTGCTCAGCACAGGGACGCGCGCATCCTCAAAGGCCAGATCGTTCAAGTGCTGCGAGAAGGCATCCGCCGCGTCTTGCATGAAGGGCGAATGAAAGGCACCCGACACAGCCAGGGGGATCACCCGTTTGCAGGTGAGGGCGTCGCCAACCGCCGCCACAGCGTCAGCTGTGCCTGACAACACCACCTGGGCTGCACTGTTGTCGTTGGCGATCACCACCCCTTCCGTTGCATTGACCAGTTCGTCGAGCTGACTGCGTTCGAATCCGATCACGGCGGCCATGGCTCCGCCGCCAGCGCCGGCCATCAACTCAGACCGGCGTTGCATCAGTTCAAGACCGGTGTCGGCATCGAAGACCCCAGCGGCATAGAGGGCGACCAGTTCACCGAGGCTGTGGCCGGCGACGAGCGCAGGCTCGCGCCCCTGCCGCCGCAACTCATCCACGATCAGCGATTCGACCACGAACAGCGCGGGCTGGGTGTTGCGCGTGTCATTCAAATCAACGGGATCATCCCCGTCTCCAGCCTCGCCGCGACAAATCGCCAGCAGATCACGACCCAGCAGCCTCGACGCCAAGGCGAAGCGCTCTTCGGCGCCAGGGAGGCTGAGCACCGCATCAGCCATTCCGACTTTCTGAGACCCCTGACCAGGAAACACCCAGGCGATCGACATTCTCAACGGCGCAAGCGTTGCTGGAGCCTACGTGGGCCCCTGCCAGCGAAGCAGGGCTGCTCCCCAACTCAGCCCCGCGCCAAAGCCGCTGCTGGCCAGAAGATCGCCGGAGCTGACCCGGCCATCGCGCACCGCTTCGTCGAGCATCAACGGGATGGTGGCTGCCGAGGTGTTCCCGTACGCCGCCAGGTTGCTCAGAACCTTGGCGCCGGGCACCGACAGTCGATCAGCAACGGCATCGAGGATGCGTTGGTTGGCTTGATGGAGCAGGAGCCAATCGAGTTGATCAGCTGAGACGTCACAGCGCTTCAGGAGTGACTGGAGGACGGCAGGGACCTCGCGGACTGCGAACTTGTAGACCTCCTGGCCGTTCATCACGATCGGGCGATACCCCCCGGCACGGTGCTCGGCCCCAGCGATGAGGGGAGCGGACGTGTCATTGGCCGGAAGATTGAGGACCGCACCACGCGCCCCGTCGCTGTGCAGCAGAAAACCAAGAAGTCCGTCCTCATCGCTGGCTTCGAGGACGACGGCTCCAGCGCCATCTCCAAACAGCACGCAGCTGCGGCGATCGTCCCAGTCAACGAAGCGGCTGAGCTGGTCTGCACCGATCACCAGCGCACGGCGCATCGCACCCGTTCGCAGGTACTGCGCTGCGGTGACCAGTGCAAACAGAAAACCGCTGCAAGCGGCGGTGAGATCGAAGGCGACGGCATTGGTCGCGCCGAGTTCGGCCTGCACCCTCGGGGCCGAACCGAACAGATCATCGGGGGTGGACGTGGCCAGGAGGATGAGGTCGAGATCCTGGGGGGAGCGACCGGCCATGGTCAGGGCGCTTCGACCTGCCTCTGCCGCGAGGTCGACCAAGGTCTGATCGGCAGTGCTAACCCGGCGACGCCCAATGCCTGTGCGGGTTCGGATCCATTCATCGTTGGTGTCCACCCGTTGGCTGAGCTGATCGTTGCTGATCACCTGTGCTGCCTGGGCGCTGCCGCTGCCGATCAGGCCCACGCCCAGGACCGGCGGTGATTGTCCAGCCAAGAGAAGATCCAAGCAGGTGGCGTCAGTCAACCACAGTCCGGCAGGAGGCCGTTCAGGCCTTCACCGCGGTTTGCTGGCTCAGCGCAGCGAGATCCTCCATCACGCCATGGCTTGCGGCTGAATGGGCCAGACGCAGGGCGCTGACCACGGACAGCGCTTTGCTGCTGCCATGGCCGATCACACAGATGCCGTTCACGCCGAGAAGCAGCGCACCGCCGTGTTCGGCGTGATCCAGGCGCTTCTTGATGCGTTTGAGGTTGCTGCGCAGAAACGCTGAGCCAACCTTGCCGCGGCGGCCTCTCGGCAGTTCGGCTTTCAGAACACCAAGAAGCACGCTGCCCACGGATTCAAGGAACTTGAGCAGCACATTGCCGGTGAAGCCGTCGCACACCACCACGTCGAAGTCTCCAGAGAGCACGTCCCGGCCTTCGCAATTGCCAGCGAAGTGCAAGCGGGATTCCTCTTTCAGAAGCGCGAAGGTGCTGAGTGCCAGATCATTGCCTTTGCACTCTTCCTCGCCGATGTTGAGTAGCCCGATTCTGGGCTGCGCCACTTGCAGCACGTCGCGGCTGTAGATGTTGCCGAGCAGCGCGAACTGATGCAGGTAGGAGGGCTTGCAATCCATGTTGGCGCCCACATCGAGAACCAGAACCGGTTGTCCTGGGTCTTTGGTGGGGAAGAGGGCGCCGATGGCTGGCCGGTCAATTCCTGTGAGGCGCCCCAGCCGGAAGATGGCGGAGGCCATCACGGCTCCAGAGTTTCCAGCCGAGTACACCGCCTGGGCTTCGCCACGTTTCACGAGATCCATCGCCACATTGATGCTGGCGTTGCGTTTCCGGCGCACAACCGTGGCTTCTTCGTGCATTTCCACGGACGGACCACTCAGGATCAGTTCGAGGTGGCCGGCATCCATCGCAGCGTTCAAGGCTTCGCTCAGGCCTGAGGCTGCGGCGGCTTCCAGAACGCGATCGGTTTCGCCGACGAAGCGAATGCGCACGGCCAGGCGTTCGATCGCCTGCAGGCATCCCTCCAGGATTGGCCCGGGGGCGTGGTCGCCGCCCATGCCATCCACTGCAACCCAAATCCGGTCTTGGTCGTTGATCTCGATGTCGTCTCCGGGCACACCTCCTTGAAGGCGGCGGAGGGGATCCATCACCGGTTGCAGCATGGATCCGGCCATGGAGGTCACGGAACCGGCCATGGAGCCTGCGGCGTTGGCCGAGGTCGTCGCCGTGCCCACAAGGCTGGTCACGGCGGCATTGCGCCTGTACCAAATCACCAGACGGCGCACCGCCTTGGAGCGGCGCGGCTTCGTCCGCGGTGTGGAGGCCGGGTTCAGCTCAGGGTCCTTCGGAGGCAACGGAATCGACGATGCGCTGGAACAGGTAACCGGTTCCTCGGGCTGTGAGGATCAGCTCGGGATTGGCCGGGTCGTCTTCCAGTTTGGAACGAAGACGGGAAATATGAACATCCACCACGCGGGTATCCACGTGTCGTTCTGGGGTGTACCCCCAGACCTCCTTCAGAATCTCACCACGGCTGAAGGGTTCGCCTGAGCGGCTCACCAACAGTTCAAGCAAGCTGAATTCCATTCCTGTGAGGCGGATGCGTTCATCGGCCCGGAACACTTGGCGTTTGTTGGTGTCGATCTTGAGATCCGACACCTTGATCAAGCCGGTGTTGGGGATACCGGCAGCGTGTTCTTTCTCCACCCTGCGCAACACGCAGCGGATTCGGGCCTCCAATTCTTTGGGGCTGAAGGGCTTGATCACGTAATCGTCGGCTCCCAGCTCCAGCCCGGTGATGCGGTCAGCCACGTCACCCAACGCAGTGAGCATCACGATCGGCACATCCGATTCCTTGCGCAGCTCCTGACAGACCCCGTAGCCATCAAGCTTCGGCATCATCACGTCGAGCACGACCAAATCCGGCTCGCACTCCTGGAAACACTCCAGGGCCTCCGTGCCATCGCAAGCGGTGACGACGTTGTAGCCGATCATCGAGAGGCGGGTTTCCAGGATCCTGCGGATACTGGCCTCGTCGTCCACTACGAGAATGGTTTCCTTGGTAGGGGCTGAGGCCGTCATGTCGCCGGCAATGCTTCAAGTTATGGGACACAAATAGGCGAACAGAACGCCGTTCTGTTCACGCAACGCCAACTTTCTTCACTATTCGACGTGCCCCGTCCGTCCACTTCTTACGTCTGCCAGAGCTGCGGAGCGCAGACGCGGCAGTTTTTTGGTCGCTGCAACAGCTGCGGTAGCTGGAATTCTCTCGTGGAGCAATCCGCCCCGAAGCAGGATTCCCGGCGCCGCCGCGCTGGCGCTGATCCAGGTGCCGGACCTCAGGCACGCCGGTCCATGTCAATGGCCGCCCTTGGCGATCAGCCGCTGCAGCGGCTGTCCAGTGGGTATGGGGAACTGGATCGCGTCCTCGGTGGTGGGCTGGTTCCCGGTTCACTGGTTCTGGTGGGTGGTGATCCTGGGATTGGCAAGAGCACCCTGCTGCTGCAAAGTGCGTCGGCCATCGCCAGCGATCGGTCCGTGCTCTATGTGTCTGCAGAGGAGTCGGCCCAGCAGGTGAAGTTGCGCTGGCAGCGGCTCACCGCAGATCCCAGTGATCTGCAGCTTTTGGCGGAAACCGATCTGGATTTGGTCCTGGAGGAGCTTGAAGCCTTGCAGCCGGATGTGGCAATCATCGACAGCATTCAGGCACTCCACGACGGCGATCTCTCCAGTGCTCCTGGCTCCGTGGCCCAAGTGCGGGAGTGTGCGGCCGCGCTTCAGCGTGTGGCCAAGCGTCAGAACACCGCCCTGCTGCTGGTGGGCCACGTGACCAAGGAAGGGGTCCTGGCTGGCCCGAAGGTTCTGGAACATCTCGTGGATGCTGTGCTCACCTTCGAAGGTGATCGTTTTGCCAGCCATCGTTTGCTCCGGGCGGTGAAGAACCGCTTCGGCGCCACCCATGAACTGGGTGTGTTTGAGATGCGGGGGCAGGGTCTGGCCGAGGTGGGTAATCCGAGCGAACTGTTTCTCAGCGGCGAACGAGCTAGCGGTGTGGCCACGATCGTGGCTTGCGAGGGGACCCGTCCGCTGGTGGTGGATTTGCAGGCTCTTGTGAGCACCACCAGTTACGCCAGTCCTCGCCGCACGGCCACAGGCATCGCTGTGAACCGTCTGCATCAGATCCTCGCTGTGCTCGAAAAACACATGGGCTTGCCCTTGTCGCGCTTCGACTGCTATCTGGCCGTGGCGGGTGGACTGGATGTGGAGGAGCCCGCGGCTGATCTCGGCGTGGCCGCGGCTGTGGTGGCCAGCTATCGCGATCTCACCCTCCCTGCGGGAACGGTGTTGCTTGGGGAATTGGGCCTGGGTGGTCAGCTGCGGCCGGTGGGACAGCTGGAACTGCGCCTGCAGGAAGCGGTGCGTCTCGGCTTCACCCGTGCTGTGGTCCCGAGGGGCAGCGGCCTGGGCCCTTTGGCAGCACGTCTCGATCTCGCTCTGCTCGAAGCGGGATCGATCACTGAAGCTCTCGTTCTTGGTTTGGGAGTGAATCCCGGCGATGACGATTGAGCAGGGTGGCGATCAGAAGTAAACGTCCACATTGCTGCGGCCAGTGGACTTCAGCCAGTTTTCGATGTCGAGATAGCCGCCGGGGTTCAGGCGCACGGCTTGCGTCCACACTTCGGCGGCTTGATCAAACCATCCGTCGGCATCGTCACGGCGACCCTCTTCTTCGGCGGTGCGTCCGCGTTTCTCGAAGATCAACCCCATGTTCTTCAAACACGACGGCTGTTTCGGGTTTTCATCCAGGGCCTTTTGATACGTCGCCAGAGCCCGGTCTTCTTCACCATTACTCATGTAAATGATGGCCATGTTCTTGAGGGTTTCGCCCCGGTCGATGGGGTTCTCCTCGAGCTTGAGGCTTTCCTCGTAATTCTCCAGAGCCTCCGCATAGTCGCCGTCGTTCTGAGCGGAGAGCCCATCGCGGTAATACACGTAGGCCTCCTTTGCTCTGGCGTTGATCGGCAACAGTTTCACGATCAGGTCAGCCATCACCGTGAAGCTCTTGTCGATGAAGTTGTCGTTGCGGTTGCTGCGGGGCACGAAGAGCAGAACGGATCAATCCATCCTGAACCCAACGGGTGATGCCTAGCGTGAGTTGATGGAATCCGTCGCCGTGTCCCCATCGTCATCAACTGAGAGCCCCCCCTCATCAAGCGCCGAGGTGGTGCTGCTGGATGTGGAGGGAATGAAGTGCGGCGGGTGTGTGCGCGCCGTTGAACGTACCCTTCAGGATCAGCCTGGAGTGCAGGAAGCCAGCGTCAACCTGGTGACGCGCAGTGCTTGGCTGCGCCTGGATCCCGCGGCTCTGGATCCCCAGCAGGCGCTGGAGGGGGCTCTCGAGGCCTTGCGCAGCAGGGGGTTTTCAGCCCAGCCGCGCCAGAGTGGTGTGTTGAGCGCCAACGCGGAGCCCGACCGGGCCTGGGGTTGGTGGAACCAGTGGCGTCAGCTGATGGTGGCCCTGGTGCTCCTGCTTCTCTCTGTGCTCGGCCATCTGGCTGAGGCGGGAACGCTCTCGTTGCCTTTGATCGGCACGCTGCCGTTCCATGCGGGACTGGCCACCGTCGCTCTGTTCGGACCGGGACGATCCATCCTGCGCAGTGGATGGGCCGCGGCCATCAGTGGCGTCCCCAGCATGGACACGTTGGTCAGCCTGGGTGTGGGCAGCGCTTACATCGCCAGCGTGGTGGCCCTGGTGTGGCCTGCGGTGGGCTGGCCCTGTTTTTTCAATGAGCCTGTGATGCTTCTGGGCTTTGTGCTCCTCGGGCGTTTTCTTGAGGAACGGGCCCGTCGGCGCACCGGTCGTGCCCTCAAGGAACTGGCAGCACTGCAACCGTCATCGGCACGGCTTGTGATGGCCGATGGCAGCGTGCGCGACGTACCGGTGGAGATGCTGCGGCCTGGTGAACGCATTGAGCTGCTCGCCGGCGATCGCATCCCGGTGGATGGTGTGATCGAGGAGGGGTATTCGGCGGTGGATCTCTCCAGCCTCACGGGAGAGCCGTTGCCCGTGGATGCCGGCCCAGGAACGGAGCTCAGTTCCGGTTGTCTCAATCTCGAGGCCACCCTGGTGATGGAGGTGCGCCGGGTGGGTCGTGAAACGGCCCTGGCCCGCATCATTTCCTTGGTGGAACAGGCTCAGGCGCGGCGAGCGCCGATCCAAGGGCTCGCCGATCGGGTGGCCGGACGCTTCTGCTACGGCGTGGTCTCGCTGGCGCTGTTCACCTTTTTGTTCTGGTGGCTGATCGGCAGCAGCCTGTGGCCGCAGGTTCTGGAGGTTCCTGTGGTGCTGATGGACCATGGCCATGGGCATGGCGTTCATCAGTCCCTTGGTGCCGCTGCCCAGACGCCATTCGGGCTGGGTCTGCAGTTGGCGATCGCGGTGCTCGTGGTGGCTTGCCCCTGTGCGCTTGGTTTGGCGACCCCCACGGTGATCACCGTGTCGTCGGGGTTGGCAGCCCGCCAGGGCTGGCTCTTCCGTGGTGGTGATGTGATCGAGCGTTCTGCTGAGATCGAGCGGGTGGTGTTCGACAAAACGGGCACCCTCACGCTGGGGAGGCCGTTGGTGGAAGCGGTGCTCATGAGTGATGATCCATCGCGCACGATTCAGCTGGCGGCCAGCCTCGAGCAAACCAGTCGCCATCCCCTGGCCCATGCTCTCCTCCAGGAGGCACAGCGTCTCAACCTTCCTCTGCTTCCGGTTCAAGACAGTCGAACGGTTCCGGGAGCAGGGATGGAGGGAACACTCGCGGACGCTCCGGATCCGCTGCGGGTCGGATCCCTGGAGTGGTTGCGGAGCCAAGGCGTCGAATGGCCCGCTCACCAGCGGGACGCGGTTGAAGCCGCCCAGACCGGTGGACAGTCCCTGGTGGCTGTGAGCCTGGGCCATCGGCCGATCGGCCTGGTGGCCATCGATGATCGTCTGCGTCCCGATGCCGTGACGGCTTTGCAGCGCCTGCGCTCCCAGGGGTTATCCCTCGGCATGCTCAGCGGTGACCGTCGCCAGGCCGTGGAACGGGTGGGGCAGACGCTAGGGATCCAGACGGATGAGATGGCCTGGCAGCTGCTTCCCGATCAGAAGCTGGAACGGCTGGAGTGTTGGCGTCAGTCGCAACCCGTGGCGATGGTGGGCGACGGGATCAATGATGCGCCGGCACTGGCGGCCGCTGATTTGGGGATCGCTGTGGGGACAGGCACCCAGATCGCTCAAGACACGGCCGATCTGGTGTTGATGGGTGATCGCTTGGAGGCTTTGCCAGAAGCCCTCGGCCTGGCACGACGCACGATGCGCAAGATCCGTCAGAACCTCATCTGGGCGTTTGGATACAACCTCATCGCTCTGCCCGTTGCCGCAGGGGTTCTCCTGCCCGGTTTCGGCATTCTTCTCTCACCTCCCCTGGCTGCATTGTTGATGGCCTTGAGTTCGGTCTCGGTTGTGGTGAATGCTCTCAGCCTGAGGCTTCCTTAACGATGAAAGGGCGTTTTCTGGTGCTGGAGGGGATCGATGGTTGCGGCAAGACCACGCAGCTGCGACAGCTCGCTGAATGGCTTCCGGATAGCGGCCTGATGCCTGAGGGGGCAACGTTGCACCTCACCCGTGAACCGGGCGGGACCCCTCTGGGGCGCGCGCTGCGTGAACTGCTGCTTCATCCCCCTGATGAAGCGGCGCCTTGCCCGGAAGCCGAGCTGCTGATGTATGCCGCCGACCGGGCCCAGCACGTGCAACGGCGAATCCTTCCCGCCCTTGCGTGCGGCGACTGGGTGCTCAGCGACCGCTTCAGTGGTTCAACCCTGGCTTATCAAGGCGATGGGCGGGGTTTGGATCGGGCCCTGATCCTCGACTTGGAGCGGATTGCCACGGCTGGACTCGTGCCAGATGTCACGCTTTGGCTCGATCTGTCCCTTGAAGCGAGCATGGCCCGACGGGAGGAGCGGACTGAAGACCGAATTGAGGCGGAGGGACAGGCTTTCCTCGCCAGGGTGGCCGATGGATTCAGGCAACTGGCTGCAGAACGGGGCTGGGTTGGCATCCCTGCGGCTTTGAGTCCTAAGGAGGTGCATCAGGCCATTCGTCTTGCTCTGGAAGGACATGCTGCCCTCAGGAGGCGATAACCGATGGTCAGCGAGCTGTTTGCTGATCTTCAGGGTCAGCCCCTTGCCACCCAGGTGTTGCAGTCCGCGTTAACGCACCAGCGTTTGGCACCGGCTTATCTCTTCAGTGGTCCTGACGGGGTGGGTCGCCGGCTTGGCGCTCTGCGCTTCATGGAAGGGGTGCTCACGGGTGGCGGCCCAGACCCCAGAGAGCGCCGGCGTCTTGAAGAGCGCAATCACCCTGACCTGCTTTGGGTGGAGCCCACCTACAGCCATCAGGGGCGTCTCATCTCCCGGTCTGAAGCCGAAGCCGCCGGTGTCAACAGGCGCACTCCACCCCAGGTTCGCTTGGAACAAATTCGCGACCTCGGCCGCTTTTTGGCTCGACAGCCCTTGGAGTCGCCGCGAGGGCTGGTGGTTCTTGAGCAGCCGGAGGCGATGGCTGAGGGAGCGGCCAATGCCTTGCTCAAGACCCTTGAAGAGCCTGGTCACGGGTTGTTGATCTTGCTTTCGGCTGCTCCTGATCGTTTGCTCACCACCATCCGCTCCCGATGCCAGCAGATCCGTTTCACCCGCTTGCCCGATGCTGCGATGCAAACCGTGCTGGCCCAGTTACCCGAGGCTGCTGGCCACCAAGCTCTGGAGGTTGCTGCCGCTGAGCCTGAGCTTGTCGCTCTGGCGTCAGGCTCTCCTGGTGCACTGATCGAACACGTGCGTGTTTGGGGCACGATTCCGGAGGGCCTGCGGGAGCGCCTGAAGCATCCCCCGCAAACGCCCCTCGATGCGCTTGCTCTGGCGCGGGATGTGTGCGAGCAACTGGAGGGTGAGCAGCAGTTGTGGTTGATCAGCTGGTGGCAAACCGTTCTCTGGCGACAGCAGCTCGACAGAGTGCCCGTTGAACGCCTGAATCGCCTGCGTCAGCAGTTGTTGTCGTTTGTGCAGCCTCGCCTGGCCTGGGAGGTGACTCTGCTCAATTTGATCAGCGTTCAGAGCTCTTGACTCAGGCGCTTGCGCGGCTGTTCTGGTCGTTTTGTTCGCGATCCTGCCGCGCCTGGGCAAGGACATCCTCGAGCCCCTCCAACTGAGCGCCGGTGGGAAGTTCCAGGCAGTAACCGGCGCCGTACACCGTTTTGATGAAACGGGGTTTCCGAGGATCGGGTTCGAGTTTGGTGCGCAGGTGACGCACGTGAACACGGATGGTCTCGATGTCATCGTCCGGCTCATATCCCCAAACTTCCTTGAGGATCAACGAGGGAGCCACGGTTTGGCCATGGCGCTGGAGCAGACAATGCAACAGCTCAAATTCCAGGTGCGTGAGCCGGACCGGCTTGTCGAACCAGATGGCTTCGAAACGCTCAGGAACCAGGGTGAGAGGCCCATAGCTGAGAATCTCGTGGTGATTGCCGGAGGTGCCCACAGGCGCGCGGTCGCTTCGGCGCAGGAGGGCCTTGATGCGCACCTGAAGCTCTTCGAGGTCGAACGGTTTGGTGAGGTAATCATCGGCTCCGGAATTGAAGCCGCTCACTTTGTCCTTGGTCCCTCCAAGCGCCGTGAGCATCAGGATCGGGATTGCAGATGTGCGCTCATCACGCCGGAGCCTTTGGCACAGGGTCAGACCATCGACTTTCGGGAGCATCAGGTCGAGAAGGATCAGGTCAGGGTTGTACTGAAGGGCGAGGGCCTGGCCTTTGATGCCGTCGTCAGCGCTCTGCACATCAAAGCCGCTGTGCTCGAGATGGCCGCTGACCAGCTCACGCATATCCCGGTCGTCTTCGATCAGCAGGATGCAGGGCTTCATCGACTCGCAGGCGGGTGGTTAGGGAAGACGTGGTGATGCCGCGTCGTGGCTTGACAGATTCTCTCAAGGTTCTCTCGGCCTTGCAGTGATTCCTGGAAAGGGTGTCTGAGGTGTGGATCAGCCTGAACCCATTGCGGCAGAACGTGTTGGGCGCAATGCCGGTGCCAATCAAGTCATTCAGCTCTTCAGGAAGTCTTCGGTTTCGGTACGGCTGAAGTAACGAAATTCAATCGGTCAAACAAAATTGTTCCCGACGGATTCTCCTGGCAATAAAAAACACCACAAGCGAAGCGCTGTGGTGTGTGGTGAAAAAACTCCCCGGGCGGGATTCGAACCTGCGACCAATCGATTAACAGTCGACCGCTCTACCGCTGAGCTACCGAGGAATGTGACCCAGAGAACTTACCCTTCAGCCCCTCCGTCTCGCAAGAGGCTCGAGTGTTCTTCTCAGGCTTGTCCCGCTGCCCCAAGCGCCAATGCGTCCTTTTTCCATGCGCGCTGCGCCATCGGCGTGATCGAGTTCGCCAAGGCGATGGGTGACCCAGAGCGCAGTTAAGGGATTTTTGGAGCGGTGGCAGAGTTGTTGCACCGTCGCCAGGATGGCGTCCTGGCTGGCCGCGTCGAGTAGGGCGGTCGGCTCGTCGAGGAGGAGCAGATTGGCCTCGCTGGCCAGAGCTCCTGCAATCGCGAGGCGCTGCTTCTGCCCGCCGCTCAGGGTGTGGATCGGCCGGCCGGCCATCCCAGCCAGCCCGACCTGCTCGAGCAGTCCCTCAATCCTCTTGGTTGTCTCGGATCGTGAGAGGTGGGGCGGCAGGCTGAGGAGAAGTTCGCTGCCGCAGCTCGGTAGCAGCAGTTGGTGGTCGGGGTTCTGAAACACCAATGCGGGCCGCAGAGTGCAGTGCATGTGGCCGCGCTGCGGCTTGATCAAGCCGCAGATCATTCGAAACAGGGTGCTCTTGCCGCTTCCGTTGCTGCCAACCAGCATCCAGAGCCCGGGGGATTGGATCTCGATGCTGCAGCGATCGAGCGCCTTGGTTCCGCAAGGCCAGCAGAAGCTGACCCTGTCAAAGCAAAGTGCTGCTGGTTCAGAGTCGGCCTGATTAACCGGCTGCATCAGGATCAAGCTTCAAACGAAAAGCCAGGGCGTTTCGTGCCGCCGCTTGCAGCTGTTTTCTCATAAATCTGGACAGCCAGTAGATCGCTGGTGAGAACGCTGAGGCGCTTGCCTTCCACCTTTTCGCAGCAGAGTTCGAGCAGGCGTGGCTGGCCCTGCTCAAGGGCCGAGCGCACTTGTTGGTAAAGGGCTTCGGCCGAATCGTGCTCTTTCCTCTGCACGGATACGGGCATCGGGCTCATGCGCAGAGCCAGCTCAATCACGTACACAGATCAGTCCCGTAAACCAACCCATCTTCGCCAATCAGCGCGTTCAGCGAAGCGTTGGGCATTTCTACTCATGTCGGGTGTGTTGCTCGGGTTTCTTGCCCACAAACCGGCGGCGCCCACTAGGCTCGGCACGTAAAGCTTCATGAAGCTCCCTCATGACGATCGCTGTAGGACGCGCGCCTCAGCGGGGATGGTTTGACGTCCTCGATGACTGGCTCAAGCGCGACCGCTTCGTTTTTGTCGGCTGGTCCGGCATTCTTCTCTTTCCAACGGCCTACTTGGCCATCGGTGGC
>NZ_JAHLZC010000007.1:0-5630 GCF_025128215.1 Synechococcus sp. CS-197 | reverse complement strand
TTCGAGGCTGGCGCCGCCACCGGTGGAGATGTGGGACATCTTCTCGGCCAGACCGGCCTTCTCCACAGCAGCCACGGAGTCACCGCCGCCGATGATCGTGCAGCAGCCCTTGGCGCTGAGTTCCGCCAGGGTGGTGGCGATTGCGGGTGTGCACCTGCAATGAATAGCCGGCACGGTGCAGGTTGGCGGCTATCGGCAGGCCAAGGGCACCGAGGCCGACGAACGCGAGTCGACTGGGTGCTTTGAGATCAGATCCGGTCATGGTTCACGCCCATTGCAGTCAGATCCTGGCGAACCGGCTAATATCAGGGGGGGTGGAAACGAATCAGGCGGCGTCGGAATGTCGTGGGTGATCCCAGGAGTGCAGAGTTTGGGCGCCATTGGCCGTTGTCTTGTTGCTCTGACTTGTCCCCCTGATCAGGATTAGGGGGTTAGATCAAAGACAACTGAATGCGTATTCGTGCTCTGGCACTGACGGGGGTGATGGCTCTGGCCTCCGGGCTTTCCTCTTGCGCCAGTGGACCTGGCACTCCCCTGGAGTCCAAGGGCGCGGCATCGGCGGTAATCGAGGACTCACAGTGTGCCAGTGGCAACCGCGCTTACTTCGGTGACACCCACCTCCATACGGCGTTGTCGCCTGACGCCGGTCTGGCGGGGACGAAGCTGGGGCTGGAGGAAGCCTATCGCTTTGCCAAGGGTGAGACGGTCACCAGCAATTCCGGTCAGAAGGCGGCTTTAAAGCGACCGCTCGACTTTCTTGTGGTGGCAGACCATGCCGAAAACCTCGGCCTTGCTCAGGGCTTGGCGGACTCCGACCCTGAACTGCTCAAGTCGTCTCTCGGCCAGCAGCTCAACGAGATGCTCAAAGCTGGCCAGGGCCGCGAGGCTTTCTATCTGCTGGTGCAAAAGATGGCCAAGGGATCGGAAGCGAAGATCTCCAACGAGTCCTTCATGCAAAACGTCTGGAAATACAACACCGAGGTGGCGGAGCGGTTTAACGATCCCGGCAAGTTCACAGCGCTGATCGGCTACGAGTGGACGAGTCAGCCCGGCGGCGGCAATCTCCACCGGGTGGTTGTCTTCCGCGACAACAAAGCACTGGTGGATCAGATCCTGCCGTTCTCCAATTTCGATTCCGAGAACGTGGAGGATCTCTGGCGCTTCATGAACTTCTACGAGGAGAAAACTGGTGGGCGGGTGTTGGCCATCCCTCACAACGGCAACCTCTCAAGCGGCACGATGTTTCTGCCGCGGCACCAAAAAACTGGCGAACCGATTGATGCCGACTACGCCCGCATGCGCCATCGCTTTGAGCCTCTGGTGGAGGTGACGCAGGCCAAGGGCACCGGCGAAACCCATCCGATGCTTTCGCCGGAAGATGAATTCGCCGGGTTCAACATTGTTGATAACTCCAATCTCGGCGGGATCAAGCCCACGACGCCGGACATGCTCCCCTACGAGTACACCCGTGCCGCTCTGCGTCGGGGCCTTCAGCTGGAGCAGCAACTCGGTGTGAACCCGTTCAAATTTGGTTTGATCGGCTCCACCGACTCCCACTCCAGCCTTCCCTCCACAGCGGAAGATAACTGGTGGGGCAAGTCCCCGGCGCTTGAGCCCAGCCCTGAACGCTGGAAGGATGTGTTGATCAAGTCGTCGAAAGATCCGTCCCTTGACCTCACGGCGCTTCAGCTCGGTGCATCCGGTTTGGCGGGGGTGTGGGCTTCGGGCAACACCCGCACGGCGCTCTGGGATGCCATGAACCGTAAGGAGGTGTTCGGCACCAGCGGCACCCGGCTCACCGTCCGTGTGTACGGCGGTTACGACTACACCGGTGATGAGCTCAAGGCGGCGGACTGGGCCAAGCGGGTCTGTGCCAAGGGTGTGCCGATGGGTGGCGATCTGATGGCGGCCAGCGAGGGGCAGATTCCCTCCTTGCTGATTCAGGCCCGGAAAGATCCGGATGGCGCCAATCTCGATCGGATTCAGGTGGTCAAGGGTTGGCTGGATGCCGATGGTGAAACTCAAGAACAGGTGTTCGATGTTTCCTGGAGTGATCCGGGTCAGCGCAAGCCTCGTGCCGATGGCAAGGTGCCATCCGTTGGCTCGAGCGTGAACGAGCGTGAGGCCACCTACACCAACACCATTGGCGCTCCCACCTTGACCGGGTATTGGAAGGATCCAGCTTTTGACCCCACGCAAAAGGCCTTCTATTACGTCCGTGTCCTGGAGATCCCCACGCCGACCTGGCTCGCCTATGACCGCAAGAACTACAACCTGTACGACGAGATGCCTGAAACGGCTCCCTACACCAGTCAGGAGCGGGCTTACACCAGCCCGATTTGGTACAACCCCTCCTGATGGGTTGGTCTGATCGATTGCGCACGCTGGTTCAGGAACCGATCGTTCCGTTTCTGATCATCGGTGCTGGCCTGTTTGGCCTGCAGGGAGTCTTGGATGCCATGGCTCCCAAGGGGGACAGGGAGATCGTCGTCAGCAACGACCAGGCGGTGGCGATGGTGCAGACGTTCGCCCGCACCTGGCAACGCCCCCCCTCGCAGCAGGAGTTGGAGCGCTTGTTCGATGAACACGTGCGCACGGAAGTGTTTGTGCGTGAGGCGATGGCCCTGGGGTTGGATCGCAACGACACGATCGTGCGTCGCCGTTTGCGCCAGAAAATGGAATTTGTCAGCCATGGCGAGCAGCCACTGACACCCCCCAGCGATCAGCAACTGCAGGCGCATCTCGAGGCCCACCCGGAACGTTTCAGCAGCGAGCCTCGCTTCAGCTTTCAGCAGGTGTTCCTCGATCCCTCCAGGCGGGGTGAGCGGCTGAATCGTGATGCCGAGGCGTTGGTGGTTGAGCTCAATCAGGCTGATGCGGCAGCTGATCCGTCCTCCTTAGGGGATCCCCTGGCGATGGCCTCAGCGAGTTGGCAAGGCGAGCGCCGCAGCGAATTACTGGCGCAGTTCGGCACTACCTTCACCGACGCTCTGCAGCAACAGCCTCAGGGCCGCTGGGTCGGTCCGATCAGTTCGGCCTACGGCATGCATCTGGTGCGTGTGTCGTCCATCACCCCCGGTGAGCTTCCGCCTCTGGATCAGGTGCGCGAGGGCGTCTTGCGTGACTGGCAAGACGTGCAGCGGCAAAACCATAAAGAGAGCTATTACCGCAATCTGCTGGCTCGATACAGCGTGCGGTTGCCCCAGTTCTGACCGTGGTGCGTCGTGTGCTCTTGCCATTGCTGATGGTCGCGGCCCTCTTGATGCCGCGGTTGGTTTCAGCTCATGACCTCTTCCCTGGGTTTCTCGAACTTCAGGCCACCGGTGCCAGCACGTATCAGGTGCTCTGGAAGTTGCCGCTGCTGCAGGGGCAACGGCTTCCGATCGCACCACGCTTCCCAGACGACTGTGCGCTGCAAGGTGCACCCGTCAGCCGCCAGGAGGCAACGGCCCTTGTGTATAAGGCCAAGCTCAGCTGCCGTGAGCCTTTGGAAGGTCGCGTGATCAGCATCGATGGGTTGGCATCCGCCGGCACGGAGGTGCTGCTGCGGGTGCGCCCGTGGCAGACGGAAGCCCTGCAGACCCTGCTGATCCAGCCGGAGCAGCCCGAAGCGGTCATTCCCACCGCCTCCGAGGCCGATCAGCAGCCAGGGGTCTGGTCATATCTGCGCCTTGGCATCGAACATATCCTGCTGGGTGTGGACCACCTGCTGCTGCTGCTGGGTCTTGTGCTGATTGTTCGTGACGGCTGGATGCTGCTGAAAACGGTCACGGCGTTCACACTCGCCAACAGCATCACCCTTTCGGTGTCTGCCGTCGGCATCGTTCAGATGCCTGCCGCTCCCTTGAATGCGGCCATTGCCTTGTCGATTTTGTTTATCGGTACGGAAGTGGTGCGCTTTATGCGTGGACAGACCAGTTTCACGCTCCGCCATCCTTGGGTAGTGGCCTGTGGTTTCGGGTTGTTGCACGGCTTCGGGTATGCCCGAGGCCTGGCGGAGCTGGGCTTGCCGCACCACGAACTACTGCTTGCCCTGTTGCTGTTCAATGTGGGCATCGAGATTGGTCAAGACGTTTTTGTGGTGTTGGTTCTCGCGCTTGAGCGTGCGTTCCGACAGCTGCAGATCCGCTGGCCTGTTTGGGTCCGGCGCGTGCCCGCCTGGACTATCGGTTGTGCCGGTGCTTACTGGACGATCGAGACCACGGTGTCCCTGATCAAAGGAGGTGTTTGAGATGCGTTGGCGTTGGTTGCTGCTGGCTCTTCTGCTGTCACTGCTCCCGTCTGCTGCCTTGGCCCACGTGCCGGAAGGCGGAGCTGGCAGCGTGATGGCTGGCCTGCTCCATCCCGTGACCGGCATCGATCATGTGGTGGCGATGGTGGCCGTCGGACTCTGGGGCGCGGTGTTGGGAGCGCCGGCGATCTGGCTGCTGCCCGTGGCCTTTCCGATGGTGATGGCCTTCGGTGGCGTCATGGGACTGCTCGATCTGCCGTTGCCAGGAGTGGAGACCGGCATTGCCCTGTCGGCCCTGGTGCTGGGGGTGTTGGTGATGCTGCAGCAACGCCTGCCGCTCGCGGTAGCTGGCATGCTCGTAGGTCTGTTTGCGTTGTTTCACGGTTACGCCCATGGCGTGGAGCTTCCGGAGGGTGCCGATGCGCTGCTGTTCAGCCTGGCGTTTGTCGGGGCCACGGGTTTGCTGCATCTGGTGGGGATCGGCCTAGGTGAAGCCCGTCGTCTGGCCTGGGGGCATCGCCTGCTTCAGGTCGTCGGTGCCGTGATCGCAGTGGTGGGTGTTTGGTCTTTGGCTCAAGTGGGAGGGGCGTGATGCCGCTGCTCTTCGCTCACTTAATGCAGACCGGATTCGGCGGCTTTTATGACGGCATCGCTCACCTGTTTCTGACGCCGTCGGATCTGTTGCTCGTGCTTGGGCTGGCGTTGCTCGCGGGTCAACAGGGCCCCCAGGGAGGTCGCCTGCTGCTGACGCTTCTGCCGTTGAGTTGGTGGATTGGGCTTGCCGTGGGTCAGCGTTGGGGCCTGGATCTCACGCTGGCGTTGCTCTCCACCGTGTTGTTCACCTCGGTGGGTGTGCTGGTGGCCTTGTCATTGCGCCTGTCTGTTCAGGTGCTGGCCTTCACTGTGGCGGGCTCAGGATTGCTCTTCGGTCTGATCAATGGGTTCACGATGCCCTCCGCGTCGAGCGGGTTGCCCCTGGATGTGTTGGGGGTGGTCAGTGCCGTCGCGCTGCTGTCGGTGTTGATCAGCGCTCAGGTGGCGGCAACCCGCAGCACCAGTTTTTGCATTGCGGTGCGTGTGGCGGGCAGCTGGATCGCTGCCGCGGGGTTGATGTCGCTCGGCCTGTTGCTGAAAGCTTGATCCCCGTGATGTCGCTCAATAAAAAGCCGCCCCCGAGGGAGCGGCTGACCTGGGTTTGTTTGGGAGGGGGTGAAACCGTCTGCTAGCTCGGGATCAGGCAGCGTCGTTGAGGGCGGCCACACCGGGCAGCACCTTGCCTTCCAGCAGTTCGAGGCTGGCGCCGCCACCGGTGGAGATGTGGGACATCTTCTCGGCCAGACCGGCCTTCTCCACAGCAGCCACGGAGTCACCGCCGCCGATGATCGTGCAGCAGCCCTTG
>NZ_JAHLZC010000006.1:0-148447 GCF_025128215.1 Synechococcus sp. CS-197 | reverse complement strand
CTTGGCTTGTAAGCACTCCTGAACACATCAAGCTCTCGCTCTCCTTGTTCAGAAGCTGCGCTTCGGGCCTCAGCCCCCCGCGCAGTCCATAACCATAACACCACATACCCCCATTCACGCAACTACCAAACTCTCAGGGCATCTCAAGACTTGCTTCCACTGGCGAGAACAGGAGTCATCACTAGGTTTCGGGGATCTCCGGAGGAGAACCATGGCCGGACGGTTCAGCCAGCAGAACCAACGGGTGCGCCCGAGTTCCAAAGAGGATCAGGTCGTTCTGAAAGCCCGTGAGCATTTCGAGCGCACGCTGATTCCTGTGCGCGGACACCTCGCCGGAAGCGTCGCAGCCCTGGAACACCCACGACACGACGAAGCGCTCAACTACGGCGAGATCTTCCTGCGCGACAACGTGCCGGTGATGGTTTACCTGCTCACGCAGAAGCGCTTCGACGTCGTCAAGCAGTTTCTGAGTCTCTGCCTCGATCTCCAAAGCACCACGTATCAGACCCGAGGGGTTTTCCCCACAAGCTTTGTCGAAGAGAACGGTCAACTGATTGCCGACTACGGGCAGCGCTCCATTGGTCGCATCACATCTGTTGACGCAAGCCTTTGGTGGCCCGTGCTGTGCTGGATGTACGTGAAATCCAGTGGGGACGAGGACTTTGCCTCCAGCCAAGCGGTTCAGCGCGGCGTGCAACTGCTGCTCGACCTCGTGCTGCACCCGACCTTTGAAGGCACACCCGTTCTGTTCGTACCCGACTGTGCCTTCATGATTGATCGTCCGATGGACGTTTGGGGAGCGCCGCTTGAAGTGGAAGTTCTCCTTTATGGATCACTGCGCTGCTGTGCCCAGCTGATGGAGCTCGGGCGAAAGCACCAAAGCAGCCGACTGCTGGATCAACGGCTCGTTCTGACCCGGCAATGGGTTCATGACCTGCGGCAGTTTTTGCTCAAGCATTACTGGGTCACCAGCAAAACCATGCAGGTGCTGAGACGCCGGCCTACGGAGCAGTACGGAGACAACCAGCACCAAAACGAATTCAATGTTCAGCCTCAGGTGATTCCTGACTGGCTGCAGGACTGGCTTGAAAACCGCGGTGGGTACCTGATCGGAAACATGCGCACAGGCCGACCCGACTTCCGTTTTTACAGTCTTGGCAACTCACTGGGCTGTTTGTTCGGACTGCTCACGGCACCGCAACAGCGCGCCCTGTTCCGACTGACGCTGCACAACCGTGATCACCTGATGGCCGAAATGCCGATGCGCATTTGCCATCCCCCGATGGAAAGCCTGGAATGGCAGAACAAAACCGGGTCTGACCCCAAAAACTGGCCCTGGAGTTACCACAACGGTGGACACTGGCCCAGCCTTCTCTGGTTTTTCGGCAGTTCCATCCTGTTGCATGAGCGCCGCCACCCCCATGCTGATGTGTTGCTCATGGGGCAGATGAAAGCCTTGCTCGAAGAGTGCTACTGGAGTCATCTCAACCAGTTGCCGCGTCAACAGTGGGCTGAATACTTCGATGGTCCAACGGGCACCTGGGTCGGACAGCAATCAAGGACCTATCAAACCTGGACCATCGTTGGCTTTCTCCTCCTCCATCATTTTTTACGGGTTAATCCCGATGATGTTCTCTTGCTCGACCTCGATGAGGGAGCTGTTCCGGATCCGGACTCGCACGAGAGTCAGACAAGCCACAACCCATAAACCGCCAGACAAGCCAAGCCCAGTGGGAGCCCAATCAGCGTGAATTCAATGA
Source organism: Synechococcus sp. CS-197 (assembly GCF_025128215.1). NCBI lineage: Bacteria > Bacillati > Cyanobacteriota > Cyanophyceae > Synechococcales > Synechococcaceae > Synechococcus > Synechococcus sp. CS-197. Next base: position 146,687 of record NZ_JAHLZC010000006.1, on the reverse strand, counting down.
TTGAGAACGCCTTGCTGCCCCGTTGCTCAGCCGACTGAAGAATGATGATATTGCTGGCTGCGCCAAACACGGACAACGTCCCCGCGGCTGTACTGCCAGACGCCAAAGCCAAAAGCTGGGCAGGGCTCTCGGGCCCTTGATTCAAGAGCGGAAGATAAAGCTCAACCAGAGGAACGTTGGACATCAACTGGCTGACCACGCTGCTGATCAGAACAATCTGTGGAATGCCGCGCACATCAACATGTGTGCGCTCAAGCAGGGACTGAAACACCCCGGAGTTCCAGACTGCCTGAGTCAGCACAAACAATCCCACAAAAAAGAGGAGCGTGCTCCAGTCCATGCGTTGGAGCGTGCTCAGTCGTCGTCGACTCAACAGAAGCACTGGCGCACCGGCAATAAGTCCGATCACCGCGAAGGGCAAATCAAACAGACCACCAGCGCGAATCAAAACCAGCTTGAGACCGATGCCCAACAGCAGAAGCACCAATCCAGCCCAACAGAGGCGTGAAAGAGCGCGATCCACAGGCCCCGTGGTGACAGGGATCACCCGATGATTGGCTAACTGGCGCCCAAAGCGGATCCACAGCACGAGGAGCACCAAACCCAGGCACAAAAGGGTTGGCCAAAACAATCCACCAAGAAACGTCTCAAAGGGGCGATTCAAATCACCCTGGGTGGCAATGAGCAGATTCTGGGGATTGCCGATCGGACTCATCACACTGCCGATCGATAGGGCGTAAGCAAACGCCAACAGGAACGGTTGGCTCGGCAATTGGTTGTGTGTGGTGAGTGCAAGCAACAAGGGGACACCAAGAATCGCCGCCGTGTCGTTGGTTAACAGCGAGGCGCTCAAACCACCGACCACCACCACCAACACGAGCAAAAGTGAAGCCGTCTGGGCACGCCCCCAAACGAAGGTCCCCAGCTGCGCAAGCGTGCCGCTGTCTTCAAGTGCCTGAGAGAGAACAAAAACACCGAAGAGATAGAGGATCACATCCAGATTGATCGCCTTGAAAGCATTGAACAGACTGATCTCGCCACTCACGATCACCAGCACGGCACCCAGTGCCATCAACACTGAAATCGATGGGAGCCCTGGGATGAACCCACGCAGGAAGATCGCCAAGAAGACCAAGATCAAGATGACAAGCGCTAAACCAGGCATCTGAAGCAACCGATAACACCCAGACAGTGATCGCACTCACAAAAAAAGCCCGGTCTTGTACCGGGCTTTGAAATCAATGCAATCGTTAATGGGATCAGAAGAGTCCCAGAGTGAGTGATTTGTCGATGGGGAGAGCAGCACCGATGCCGAGATAAATCGTGGTGACGGTTCCGAAGAGAAACACAGCCATGGCCACTGGACGGCGGAACGGATTCTGGAACTTGTTGAAGCTCTCGATGAAGGGAACAAGCATCAGACCCAGAGGAATCAGAGTCTGCAAAGCGATCCCAAGCAGCTTGTTGGGAACAACGCGCAGGATCTGGAAGACCGGGTAGAGATACCACTCAGGAAGAATTTCCAGAGGAGTGGCAAAGGGATCAGCCTTATCGCCCAGCATTGCTGGGTCGAGAACCGCAAGACCCACCACACAAGCGATGGTTCCGAGGATGACGACAGGGAAGATGTAGAGGAGATCATTCGGCCAAGCCGGCTCTCCGTAGTAGTTGTGCCCCATGCCCTTGGCGAGCTTGGCACGCATCTTGGGATCAGAAAGATCCGGCTTCTTGAGAATGTGCATGGATCAGCTGGAGATGAAAAGACCTTAGACAGACCTGAATTTTCTGATCAAAAGCAATCAGAGACTGAAACGGATCACAACGGACCGGAAATGCCCTGCTTCCGGATCATCAGGAAGTGCATGAGCATGAACACCGCGAGCAACCAGGGCATCACGAAGGTATGGAGGCTGTAGAAGCGAGTGAGCGTTGATTGCCCAACACTCTCACCACCACGCAGAAGCTCGACCATGAAGTCTCCCACCACTGGAATGGCAGCTGGCACACCAGACACGATTTTCACGGCCCAGTAACCAACTTGATCCCAAGGGAGGGAATAGCCGGTGACTCCAAAAGACACAGTGATCACAGCCATCGTCACACCGGTGACCCAGGTGAGCTCACGAGGACGCTTGAAGCCTCCGGTGAGATAGACCCGAAACACGTGAAGAATCAGCATCAGCACCATCATTGAGGCGCTCCAGCGATGCACCGAGCGGATCAACCAACCGAAGCTCACGTCAGTCATCAAATACTGAACAGAGCTGTAAGCCTCAGCAACGGTGGGCTTGTAGTAGAAGGTCATCGCGAACCCAGTAGCGAACTGGATCAGGAAGCAAACCAACGTGATGCCACCCAGGCAATAAAAAATGTTGACGTGCGGGGGCACGTACTTGCTGCTGATGTCGTCAGCAATGTCCTGGATTTCAAGACGTTCCTGGAACCAGTCGTAGACGGGTGAGGAGTTCGCCATTCAATTGCGAGCTTGGATTGCGAGAGTCTACCGGCGACACTTTGGTAGAGGCGCAAGAATGAGGCCAATGTTGCCGACTGTTAACAGCATGACAGAACGATTGCAGCGCCTTGCATCTGGGTTGTTCATCGGCATCCTGGTCACCCTGCTGTGTGTGCCTCAGGCCCTCGCCCTCAACGACGCGCAGCAGCTGGTGGTGGAGAGCTGGCGTCTTGTGAATCAAAGCTATGTCGACCCCGAAGTGTTCGAGACGATCCGCTGGAAGCGGCTGCGTCAGAAAGCCCTGGAAAACACCATCGAAACCAGTGAGCAGGCATACAGCGCGATCGAAACCATGCTGCTGCCTCTGAATGACCCCTACACACGCTTGCTAAGGCCTGAGGACTACACGGTGATGAAAGCCAGCAATGAAGGAAGTCTCAGTGGCGTGGGCTTGCAGCTCGGACATCCAGCGAACGGAGACTCCATCGTCGTGATTGCCCCACTCGAGGGCTCACCGGCGGCCGATGCCGGCGTTGTGAGCGGGACAGAGATCCTTGAAGTGGATGGCGAACGGGTCGAGGCTCTTGGGCTCGAAGCGACCGCAGCGCGTCTTCGGGGAGCCGTGGGCAGCCAGGTGTTGGTGACATTGGTGCCCCCCCAGGGCCAACCCGAAGAGATCAGCCTGGAACGACGAACCATTGACCTGCGGCCTGTGAGAACACGCCGCCTGCGCAGCGATGCGCACACCCTTGGCTACCTGCGCATCACGCAGTTCAGTGAAGGCGTTCCTGCTCAGGTGAGGGAAGCGCTTGAGGAGCTTTCTGACAAGAACGTTGAGGGGCTCGTGCTCGATCTCCGCAACAACTCCGGGGGGTTGGTGAGTGCAGGTCTGGCTGTGGCTGATGTGTTCCTAGATCAGGAGCCGATCGTGGAAACACGCAATCGCGACGGCATTGCCGACCCCATTCAGGCTGGCGCTGGGGAGCTGTACAGCGGGCCCATGGTGACCCTGGTCAACAGTGGAACCGCAAGCGCCAGCGAAATCCTCGCTGGCGCACTCCAGGACGATGATCGTTCCCTACTGCTTGGCGACAAAACCTTCGGCAAGGGACTGATTCAGACCCTCACGAACCTGAGCGATGGCAGCGGTCTCGCTGTCACGGTGGCGGGTTACCTCACCCCGAGCGGACGGGATATCCAAGGGCAGGGCATCCAACCCGATCGGATTTTGGACCAACCGGAGCCGCTCAACCCCGGGGGAGATGGCGATCGCTGGCTGAATGACGCCGAGCGGGTGCTTCAGGCGCTGATCGAACAAGACCATCCAGGCGATCAGTCCCAGCCGTTGGAGAGCACGGACCTGGCACCGGACCCGACCTAATGGCATCCCGGACGTACCACGACCCGTTGCATCGAGGCATCAGCCTCGATGCAAGCGATCCAGCGGAAGCCATGGTGCTCTCGCTCGTGGATTCAGCGCCGTTCCAACGCTTGCGCCGAATTCGGCAGCTCGGGCCTGCGTTTCTCACCTTCCATGGAGCCGAATCAAGCCGATTCACCCATTCCCTTGGGGTGTTTTCCATTGCCCGGCGGGCGATGGAAAAGCTCAAAAGGCAGGATCCAGCCCTCGAGCAGCAACGGGGTGTTCTTTATGGCGCCGCCCTGCTGCACGACTTGGGACATGCCCCGCTGAGCCACACCGGGGAAGAGATGTTCGGCACCCACCACGAGCAGTGGTCGGCACGGGTGATCCGGGAGCATGCTCAGATTCGAGATTCCCTGGAGCACTACGCGCCCGGGACCGCTGATGCAGTGGCGGATCTCCTCGAACGTGGTCAGGCGGAACGGGGGGTGATCAAATCCCTGGTCAGCAGCCAGCTGGATTGTGATCGTCTCGACTATCTGCTGAGGGACAGTTACAGCACGGGCGCCCGCTATGGGCAGCTTGACCTCGACCGCATTCTTGCGGCCATGACCCTTGCTCCTGACGGAGAGCTGGCCATTCATCCCAAGGGATTGATGGCCGTGGAGCACTACTTGGTGGTTCGCAACCTGATGTATCGCAGCGTTTACAACCACCGCTTGAACGTGATGTGCAACTGGCTGCTGGAGCGCCTCATTCAAGAAGCGCGCCATCTCGGCCCTGATCACGTCTGGGCGGACTCCACCATGCGTCGTTGGCTGTGGGGGTGCGAACGGCTTGATCTTGAGACCTACCTCGCCAATGACGACCTGCGCGTCGGCTATCACCTGCAGCGCTGGCAAGCCGAAGCGCCCGCCCCCCTGGCAAGCCTGTGCGATCGCTTTCTCAATCGCCGGCTGCTCAAAGCGCTGGATGTGAGCTCACTGCAAACCTCCGATCGACTGGAACTGCTTGCTGCAGCACAGACGATGTCGGAATCAGCCGGACTTGACCCCAGCTACTGCTGCGGGCTTCGACAGCATCAGCTCCACGGCTACCACCCCTACAGGGGAGGTCTACGGCTCTGGGATGGACATAACCTTCAGGCCCTTGAACAGGAGTCGGCACTCGTGAACAGCCTGGCCACACCGGCAGAATCGGCCTGGTTGATCCACCCCCCAGACATCGCCGCCGAACTCAAGGCAACGATGAGACGAGAAGTTCGTCTTTCTCAGGGGTAACGTCTGGCCATGAATGCTGCGTCCCGTGCTCGGGCCCGACGTGTCCTGATCCTGCCGCCCCAGCGCAGCTGTGACTGGCGTCAGTGGCTCCCTGATCAACGTGAGTTTCTAGCGGCAGGATCCGTTGACCTCCACTTGGGTGACTGGTCGATGGGTTGCCGAGAGCTCACTGAACTCATGGATGCGCTTGCACGCGAGGGTTACACAGTGCAGCAGGTCATCACCCACTGCGCCACAACACAGATCGGAGCCGCTGCTCTTGGCTTTCCGAGCAGCCACAGGCCAATTCAGGAATCCGGAAAGGACAACGGAGACACCGACAGCACCGACAGGCGCGGAGACCTGAGAATTCACAGGGGAACACTTCGAGCCGGGGATCAGTTCAACAGCGAGGGGCATGCGCTGATCATCGGCGATGTGAACCCAGGAGCCTCGGTCACAGCCAAAGGAGATGTTTACGTTTGGGGTCGCTTGCGCGGACGCGCCCATGCCGGGGCCGCCGGATCTCCGTCGGCTCGGATCATCGCGTTGCAGCTGAGGCCGTTGCAGCTGCGCATCGCCGATCTTGTGGCCCGTGGGCCCGAGGAACCTCCATGGCCCGGACAGGCGGAACAGGCTTGCATTCGCGATGGGGACATCGCCATCGAACCGGCCCAGCCTCCCTTCCTGGATGATCAAACGAATCAGCGGAAAAGTTTTTCAGCCGGTTGAAGCCATTAATGTGACCGCACCAAACGGGACCCCGTGACGATTTCGCGAACGATCCTGATCTGCTCAGGCAAAGGCGGCGTTGGCAAAACGACGCTGACCGCCAATCTCGGCATCGCCCTCGCCAGGCAGGGTGCACGCACGGTGGTGCTGGATGCTGATTTCGGACTGCGCAACCTTGACCTGTTGCTCGGCCTGGAAAACAGGATCGTGTACACAGCTCAGGAAGTGCTGGCAGAAACGTGCCGCCTGGATCAGGCCTTGGTGAAGCACAAGCAGGAGTCGAATCTCGCCCTGCTGCCCGCCGGCAACCCACGGATGCTCGAGTGGTTAAAGCCCGAGGACATGCAGGCCATCGTCAGCATGCTGTCTGAACGGTTCGACTACGTCCTGATCGATTGTCCTGCTGGAATCGAAGACGGGTTCAAGAATGCTGCGGCGGCCGCCAAGGAGGCGATCGTGATCACCACTCCCGAAGTTTCTGCGGTGCGGGATGCTGACCGCGTCATCGGTCTGTTGAACACGCGGGGGGTCGCCCCGGTGCAGCTCGTTCTCAATCGGGTGCGCCCTCGGATGATGGCGAACCAAGAGATGCTTGCTGTCGACGATGTCACCGACATCCTTGCTCTCCCTTTGCTGGGACTGGTGCTCGAGGATGAGCAAGTGATCGTGAGCACGAACCGCGGTGAACCACTCACTCTCAACGGCAGCGCCTCTCCTGCAGCGAAGGCCTACACCCACATTGCGCGTCGCCTGCAAGGTGAGGACGTGCCACTGATGGATCCCGCACGGGAAGGGCGAACAGGACTGCGTGCCAAGGTTCGCCGACTGATGCAAACCAAGATCTTCTGAACGCCATGACTCTTCAGGACCTTCTGGATCGAATTCTTGGTCGCCAGCCGGCCAGTGCCACCACGGCCAGGGAACGCCTTCAGCTTGTGCTGGCTCACGATCGCAGCGATCTGAGCCCAGAGCTGCTGGATCAGATGCGCCGGGAAATTTTCGAGGTTGTAGCCAAATACGTGGATATCGACCTGGAAGAGGGTGATGTCACGCTTGAGACGGAAGATCGTGTCACCGCGCTTGTGGCCAATCTGCCGATCAGACGATCCATGGCCTCTTCAAAACCTGGCAGTTGAACCGTGGAACCCTCGCAACAGCGAGACCCAACGGAATGGCCCATTCAGCCAACCTCACCCAGGCCGAGATCAATGTGATTCAGCTTCTGAGCCACGGCATGAGCAACAAAGCCATGGCTCAAACCTCGATGGTCAGCATCCGAACCATCGAGAGTCATGTCAGCCATGCGCTCATGAAAACAGGCTGCCGCTCTCGCTTGGAACTGGTTCTTTGGTGGCAGAAGCAAACAAGAGCGCTCCATGGCCAACCCATCAGTAAACTTCCCCCCATGCCGGCTTAGCTCAGTGGTAGAGCAGCGCTTTTGTAAAGCGAAGGCCGTCGGTTCAAATCCGTCAGCCGGCTTCGACGAAAGAACACATCTCAGGCGCGATCACGGTGGCCGGCCAGAAGCCACAGCCCCGTCAGTGCAAACAGCCAAGGCAGCACGTTGAGCTCGAACACCGGCGTGAGGAGACGAATCACCGGCTCGAGAAGCCAGTGAAAAGCCGTCTGGAGAAACAGCACAACCGCTATCAGCCAGATCATCGCGTTAAGCGCTGCCGTCTGGAACCATCACAGCGCCCTGACGAAGCATCTGCCAGCACCCCGGAGACGTCCATTTCAAAACGGTGCTGGCCAAACCCGAAGGTTGGGGCCAAGGCAAAGGACCGAGCAGGGGCAGACCGGAGAACGCCGCTGCCGCCTGCTCAGCGCTGCAACTGGGAGGAGCACCGGATCGATTGGCGCTCGTAGTGGCCAAAGGACCGCTCCGGGCCAGCAGAGATCGGGTCGCTGCACAAGCAGGAATCCTCATGCCAAGGGAGTCTTGGCCGGGATTGAGGTGATTCACCAACGCCCCCGCCGCAGGCAGAACCAGCGTGAGCGGGCCCGGCCAATAACGCTCGGCTAGGGGAAGAGCATCCAGCTTGGCGATGTGCGTGGTGAGGTCGAGGAGCTCGACAGCCTCAGCTGCCATCAGGATCAACGGTTTGTCCTGGGGACGTTGTTTCAACGTCCAGATCTGAGCGGCTGAGGACGGAGTACAGGCCAACGCCGGCAGCGTATCCGTCGGCAAAAGTGCAGCGCCCCCGCCGCGGAGGTAATCCGCAATCTGATCCACTGCCATCAGTCGTTCACCCAGAGGCGTCATGACCATCGCCTGGAAAGACCTCACCTTCGCAAGGGACGCCGCGCCAAGGCGAAACGCATCACGCCCTGAAGGTCAGGACGGGCCTGAACAGCCTCGAGGCCTGCATCGCGCAGCAGCACCAAAACAGCTTCGCTCTGGTCATGGTGATGCTCCAGCAAGAGCCATCCCCCTGGAGCCAGAGCCCTCGGGGCGCCAGAAATAAGAGCCCGGCAACAGTCCAGCCCGTCATCACCGCCTGAGAGGGCGAGATGGGGTTCATGATCGCGAACCACCGGCTCGAGCCCCTGCACCTGAACACGAGGAATGTACGGAGGGTTCGAAACCACCAGGTGCACGGTGCCCCACCAGGGCTCCAGGGGCTCCCACCAGCTGCCCTGATGCAACGTCCAGCAAGGCGAAGGCGCGAGTGATCGGAGATTGGCTCGCGCCAGTTCAAGAGCCTCGGCGCTGAGATCAACGGCATGCCCCTCCCAACCAGGCAAGGATCGGGCGAGCGCGACCGCTAAAGCGCCGCTGCCAGTGCCGAGATCAGCCCAGACTCCAGCCTGAGGGAGAGCCTCTGACTCAGAGGGCTTCAGGCACTGCAAGGCCAGATCAATCAGCAGTTCAGTCTCCTGGCGCGGAATCAACGCAGCGGGGCTGACCTGCAACTCCACATCTCGCCATGGACACCGTCCCACCAGATGCTGAAGGGGAACGTGTTCGGTGACATGTCGATGCCACAACAACTCCAGGTCATGGAGGGATGCGGCGAGATGAACGGTTGATTCCGGCAGGATGCGCAGCTTTTGCATAGCCGCCCAGCCGAGATCGCCGCGCATCATCAGCAGCCAGTCAAAATCAACAGCGCGGCCTCCTTGCATGAGCAGGGATTGGCGCCAGGCCAGCAGGTCTTGCGCGGAACAACGCGTTGTTGGCATGGGCAAAACCTAGAGGGAGCGCCAGCGCAGGCCGGGCATCGGTGTGACAACTCCATCCAGCTCTAACTGCATCAACTGCTGCGCGATGTGCTGAGGATCGTCCTGAAGACTCCTCGCCATCTGCTCAAGAGTGGCTCCGTTGTCGACTTGCTGGAGCAGCTTCACCGTCGACGGTGTTCGTGGCATCGGCTTGCCCACCGAGTCCGGAGAGGGGACGGGGCCGGTTCCCAGCGCATGGATGAATGCGCTGAGATCAACCAGAGCGGACGCTTGCCGTTGCAGGAGTGCATTGCTGCCCTGTGCGGAGTGACGCATCGCGTCGCCTGGAACCACCCAGAGCGGAAGTCCCATCGACTGGGCGATGGCCGCGGAATGCAGCGCACCACTGCTCTTGGGACATTCAACGATCACCACAGCCCTGGCAACAGCCACCAGCAACCGATTCCTAAGGGCAAAGGTTGATCGTTGAACCCTGGCATCATCCCTGAGCTCAGTGAACAGAAGACCGGTTTCTGCGACAGACATCTGCAGGCCACGATGCTCCTGGGGATAGGCCCGATGCAATGGAGTACCGAGGACTCCAACGGGCACACCCTTGGCTTGCACACAGGCCCGATGAACGGCCGCATCAATGCCTTCAGCCAGCCCACTCACCACCGGCCATCCAGCCGAAGCGAGAGACCGCCCAAGCGCCTCGGCCATGCGCACTCCATGCACCGACGGCCGACGGGTCCCGATGACCGCAACAGCCTGACGCCTCGAGAGCAGGGGCCAAAGATCACGGCGACCACACCATTGCAGCGAAAGAGGCGGACGATCCAGATCGCTCAGGGACGCTGGCCAGAGTGCGTCCATCGGCAGCAGAACATGATCTGGAACCGAGGCACTGCCTGGTGATCGCCACGATTGGCGATAGTGCGCCAGCGAGTCAAGCAATGAATCCGGCCAGCCAAGAGCCTCGTGAAACCTGGAGAGAGGCCAATCCCAGAGATCGCCCAATCCACAGGCCAGCTCGCAAGACAAATCGGCGAGCTGCCGCATCCGCGTGAAACCGATCCCGGGACAGCCCGACCAAACCCACCACCACGAACGGTCCAACACCGGCAACCAGTACACATGTATTGATTTCAGTCGGCTGCCTTGCGGCCTGTCAAGACCTCAAAAACCTCCGCCACCTCCTCTGGTGGATGGCGCAGCACCCTCCGAGCGCCCCCCACCTTCACAAGCGCCAAGTCCACCCTTGCTTCCACCGCGCAAACCCCCGCGCGAACAACACGCGTTGTCCACGGCCAGCGCACACCATGGCGAGGCTGCGGCCACGACTCAAGCAGAACCTCATCCCCGAGCCGCAAGGCCTCCCGATAGCGAATCTCAAGGCGCACCACTGGCATTTCCAGCCCAAGCGCCACGAACCGCTCGTAAGGGAAGCCAATGGCGCTGAGCGCCTCAATCCTGGCCTCCTCCAGCCAGGCCACATAACCTCCGTGCCACATCACGCCACCATGATCCGTGTGCTGCGGAAGAACTCGCTTCGCGAGACGAAAGGGATTCGCCGTAACGCTCTCATTCACCATCGAAAAGCCTTCGCAAAACAGCCATAGGCTGCTGCATGTCTGAAGCAATGCAGTGTTCAAGAACCTGTTGATCGCCGACTCCGGCAAAGGCCACGTGGAAGAAATGGTCCGCATGCTGCGCGACCTACCGGCTTTTCAGACAGCGAGAGTGAACTTGCTGCATGTGGTATCTGAACAGAGCAAGGACGATTCAGATCAGCACTGGACCAAAGCCGGCAGCCTTCTGGCCAAGGCCGTTGACAACCTGGGCCTCAACCCAGGCGACGTGAACTCAATCATTCGTCAAGGGGACGCCAAACAGACCGTTCTCAAGGTGGCTGACGAGCTCGATGCTGACCTGATCGTGATGGGCTCCCGCGGCCTGGGACGCCTGCAGTCGATTCTCGCCAATAGCGCCAGTCAGTACGTTTTTCAGTTGTCCACCCGGCCCATGCTCCTGGTGCGCGACGACCTTTACGTCAGGCACATCAATCGCGTTTTGGTGACGATCGACGGCACTGGCGTTGGGGACGACGCCCTGAAGCTGGCCTGCGACATGGTGAAGGACATCCCCGGCGGACAACTCACTGGCGTGCACGTATCACGCACAGAACGCACCCCATCGCGCGGCGGAGCGGGGAGCAGCGACAGCCTGCTGGATCGGGCTGTACAGAGAGCGCGCATGCTTGGTGTCACCCTCAACCCGCTCCACGTCACAGACGCCGATGTCGGGAAAGGGGTTTGTCAAGCTGCCGAGACAATCCAAGCGGATCTTGTCGTGCTTGCCTCGCAAGATCGACGCCCGCTGGTGGCGAGGGGCCTTGTTGACCTCGACAAGCTTCTCGGGGGATCAGTGAGTGACTACATCAGGGTGCATGCTCCAGCACCGGTACTGCTCGTTCGCGAACCCGAGCAGCGCTAAGCCGAAGTGGTCGCAAGGAGGTTCATCCCTCCTTGCTGTTGGTTTGGATAAAGAGAATGATCAAGAAAACGGTTGGCACGAGCACAAACAGGAGGCTGGCCACGAAACCGAGGTCGTTGGTTTCCATGAACAATCGAGAATCTGATGGAACGTATCACTGCCTGGAAGGGTTCGACGCGAACCCATCACGGCTCGTCACCGGGTGTAGCAGGAGCTTCATTGGATAACTGGCTCTGATCATCCGCATCGGCATCAGCCTCCTCCTCTTCTTCACTGGTTTCCACAACAGGCCATGCCGTCGGCCCTGGCGGAAGGGGTGCATTGAGAGCCGCTTCGATGCGGCGGCGTTGATCGGACATCGACACCTGGGGCCTGGTGAGGATGACGACGGACCGTTCCACCAGTGCCTGGCAAGCGAGCCTCCAGCTGTCGGGGCGACGGCGAAGCTTGGCCTCTTCGACAGCTGTACGGCCAGTCAGGGAAGCAGCGGCTGTCTGATCCCCCTTCACCTCCACAAAACAGGTGATGCACTGTCCACATCCACCACAGTTTCCCAGCTGTCCTTTCAAGCCGTAGAGCTGAATCCCCTCCCTGAGGGCCACATCTCGAAGGTTCTCGCCTGGATAGCACTCCACATCGCGACCTTCACGCACAAACCGGATCACTGGCATGGAATCTCCCGGAAGCGACGCACGGCAGCGCCAAAACGCCAACACTCTGGAGCCTGAAGTTGCGATTTGTAACCCCCCTGCGGAGACTTGGCGAAGCCAGTTGAAAAGGCAGGGATAAGTGCCAGCCGGGGACAGCAGCAATCACGCCATAGCCAGCCCAGACGTTGCAGCTCACGACAAGGGCACGCGCACACTGAGATGGACGCCTTACGATCGCCGGGTCTGGCTGCCTTTGCAGCTCCGTTCCCCCGAACCTGACCCATGGGATTGCCCTGGTATCGGGTGCACACCGTCGTCATCAACGACCCCGGCCGCCTCTTGGCCGTGCACCTCATGCACACTGCCCTCGTTGCCGGCTGGGCCGGCTCGATGGCCCTTTACGAACTTGCCATCTTCGACCCGTCCGATCCTGTCCTGAACCCCATGTGGCGTCAGGGCATGTTCGTGATGCCCTTCATGGCGCGCCTCGGCGTGACCGACAGCTGGGGTGGTTGGAGTATCACAGGCGCCACCGGTGTTGATCCAGGTTTCTGGAGCTTCGAAGGCGTTGCCGCCGCCCACATCGTGTTCAGTGGCTTGCTCATGCTGGCTGCCATCTGGCACTGGACTTATTGGGATCTCGAGATCTGGCAAGACCCCCGCACCGGGGAGCCTGCTCTCGATCTTCCCAAGATTTTCGGTATCCACCTCCTTCTGGCCGGTCTTGGTTGCTTCGGCTTCGGAGCTTTCCACCTCACTGGTGTCTTCGGACCAGGAATGTGGATCTCAGACCCCTATGGAATCACCGGTCACCTCGAGCCGGTTCAACCGTCATGGGGTCCGGAAGGTTTTAATCCCTTCAACCCTGGTGGCATCGTTGCCCACCACATCGCTGCCGGAATTGTCGGCATCATTGCCGGAATTTTCCACATCACAACCCGTCCTCCCGAGCGTCTGTATAAGGCACTTCGAATGGGCAACATCGAAACGGTGCTCGCCAGCGCAATCGCAGCTGTGTTCTTCGCCGCCTTCATCGTTGCCGGCACGATGTGGTACGGAGCGGCTGCGACTCCGATCGAATTGTTCGGACCCACGCGTTACCAGTGGGATCAGAACTACTTCAAAACCGAGATCAACCGTCGCGTTCAAACAGCGATGGATCAAGGTGCAACGGCTTCTGAGGCCTACGCATCTATCCCCGAAAAACTGGCCTTCTACGACTACGTGGGCAACAGTCCTGCCAAGGGCGGTCTGTTCCGCGTCGGTCCGATGGTGAATGGCGACGGACTGCCCACCGGCTGGCTCGGCCACATCTCCTTCACTGATAAAGAAGGTCGTGACCTGCAGGTTCGCCGCCTCCCCAACTTCTTCGAGAACTTCCCCGTCATCCTCGAAGACAGTGATGGAATCGTTCGCGGTGACATTCCTTTCCGCCGCGCTGAAGCGAAGTATTCCTTCGAACAGCAAGGCATCACGGCAACCGTGTACGGCGGTGCCCTTGATGGTCAAACCTTCACTGATCCCGCAGAAGTGAAGCGTCTGGCTCGTAAAGCTCAGCTGGGTGAAGCGTTCGAATTCGACCGCGAGACTTACAACTCTGACGGAACCTTCCGCAGTTCACCCCGTGGCTGGTTCACCTTTGGGCACGCCACCTTCGCACTGCTGTTCTTCTTCGGACACATCTGGCACGGTGCTCGTACTCTTTACCGCGATGTGTTCGCCGGTATCGATCCCGACCTCGGTGAACAGGTGGAATTCGGCCTTTTCCAGAAACTGGGAGACCGCTCCACCCGTCGTCTGCCCGATGGCTACGTGCCACCGGCAGGCTCCCCCCTCAGCTAATCGCCCTCCAGGAGTTATTCGATGGAAAGCTTTGCTTACATCCTCATCCTCACCCTTGCGATTGCCACTCTCTTCTTCGCCATCGCCTTCCGCGACCCCCCGAAGATCGGCAAGTAGCCCTTCCAACCCCGCCATTCGGCGGGGTTTTTTTATGTCTTTCAAGGGAAATCACTTCGGCTCTGTTCACCTCTGGACGCAAACCGTATGATTGGTGCACATTCGAAACATCGGGCGTGCAGTGCCCTTCCTGCCAAAACACTGATAGCCGCGTGCTCGAGTCACGAGCAGCCGATGGTGGCCGCAGTGTGCGTCGTCGCAGGGAGTGTTTGAACTGTGAGTTCCGCTTCACCACCTATGAACGGGTGGAGACCGTTCCAATCACGGTGATCAAACGGAACGGCAACCGCGAAACTTTCAGTCGCACCAAGCTTCTTCACGGGCTCAGCCGTGCATGCGAGAAAACAGGACTACCCCCTGAACGTCTCGAAACACTTGTGGATGAACTCGAATTGGCCTTGCAGCAACGCAATGGTCGCGAGGTCTCAAGCCATGACATCGGTGAACTCGTGCTCGAGCAGCTCAAAGAGTTGAGCGAGGTTGCATACGTTCGTTTCGCCTCGGTTTATCGGCAATTCAGTGGTGTGAGCGATTTCGTGGCCACGCTCGAAGGCATTCATGCCTCCAAGACGCGCCTGGAAGCACTGGTTTAAGACCTCGCAGCTCCACTCTGTAAAGTGAGGGATTGCCTGATTCAGGTCGGCGGGCCTGAAACAGTTTCCTTCGCTCTGCTCCCCGAGCAGACCGCCAACCCTCCATGACTGTCACCTCCACTGATCCCGTTCAGGATCCTGCTGTGGAAACGGCTGAAGCCCTTAGCAACGGGGCCGACGCAGCAGCGGAAGTCGCCGACCAGGCTGAGTTCGGCACGGATGAGGATCTCAGCATCCCCGACGACATCCCCACCGCTGACGATCCGAGCAGTCGTGCCGCAAGCCGGGACATGGACAACGCCGGCTTCACGCTGGATGAGTTTGCAGCCCTTCTCAGCAAGTACGACTACAACTTCAAACCTGGCGACATCGTGAACGGCACGGTGTTTGCCCTGGAATCGAAGGGCGCCATGATCGACATCGGCGCAAAAACTGCGGCCTTCATGCCCCTTCAGGAGGTTTCGATCAACCGTGTGGAAGGGTTGAGCGATGTGCTGCAACCAGGGGAGATCCGCGAGTTCTTCATCATGAGTGAGGAGAACGAAGACGGTCAGCTCTCACTCTCCATCCGCAGAATCGAGTATCAACGCGCCTGGGAACGCGTTCGCCAACTTCAGAAAGAAGACGCCACGATCTACTCCGAGGTGTTTGCCACCAACCGAGGTGGTGCCCTGGTGCGTGTGGAAGGTCTGCGTGGATTCATTCCCGGGTCTCACATCAGCACCCGAAAGGCCAAGGAAGAACTGGTTGCCGATTTCCTTCCACTCAAATTCCTCGAAGTCGACGAAGAGCGCAACCGCCTCGTGCTCAGCCACCGCCGCGCACTGGTGGAACGGAAGATGAATCGCCTGGAAGTTGGCGAAGTTGTGGTGGGTACCGTTCGCGGCATCAAGCCTTACGGCGCCTTCATCGACATCGGTGGTGTCAGCGGCCTGCTTCACATTTCGGAGATCAGCCACGAGCACATTGAGACCCCCCACTCCGTGCTGAATGTGAATGATCAGATGAAGGTGATGATCATCGACCTCGATGCCGAGCGAGGACGCATCTCCCTGTCGACCAAAGCCCTTGAGCCCGAGCCTGGTGACATGCTCACCGATCCTCAGAAGGTGTTCGACAAGGCCGAGGAGATGGCGGCCCGTTACAAGCAGATGTTGCTTGAACAAGCCGAGGAAGGCGAAGAGCCGCTGGGCTCGATGATGGTCTGAGTTGCTTGAGCCCCTTGGCTCATCTCAACCTCCGGGGCCATCGCATTGGTCCGATCGACGGGGTGCTGTTCGACAAGGACGGCACCCTTTCTCATAGCGAGCCTCAGCTCAAGATCCTGGCCGATGCCCGGATCGCAGAAGCCAAACGCCAGTTCGCAGCCCAGGGCGCATCAGGCAACGACCTCAACGAGCTTGAAGGGTTGCTGGTTCGCACCTATGGACGCAATCGGGATGGAGTGATGCCCGATGGGACCCTGGCTGTCGCTTCGAGGCAGCACAACATCCTGAGCACAGCCACGGTGTTCGCACAAATGGCCCTGGGATGGCCCAAGGCCTTACTGCTCGCGGAAGACGTTTTTGACCGTGTGGATGCCCAGTGGCAAGACCTGCATCCCGATGGACATCCGGTCTCCCTGTTGCCGGCAGCCTCGACCATGCTTCGCGCGCTCAAGGATGCCGGTGTGATCTGCGCAGTGATCAGCAATGACACCACCGATGGCATCCAAGCATTTTTGAAGCATCACCACCTCACCGACATGTTCGCGGCGGTGTGGAGTGCAGACTGCTTTCCCTGCAAACCAGATCCAGCTGCGGTGCACGCCCTTTGTGACCAACTCAACGTGCCGGTCGAGCGCTGCGCTCTTATCGGCGATGCCGACACGGATTTGTTGATGGCCAAGCGGGCGGGTATCGCCGCCGCCATCGGCTATGTGGCCGGTTGGCATCGCTGCCCTGATCTCACGGCGCATGACTATTTGATTCATCACTGGCAAGACCTCACCGTGGTGCCGCCATCAGCACAACCTTGATGCGGGAACTCCACGCTTTACAGTCCGACGAATTCAACAGCCCGGTATGAGTCGCTACGTCTTCACCTCCGAATCGGTCACAGAAGGGCATCCCGACAAAATCTGTGACCAGGTGAGTGACGCAGTTCTCGACGCCCTGCTGGCTCAAGACAGCAGCAGCAGGGTCGCTTGTGAAACGGTGGTTAACACCGGACTGTGCATGATCACCGGTGAGGTGACCTCCAAGGCCCAGGTTGACTTCATCCACCTGGTGCGTGACGTCATTCGCGAGATCGGTTACAGCGGCGCCAGGGCCGGAGGATTTGACGCCAATAGCTGTGCCGTTCTCGTCGCCCTCGACCAACAGTCTCCCGACATTGCCCAAGGTGTGGATGAAGCCGATGACCACGAGGGAGACCCTCTCGACAAGGTCGGCGCCGGAGATCAGGGCATCATGTTTGGCTACGCCTGCAACGAAACGCCCGAACTGATGCCATTGCCCATCAGCCTGGCGCACCGGCTGTCTCGCCGCTTGGCTGAAGTGCGTCATAACGGCACCCTGGATTATTTGCTCCCTGACGGCAAAACCCAGGTGAGCGTGGTGTACGAGAACGACAAGCCCGTTGCCATCGACACGATCCTGATCTCGACCCAGCACACCGCTGAAGTAGCCGGCCTGAGTGACGAACAGCAGGTTCGCGAACGCATCAGCGACGACCTCTGGACCCATGTGGTGGAACCTGCCACGGCCGACCTTCCGCTGAAACCGTCCAAAGACTCCACGCGTTATCTGGTGAATCCCACCGGCAAGTTCGTTGTGGGAGGCCCCCAGGGCGACGCCGGACTCACAGGCCGAAAAATCATCGTGGACACCTATGGCGGTTATGCCCGTCACGGTGGTGGTGCCTTCTCCGGAAAAGACCCCACAAAAGTGGACCGTTCAGCAGCGTATGCAGCCCGTTACGTGGCCAAATGCCTTGTGGCCGCAGGACTTGCCCAACGCGCTGAAGTGCAGCTGAGCTATGCCATCGGGGTGGCGAAACCAGTCTCGATCCTGGTGGAGTCCTTCGGAACGGGCAAAGTTTCGAATGCGGAACTCACCGAACTGGTTCAACAGCACTTTGATCTGCGTCCGGGAGCCATCATCCAGCAGTTCAAATTGCGTGAGATGCCCGCGTTGAGCGGAGGTCGTTTCTACCGCGACACCGCTGCCTATGGCCACTTCGGTCGTCCCGACCTGAAGCTGCCTTGGGAAGACGTTGAGAACAAGGCATCAACCTTGCTTCAGGCCGAAGCCAGCCGCCTTCAACAGGGCAACACCCTCTGATCACTGGTGCGAACACCATGGCGAACACGCCGCTTGCCCTAGGGATCGACCTGGGAACGAGTGGCGTGAGGATCGCCGTGATCGATGGCGACCGGTCGCTGCTGTTCAGCGCGGCGACCGGCTACCGCCAGGGCCTGCATGCACCGTCTGACTGGATTCGGGCTCTGACAGAGCTCATACCTTCCATCCCCCCACCGATCCGCAAGCGAATGGGGGCTTTGGCTGTGGATGGAACTTCCGGCACGCTGCTCGCCTGCAACCATCAGGGCACTCCCCTGGGCGATGCACTGCCCTATCACCAAGCCTGCCCAGAACAGATCGAGCACGTGCGTGATCTGGTCACCGAGGGCGGACCAGCTTGCAGCGCCAGCAGCAGCCTGGCCCGTGCCCTGAGGTTGCTAAAACAACATGAGCACCCTGTTTTGCTCAGACACCAGGCCGATTGGGTGCATGGGTGGCTTCTCCAGGACTGGCGCTGGGGAGAGGAAGGCAACAACATCAGACTGGGCTGGCTTCTGCAAGACCAGTGCTGGCCACAGAGCTTTCAGCGAGAAGCATGGATGGCAGCGTTGCCCGACATCCGCCCCAGCGGAACACCCCTGGGAACGCTGTCAAGGCAGCGCTCCAACGAGCTCGGATTACCCAATGACCTGATCGTGGTCGCTGGCACCACCGATGCCAACGCTGCGGTGTTGACGGCCGATGCAGCAGACGATGAGGGCATCACCGTTCTGGGCAGCACCCTTGTGATCAAGCGCTTCATGGATGAGCCCCTCAGGCCTGGAGCCGGCACCTCCACCCATCGGGTGGGTGGCCGGTGGCTTGGGGGAGGAGCCTCGAACAGTGGAGGGGCCGTGCTGCGCCAGGTGTTCCCAGGGGTCGACCTCACAGAGCTGAGCCGTCAGATCGATCCCGAAGAGTCCAGCGGGCTTGATTTACGACCGCTGGCGTGCAAAGGAGAGCGCTTCCCCGTGGATGATCCGGAACAGGAGCCCGTGCTCACGCCCCGCCCAGTCAGTGATGCGCTCTATCTCCATGCACTGCTGGAAGGTCTCAGCAGAATTGAACGGGATGGTTGGCAACGCTTGCAGCAACTCGGAGCTCCAGCACCCAAAAAGCTCGTGACGCTGGGAGGGGGTGCCAGAAACCCGCAATGGCGACGTCTGCGCGAGCGCATGCTTGGACTGCCGATCCGCAGCTGCACCACTCCTCCGGCTGCAGGGGTTGCCCGTCTGGCACTCACCGCTCTGCAACAAAAGTCCTCTCCAGAGAGTCATTCCGGGTGAGAATTGATTGAGCTTCTCTGAACCCTTGCCCAACCGACTGCGTGACGTCCTGGCTGTGGGTCTGTTCCTGGTTCTCGCGGGCTACGTGGGGTTCAGCGGCTTCCGCCTGGCGCTGCTGCTTTGGCAACGCTTCGGCTGACACACCTTGACCGCGCTCGATCCCCATGGCTGCCGACCCTCTCACCCCTGCCGTCAGCGACCGCATCTGCCGTCATATGAATGACGACCACAGCGATGCCGTTCTGCGCTATGCCCACCATTTCGGAGGGGTTCCAGCCGCAACGGCGGCAACAATGAAAGAGGTCACAGCTGAGGCGATGACGTTGGAGGTGGATGACCAGGTCGTGCGCATCCCCTTCGACCATCAGCTCACTGACAGCGACGACGCGCACAGAACCCTGGTGGCGATGCTCCGGGCCATGCCCGCGCCTGCGACCGGAGGGGAATCCTGAGGCAGCGCTGAAGACCACTCATTGCTGACTCCCCTCAAGGACTGCCTCAAGGATCTGCTCACCACCCTCGAGTGCCCACTCTGCAGACAAGAGCTTGAACGTTCTCCTCGGCGGGGAGCGCTTTGCATGGCCTGTTGGCAGCGCATGGATCTTGCTGCTGCTGGAGTGCAAGGCCAACACCCCTGCCCTTGGACGGCAGCGGGTTGGTACGACGGGGCACTGCGCCAATTGATCTTGCAGTTGCGGCGCCATCCTGATCTCCGCCTTCTCCATGTGCTCACCGATGGTCTCGGTGCGGCCCTGCCCAACGATGCCGTTCTGGTTCCCATCCCCGGCTGGAAGGCCGGATCCAGACGCAATCCTCTGCCCACAATGATCTGTCGATCCCTGCAGCGGACCACTCGATCGCTGCTGAAGCGCTCAAGGCCAACTGTCGGCCAGCACCATCTCAACCGCCAGCAGAGGATGACGAACCAAAGGGGAAGCTTCGTTGTCGACGCTGGGGTGCAGGTCCCCCGATCTGTGCAGGATCCCCAAGACGAAGCGCCGGAACTCTGGCTCGTGGACGACATCCTCACCAGTGGAGCCACAGCCAGGGCTGCCATGGACGCCCTGCATAATCAGGGAATCACGGTGCGTGGCGTGATCTGCTTGGGCAGGACGCCCCTCGGACGCACACGGTGATTTAAGATCTCCATGTCGCGCAGACAACGCGCCGGGATAGCTCAGTTGGTAGAGCAGGCGACTGAAAATCGCCGTGTCCCCAGTTCAAATCTGGGTCCTGGCATTTCGCCAATCGTTCGTTGATACGTTTTCCTGTCAATGACGATCGTCAGTTCAACAATCCTGACGGTTTCGCGATGGCGTTCGATCCTGCATGGAAAGAATGCCATCGCAGAGGGCTGCTCTCAGGTCTCAATGTTGATGAACAGATTGAGGCAGTCATCAAAACCGTCGATGATCACCCTTTCATTCAGTCCAGCCCTGAACAAGCAAGGCAGGTCGCCAAATTCCGGGTGCGCTTGCTTGATCTTTCAGGCTGAGTGAGGGACTTGATCACCTCAGGCGCTGAGCAGATCAATTTGCTCCTGATCAAGAGCTGAATCCTCCACGCTGTCCTCGTCTGCAGGAGGCATCTCTACATCATCCATCTGTCCACCGTCGATGGCTGAATGGTCCATCTCTGATTGGTCCATGTCTGCATGATCCATCTGGGGATCATCCACGTACACCGTTTCGTCGACCTGCTCGTCAGAAGGCTCAACGAGCCGAAGGGCAGGCTCGCAGGGCTCCTCCGAGAGCAAGCCATGGAGATGACGCAACCGATCACTGCTTTCAGCGAGGAGCTGCTGACTCTCCTCGTCGTTGGTCGTTGGATGGTTTGCCTCAGCCTCAAGGTGCTGAATTCGCTGTTCCAGCGACAGCAAGCGAAGCGTGAGTGACTCGGCAATCTCACTCACGGCATGGAGTTGACGGCTGAGCTGCTGCATCGTGGCCACTGAGGCTTCACCAGAGGTCATGGGAAGTGAAGTCAACGCATTCCTTGCGGATCGTATCGATCGTGAAGATGTTGTCCAGCAAGGAGATCTCTACCAATCCTGATCCCAGCGCAAAGATCCCTGATCAACAGGTCACGTCCCTCAAGAACAACAGCGGTACTGTGACCGGCAAAGGGGAGGACCGATGACCGCATCATCTGCAACCATCATCCGCTCGCTCACAGCTGAACTCGCACCGGAGATGGAGCGTCGGTACAGCATCGGGGGAGGTGTTCTGCGTATCAATGTGAAGCCCGATGACTTAACCCTCTGGGAGGACACGTACAAAACCGTTCCAAAACCCTGCAACATCCTCCTCGCCTGTGAAGCCAGTTCCAGCGATTTGGAAATGACGCAATTGACATGGGTCGTTGGAGCCGCCATTCGGGGCACTTTTATGCAGTCAGCTGATGCAACCGTTGCCCTGTTGAAGCAACTCGGCGTCAGCGATGGTCTCGCTGATTCCGTGCCAGCTCACTGCCCAGGCCTTGCCGTCAGCATTCCCTGGGCCTTTTATCTCGAGCGCCATGGGTGGCTGACCGCCTGCCCAATCGTCTCATCCGACAAGAACGCGACGCCACCAGCGTGAGCCCCTCAACGCCACCAAACCTCCAAGACCTTGCGAAGCGGGCGCAGGTATTTGACCGCAACATCCTGAGTGACCTTCCGCAAGACCTCTCCAAAGTGCTTGCTTCTGCCGACGCCGACAAGAGGATTCTGAATCAGAACGAATTGACGGCTGTTTGCCGCTGGGCAGGCACCGATGCAGAACCGCTCTGGATCCTTCAGGGTCTGATGCATCCTCTCGTAGACCAAGCAAAAGCCGAACTGCTCCGACAGCACCCTGAACTGACCCTTCCAGGTGGTGAGCTCCACCCGGAACATCGTGCGGAGGCCTGCTGGCGTGACTGTTTTCACTTTCTACGGGTCAGCATCTACGGCACAGCACTTGATCAAGATGACATCACCCACTCAGAGGGCATGAAAGCTCTCGTCGAGCTCTATGAGCTGGTCAACGTCCCCTTACCAGCATTGCTTGATGCGCTTGAGCACCTCCGTCGAATCAGCACTGATGTGATGAGCGGTCTGGCATCAGGCCGCCAAGCGGCAAGGCTCGGCGGCATCCTGGGCAGCATCTGCGAAAAAATTCGTAACGAGATGAAGACTGACGAAGCTTCTTGTCAATAAGCAAGAAAACCTAGAAAAATCCTCAGCAGCGAAACTGATTGCACGGATGTCTCTCCCGCTTCTTGACTACCCACTAAGCACACAGAACAACCGCGTCGCAAACATCACCTCTCGAGCTGAAGGCTTCAACCAAGTTGTCAATCAGAGCACTAGCAGTCGTGATCTACTGATCGAAAAGGCTTACCGCCAGATCTACTTCCATGCGATGAAACATGATCGCGACACCTGCCTGGAATCCCAGTTCCGCGCCGGAAGCATCACGATGCGCGATTTTGTCAGACAACTCCTCCTGTCAGAGCGATTCCAGCAGAGCTATTACCAATGCAACTCCAATTACAGAATGGTGGATCAGGTGATCGGGCGCGTCCTGGGGCGTTCTGTTCATAACGACGGAGAGCGGCGCGCCTGGTCGATCGTGATTGGAGAGAAGGGATTCACAGCATTTGTTGATGCGCTGCTTGAGAGCGATGAGTACATGAATAACTTTGGTTACGACCGCGTTCCCGAGCAACGCGCGCGAGTTCTCCCCGGGCAGCCAACAGGTGAAATTCCGATTTATCAACAATTTCCTCGCTACGGAGCGGACTGGCGTGATTCTTTGCAGGATCGGGCTCCAAGCGATCAATCCCAGTGGCAACAGCTCCAAGCTTCGTCAACATGGGTTAACGGGCAACCTCCTGCACTTGCACTCAAGATCTGGCTGGGAATTGCCGCGGTAGGAGCCTTCGAACTAGGACGCGTGATCCTTGTGATTGCTGTTTCTATGCTGCGCACTTGAATCTTTGCAATCGACCTCTTCACCTTTGAAACTCAACGAGTGGCGCCCCCCGGAGCTCAGCTCCCCTGACAGCAACCTCAAGCCCCCAGTTGACGCGAGGGGTTCTGATTGGCGTGGACGAACGCTGCAAGAAGTCAACCTGGTTGGTGCCAATCTTTGCCGTGCCGATCTGCGTGGCACCGATCTCTCGAACTGCCAGATGGTTGATGTCGATCTGCGCCTGGCGCTTTACGACGCTCAAACACGCGTTCCTGATGGCATCAACCTACAAACAAGCGGAGCCGTGGGCCCTGGCGCGAAACTGAGTGGCGCCTTTCTCAACAGCACAGACCTACGCGGGATGGACCTGCGAGGTGCCGTACTGATGGGCGCCTATCTCAGTGGCAGCGATCTCAGTGGAGCGATTCTCGACGGGGTTCGACTCGTGGGCTCTGACCTGCGCGATGCCATCCTGCGAGGGGCCATGTGCCGTGGGACCCGCTTCGGAACCTGTCAACTGGATGGAGCGGATTTCAGAGGAGCCGATCTCACCGATGCCAGTCTTGAAGGGGCGGAATCGATCAAGGGTGCCGACTTTTCTCTGTGCATTGGCCTGAAGGAGCAAAAGGATCTGCTCCTGAACCGCCCCTACGAAGAACTGGACTGCTGGAACCCCTTAACCCGCAACACCACACGCAAAAGTCTTGAAAACTTGCTGTGAAGGGGCCGCACTCGGGCCCACGCCAGTGGAGTCAAACCGTCACGTCACGCAACATTCAGACATATTTGATTGAGGTTTATAAAGAACCCGGTTCTTGCCATCCGTTCTGAATAACCATGGCGGAGCGAACATGTCAGGTTGTCCATGCCCTTCGGTCCTGCCTCGCTTCTCGGGGTCGAGCGCTTCTCGCAAGAGAGCGAAGCACCCCTTGAGCTGATTCCCGGCGATGACGACGCCAAGAAAGAACAGATCATCCGGGCTGTGTACAAGCAGGTGCTTGGCAACGCCTACGTGATGGAGAGCGAGCGACAGCTGGTTGCCGAATCCCAGTTCAAGCTCGGTGAAATCAGCGTTCGCGAACTGGTTCGCCGCATCGCCAAAAGCGAGCTCTATCGCGGACGTTTCTTCGATGCCTGCTCGCGATACCGCTACATCGAACTGGCCTTCCGTCATCTTCTCGGTCGGGCACCCGTGGATTTCGATGAGATGCGCGCCCATGCCGAGCGCCTGGACAACCACGGCTACGACGCTGACATCGACAGCTTCCTTGACAGCTCCGACTACCAGGACACCTACGGCGAATGGACCGTTCCCTTCCAGCGAGGCTGGAAAACGGAAGCCTGCGGCACCCTTCAGGAGTTCACCTGGAGCTTCCAGCTGCTGCGTGGCAACAGCAGCAGCAGCCTGAAAGGGGACCTTTCCGGCATTAGCAGCAAATTAGGAGGCAACGCCTACCAAAACCGTCCGATGGCCGTGGTGGCTCCGTCGTCTACGGAACCCGGCGGCTGGAGTTTCCGCCCGGCGAAGAATCTGCAGGACGCTCCGACCCGCCATGGCGTGGGCGCCGGCGAGCAAGGCAAGACCTATCGCGTCGAGGTCACTGCCTACAGCGCCAACAACGTCCGTCGGATTTCTCGTTACACCCGATCCAACCGGGTGTACTTCGTCCCATTCGACAAACTCTCCGAGCAGTTCAAACGCATTCATGCCGAAGGCGGAAAGATCTCAAGCATCACCCCTGTGAACTGAAGCTCACACCGTGATGTAGGTGGCCGAGGTTGCGGAGCGACGCGCATGCGCTCCGCCCCCTGACTGCCTCAACCACTCCGCGACACCACTATTCCCCTCACCCCTCGTTTCATGTCTGCCTCCAAAGGCTTTGGCGCCGAATCACTCAATGACGGCCCCGTTTCCTTCAGCCGCAATCGCAATGCAGCATCCAAGCCAGCTCTGAGCAGTGGCGAATTTCTGCGTCAGAGCTGCGCCTCAATGAAGATTGCCATTGGCCCCCGCAATCATGAGGATTGCCCGCATGGTGTAACGGCGCAGCGCTACGCACCGGCAGATTCAGCGTCTCTAGACGCTGCAATCAATGCGGCTTATCGCCAGGTCTACGGCAATGCGCACGTGATGGACAACGAGCGCTCCGTTGAACTGGAAGCTCAGTTTTGCAATGGCGAACTGAATGTGCGCGACTTCGTGCGTGGCCTGGCCAAGTCGAACTTCTATCGCGCGCGTTTCTTCGAGGGGGTTGCCCCCCAGCGCGGGATCGAACTGAATCTCAAGCACCTGTTGGGTCGCCCTCCCATCAACCAGGCAGAGATGTCTGCCCACATCACCCTGCTTGCCAGCGGCGGACACGACGCCGTGATCGACTTCATCGTGGACGGCGCTGAATACGCCGAAGTGTTCGGTGATGACGTGGTGCCCTACACCCGTTCCTTCACCTCCGCAGCGGGAATTCCCACCAACAGCTTCGCCAACATGGCTGCGCTGGAGCGCGGTTTTGCCCTCAGCGACAGTGCCATCGGTAGCCGCAGCCAATTGAGCAACAACCTGGCTCGCGGCACCACGGCTTACATCCAGCTTCCTTCTGGTTTCCGCAGTGGAGTCTCCCCGAGCAGTCCGAGTGGTGCCATGGCCTTCGCACCCAAGAAACGTGCCAGCAGCGATGGCGGCGACTTTGCCCCAATCCGCAACGATGCCTATGTGGGATTCGGTCTTGGTCAGCGCGAACAGGAAGTTTTCCAGCGTTGCCCCGGCGACACAGCAGACACCATTAATGGTCTGATCCGCGCCACCTACCGCCAGGTGATGGGCAATCCCCATTTGATGGAGTCGGAACGGGCCATGTCTGCTGAGAGCAAATTCGCCGAGGGTTACCTCAGTACCCGTGAGTTGGTGCGGGCCATCGCGCTCTCACCGGAATACAGCCGCCGCTTCTTCGAGACGAACGCTCCGTATCGCTTCGTTGAACTGAACTTCAAGCACCTGCTGGGACGGGCACCCACCTCCCAGGCCGAACTGAGTGAGCACATTCAGATCCTGGCCAACGATGGCTACGAAGCCGAGATCAACAGTTATCTCGACAGCACTGAATATCAGTCCACTTTCGGCGAGGACACAGTCCCCTATCTGCGCATCCTCTCCGAGCAGGGACGCTCCCAGCTCGCTTTCAACCGCCATCTCTCCCTGGCCGAAGGTTACGCAGCCAGCGACACAGTGCTGAATAGCTCGTCGTTGGTGACGTCTGTGGCCACCAACAGCGTTCCCAGTGGCTGGCGCACCACCACCACGCGCACGAACCGCAACGGCGCCGTGGCAGGTTCTCCGTCTGCCACCACCAAGCGATTCCGGATTGTCGTCAACGCCCAACCCCGCGGCGGTCGTCAGCGCACGCCCAATGCGAGCTATCTCGTTTCGGGCAAGGACATGACAAGCCAGCTCAAGTACATCCATGCCCGTGGCGGCCGGATCGTTTCCATCACCGAAGTGATGTGATCTCGAATCGACGCATTCACCACACCATCCGCTGAATCGACGGGGCCACCCATCACTCAACCTGGGCGGCTCCTCGGTTTTCCCCTCCCCTCACCCCCATGACTGCCACCATCTCTTCGCTCCGCTGCGACGCCAACCAAGACCGCAGCCAGGCGTCTGACATCATCCGCGCGGCTTACCGCCAGGTTTTCGGCAACCGGTATCTGATGGAACTGGATGTCCAGCCCTCGATCGAAGCACTCTTCATCAACGGCGATCTCAGCGTTCAGGGCTTGGTGACGGCTCTCGCCCAATCCGACACCTATCGCCGCCTATACCTCGAAGCCAACAGCCCCTACCGCTTCGTTGAGCTGAACTTCAAGCATCTGCTGGGCCGCCCCCCTCGGAACCAAGCCGAAATCAGTGAACATGTGCGCCTGCTGGCCGACGAAGGATTTGACGCCGAAATTGCCAGCTACACCTACAGCGACGAGTATCTAAGGAACTTCGGAGTCGACACGGTTCCCTACGCCCGGACGCAAACGAGCGTCGTCGGTGAAAGCACCGTGGCCTACCGACGCAACCAAGCGATGGATCCAGGCTTCGCAGGCTTCGATGCCGATCAGGCCTCTGTTCTTCAGGTCAGCCTGGCCTCCAATTCGAATCCCAATGCTGCTGGCACCAGAAAAGTGGTTGGCGGCGGCAATCGCTTCACGGTCCTCTGGACTTCACGCGTTCAACTAGGCGCCGTGCGCCGCTCCGCGCAGCGGTCTGTTGTGAGCTACTCCTCTCTGTCCAGGACCATTCAGAGCATTCAGGCTCAGGGCGGCCGGATTCTTTCTATTGCGAACGCTTAATCCTTCGCGGATTTTGCTCTGTCAACACGAACGAATCAGTCATGATTCCCGGGTGGCCTGCTTCAGACCACCCCGTCAGCTCAAACTTCAGACCGACATCTGAGAACGGTTCCTCTTATGCCAATCCTTCGCCCACCATCGAGCGGACAACCGACACAGGGCACAGTGTTCCAGAAATCTGTTGCCACAGCTCCGTTGGCGATGTCGATGATGATCGAGTCCATGGTCAACATGGTCCAAAACAGTCGCCAGAAACTGAAAGAAGACGCAGACTTCAGTGCGCAATGAATATTGAGCAATTCGTTGCTCAGAGCGAGGGTAGGTGGCGATCCATGCGATCAGGCCACTCCCTCGCTTTTCAGCAATTTGAGGATGTCCTCAGCGAAGTTGAGATCTCAAAAACTGATAACAATGATGCAGATATTGCCCAACTCTTAGCGGCTTCAGAGCAACATTCTGACCGAAGCATTTCCTGCCCATTCCGTATGAAATGGGCAGCAGAGAGTGACTGGGAACCGGATGACCCCAGCGAAGTCTCGGCAGGGTCATGCCTGATCGTGCCATTACCCATCGATGACACACACGGACTACTCCTCCGGAGTGTTGGCTATGCCGAAGCCGCTCCAGCGCAGTCAAGCTATGCATTTCTCAGTGACGGAACGTTTGTTCTGACAACCAAGTACGAACAGTCCATTGCCGAAGAACGGATCTGGTTTGTCTCTGACAACGTGCGATGTCGGTCGTCAGTCCTACGTACATCGGCCGGCTCGGGAGTCCTCCAGACGTCATTTGCTTCAGAGGTCCGTCGCCTCACCAGCTGATGCCAAGAGAGATCATGAGTTCTTCCACAAACGACCTGCTCCGCTTTGCCAAAACGCTAGCCGGCCACTACAGCAATCGAAAGCAAGCCCAGAACAATCCCAAAGACTTTGCCCACATCAACATCTTCTTCAGACCGCTTCCTTGGGAAGTCCTGAATGCACCAGGGTTCTATTCCGAACAGAGTTACGATCACGCCCCTTGGAGTCCCTATCGCCAGGGTGTGCATCGTCTACTCCCGGCAGAGGGTGATCACTTCATTGTGGAAAATTTCGGGTTCGGCGACCCGATCCGC
The DNA here is from genome assembly GCF_025128215.1 of Synechococcus sp. CS-197. Taxonomy (NCBI): domain Bacteria; kingdom Bacillati; phylum Cyanobacteriota; class Cyanophyceae; order Synechococcales; family Synechococcaceae; genus Synechococcus; species Synechococcus sp. CS-197. The sequence continues at coordinate 118,019 of NZ_JAHLZC010000006.1, read as the reverse complement.
CTGGCAGGCGCTGGTCAGAGACCTGAGCTGTTGAACAGCCTCAACACTGATTCGCTCAAACCACGGTGCGGTTGTGGCATGCACTTCCGGGAAATCGATGCAGGTCATTATCGAGGGGGAGTGGAGCCCGGGAAAAATTGTCTTGTCCCTAGGGACGGACATCTCACCTATCTGGTGAGCGAAGTGGAGATGAATGCCACAGACTGGATCAGTCGCGATCGGGGGTTTGATCCGGAAACCGATGAACAGAGATGGGGGTCAGAGCATGGCCCCCTTCGGTTCGAACGCGTTGCCTATCTCGGTGATCATCTTGATGAGCACTGGCTGCGTTGGTAATCACTGGGCGTGTTTAAACACTATCGATGGCTTTCGCTGATTCAGAAAAACAACTCAAAGCCTGGATTCGCTCCCAGCACCTGATTTGTGAAGGAACAGATTTTATTTTTGAAACTGTTGATCAGACCCATCTAGACAAATTTGAATTTTGCATTGAGCAGCTCGGTGGGACTGTTCGCAAGGTTTCAGCTGCTGGAAACTGGCCAATGGGGCCACGACGCACCTTCAAAATTCTTCGAGCAACAGCAGCTGTGCCTCGACCGGGTGGCGAAAGCTTAGTGACCTATTGGGCAAAACGAGGCACAACACGCACGCGTTATGCAGAAATCAGTTAAGGACTTAATCGTCAAACCAACCAAACCAGGTTGGTTTACTGAAATCAGAGACTTGACTCCAACTCCGCAAAAGAGTGAGTGAGTCAATGGAAAATCCTTGTTGCGCGGCCAAAGAAATCACATCATCTTGATTGCGCGCTGCCTTGACCTGATCTTTGAGATCTGGCCGAGATCGAACCAGGGCAATGAATGCCTGGAGAGCCGCATCTTTTTGCTCATCGGTCGCAGGCACTGGATTCAGTGTCGATGTTGCTTCAACAATGGGCGGTGGAGATGAAGCACTCAGTTCGGCTGGGCCTAGAAGACCTTCTTGCCCAGCTCCATCCATCAACAACGAACGCCAGCGTGATAATTGTCGAAAAGCCCAACTCCAATGGGCTGGATCCGCTTGTTGCATCAACGTGATCTCCTGATCGGAAGCCTGCAACGTGTCCATCGCCACATAACGCCCCCATTCAGACAAATTGACGGGGTATCCGCGAAGATTGGCAAAAGCAACGATGTCGTAGTGAGTGCCGAGGGTTTTAATGCCAGTCGCCAGGCCATGATCATCAACAATGGCTTGAACGAAACGTTCCAGTCCTGGACCCGCCATGATCAGCACTCCTGAACCCAAAGAGCAATATTGACTTTCTCACAAATCATCTGAAGAACAAGCGGCCCCCCAGGGCATTGCAAGGTGCGCCACGGAATCCCAGTTTTGGTTTGGCCGGAATCAACAAGAATTTTGGGTGGCCGTTGCGCTTGCTCCAACGGGATCAAGGCACCGCTCAAAGAGCTGTCGCAACCCTTGAGCAAACAATTGAGGTCCTCAAGCGTGGACAGTGCATTCAAAGCTGAATCTTCTTGATATGCATCAAGAAATTGGCGGATTTCCTCCGCAGCCATTCTGCTCGCATCCACCTAGCTTATCCTCCAAATAACGCGTGATCTTAAGCGCGATCAATGGTCTCGTGTCACCCTCCTACTCCCTAACCATCAATGAGTGAACGTTTCGACACTCTGTTCTCCGGAATGAGTGAAGAATCAGCGATGTCAACCCTGCTCAAGGATCCAGGCGAACTTGACAACCCTGGGCTGAAGTACCTTGCCGCGACACGCCTTGGAGCTTGCACATCCTCTGAATCCTTAGACCTTCTGCTCAAAGCTGGCGCGAATCCGTCGGACAACCTCTACGAGCGCATCACCCGCAGGAAAGCATTGGATGCCCTAGGGAGGCGTAAAAATCCCAAAGCACTCCCAGTGCTTCTACAGGCCTTGAGTGCAGACGATGAACCCACGGTGGTCAATGCCGCAGACGCGATCGCACGGATCGGCACCCCTCTTGGTGAACGTGACCAGGCCAGACTGATTGGCGCACTGCAGGGACCAGACAATCAGAGGCGCGCCGTGGTTCAGGCTTTCACTCGGCTTGGCATGGCCGATCGCGATCGAGCCATTGATCGTTGTCGTCAGGACGGCAACCCGCTGGTGGCAGGTGCGGCTCATGCACACGCCGTACGCGTGGGCGGACAGCGCGACGGTCTCGCCCCGCTTATCGAGCAACTGCAAGACAACAACCCAGGACGCCGCCGCGCTGCTGTGATCGATTTAGGTGATGCCGGTCGTCTTGAAGCCTTGGAGCCACTGACCCGTTGTCCAGTCTCGATGCCGTTACGAGCCAAAAGCGCCTTTCAGATGGCCGAAACAGAGGATGGCTCAATCAACCCAGAGGCAACAGAGCTCCTCGAACAGCTTCTCCAGGACGACCCACGCCAACTTGACCTGGACGTCGTGTCATCCACCTGTGCAACTGAAAAAGCAATCCGGAATGGCCTGCAACATCGCGATGAGGCCCAGCAGTACGCAGCAGCCAAGGCGCTGATGAGCCTTCAGAAGGACCATCAGCTCAATCTGATGGAAACGTTGCACTCAGACCTCGGCAGTGACTATGGAGTGCACTACCTCCTGGCGAGCTGCACCGGCCTCCTGCAACTTCGTGAACGGGGCGACCTGGTTCGCCAAGCCTTAGAAGAAACAGCACCGCAGTACGCCAAGTCTCGCGTTGCTGCAGCCTGGAGCTGCGTGCGTCTCGAGCTCAAGGACCAGCGACCAACATTGCAGGAGCTCAGCCATTCAAATCGATGGAAACCCCTGAGGTGGAGCTGCGGGCAAGCCCTGAAAAAGCTCAGCTAACTCAGTACAAATACGCATTTTCCCTTTTCTTTCTTTTTTGCAGTACTAATTTGTATTGAGAAGCCTGAAGCATTCGCACATCTTGCTTTCCCATCGGCTTACGGTCGCCGAGTGATGCATCGCATCTCTCCCCTCTCCTAAGCAGTTGATTATGCTCGACGCATTCTCTAGGCAAGCTGTATCCGCTGATTCCAGCGGCAGCTTTATCGGTGGCGCTCAGCTGAATGACCTCAAGGCTTTTATCGCCGAAGGTAATAAGCGTCTGGACGCTGTGAATGCCATTACCGCCAACGCTTCCTGCGTGGTGTCCGACTCCGTGGCAGGTATCTGCTGCGAAAACACCGGCCTGACCGCCCCCAACGGTGGTGTGTACACCAACCGCAAGATGGCCGCGTGCCTGCGTGATGCTGAAATCATCATGCGCTACGTCTCCTACGCCCTGCTGGCCGGCGACGCTTCCGTGCTTCAGGACCGCTGCCTGAACGGTCTGCGCGAGACCTATGCAGCTCTGGGTGTGCCCTCCGGCTCCGCCGCTCGTGCTGTGGCCATCATGAAGGCATCTGCCTGCGCCCACATCACCAACACCAACAACACCACTGGCGAGAAGCGCAAAATGCCCGTGACTGAGGGCGATTGCAACGCACTCTCCGCTGAGGCTGCTTCCTACTTCGACATGGTGATCAGCGCCATCAGCTGAACCGCCTGACGATTTCAAGCAAACCCTTCTCCTGAATCAATGAAGTCCGTTCTCACCACCGTCATCGGCTCCGCTGACAGCGGTTCCCGTTTCCCCACCAGCTCCGACCTGGAGTCTGTGCAGGGTTCCCTCCAACGTGCAGCTGCCCGTCTCGAGGCTGCTGAAAAGATCGCCCAGAACTACGACGCCATCGCCCAGCGCGCTGTCGACGCTGTTTACACCCAGTACCCCAACGGTGCCACCGGCCGTCAGCCCCGCCAGTGCGCAACTGAAGGTAAGGAAAAGTGCAAGCGCGACTTCGTGCACTACCTGCGTCTGATCAACTACTCCTTGGTCGTTGGCGGCACCGGCCCTCTGGACGAACTGGCCATCAACGGTCAGCGCGAGGTCTACAAAGCTCTCAGCATCGACCCCGGCACTTACGTTGCTGGTTTCACCCAGATGCGTAACGACGGTTGCGCCCCCCGCGACCTGAGCCCCCAGGCTCTCACCGAGTACAACGCTGCTCTGGATTACGTGATCAACTCCCTCGCCTGATTTTCAGCCGAGCGAATCGATCCGATTCATCAAAGCAAGGGCGGTTTCACCGCCCTTTTTTTTGGCATCAATCGAACACATTGCCCCCTCTTCAGATCACACAGCTTTCAGAGCTTCTGCAGCACGAGCAGCCACAAAAGAGGATGGGTCACGGAGCGAACGCTGCAGACATGGTTTGGGTGCCACCATCACGGCTGCATAGCGACATTCCCAGAATGGAGTCAGCAATGGATCCAAAAGAGGTTCGCAGTTTGCTTCTGAAAGCGTGCACCCAAGGCGTGACAGTGCCAGCACTGCAGCAGGTTTGGATTTCATGAATTGCGGCCTTGGAGTTTTGATTGCCTCATCAAGGATGGCCTTTATTATCGCTCGTGAATCTTGCGGCCAGGCATCACCAAGCAAAGCAAATAGGCGAATGAAAAAATAATGAGCGCCGTAATCATTATGCGCTTCATCAAGCCAACGCCGGTGCAAAAGAGGCCAGAGATCTGCTGCAGATCGACCACGGAGAGTTTGCAAAGCAAGATAACAGCGACTGAAATCAGTGCCGAAAAACTCCTGAATTAAAAACTCATCGGTGGGTGCTTGATCGTAAGCATGCACCAACTGCAGAGACTCAGGATGATCGAGTGCAAGCGCATCGAGAACAGAAAGCAGATTTAACGAGGCCAGTTGAACAACATCCTGCGGCCAGAGAGCCTTGACTGCACGCATCCGAAAGACCGGCGACACTGGGGCTTGAAGAATCTGCGGAAGCAATTCCACCGCTTGTGCATCAATGGCATCCTGGATAGCTGATTGCCGATCCATCTGGTTCGGCAACAACATGGAATCCTCTAGCTGCCGCAATGGCTCCCGGCTCCCTCCAAGCTGAGCCATGGCACTAATGGCCGCACCACGCACGCCTGGAGAGTCAGCCTCCTGAAGTTTCTGAATCGAGGGGAGAGCTTGAGCCACTCCAAGAGCAGCCAGGCTCTGAATCAACACACGCTGATTTTGAGACGGTTGTTCCAGCAAGGAGATCAACGTCGCATGGATCTCTGTGTCTTGACAGCCCAACTCCTTGAGGGCAAAGGCAGCGTTTTCAACCAGGTACGGATCATCACTTTGCAAACAACGCCCGATAGCAGGAATGGCTTCACAGCAACCCAGCCGGGCCAAAACCTCAACAGCCTTGCGCCGTGCTATTCGGCGGGGCTGCGCCTGCTCGGAATCACCGACCAACCGCAGCAGCGCTTGTTCCGTTGCCTTCCCAGGAAAATTGATGAGATGTGCGGCCGCCATATAGGGATCGCTTTGAGAATCCAGGCTTGCCAGAGGAGCCATCAACAAGCGGATCGCTTCCTGTTGCGACAAACCGGGGTGGATATTGTCGAGTGCTCCGGCCATCTGAGCGGTCTTTGAAGCCATTAATTCTGCCGGACCTCTTGCCCCTGCGAAGCCATAGGACGCGCTGATAAGGAAGATTGAGAAAATTCGCTGCAGCAGGAGATCTGCGTCAATGTTTCAAGGAATCGATTGAAGGGAAGCGATGGGTCCAACACTTGAACATTTCATGACCGTGCAAACAAGTATTGAGCCGGGCTCGCGTCCATCAACAGCACGGTCGTGGAAAATTCCTTTTCAGTATCTGAACCGCAGTGTTCAGTCCATGCACAGCCGTGGAATGCGCATTCAAGGAATGGGCTTGTGCGTTGGTGCACAGACACAAGCAACAAACCCAGACCCCGTGACCGGGTCAGGGGCTGCCAAAACCGTTCCATCAGAGTCGACGCCCAAGAAAGCAGGACGCCGGAATTCCAGACGCCGTCGCGGTTGAGCTCAGGAGGCGGGGTCAATCACTTCAAAGACCCCATCCGCAGGGCGACCGGCCGTCAGGCCGGTCCAATTGATTGCAGCCAGAAAACCCTGAGCATCTGCTGTTTCCACCACATCAACGCCCCAACCACCTTGTTGCAGGGGCGCACCAGGGTTGCCTTCGGAGTCTTTGCGACCGCCAAGGGCCATCACGGCATGGGCATGGCCATGACCCAGGCCTTCACGCACCCGACGCCACCCCTGAACGAGCTCACGCGCGAGAGCGTCGGGTGAAGCCGTCGATTCAAGTTTCACTTTCCAGTGCGGATGACTAAGCGCTTCAGCCGCAGTGACCGAGGGGCAATGCGTTTGCAAACCAGCCGTCAAAACATCAAAGGCCAGGGCCGGCACAGCTGAATCGTTGACCTGCAGATTGTGGGAAAGAACGAAGGTGGTCACAACGATTCAGAACATTGGAGTGACCTTAGCGACCACAGCATCGGATACTGAATCACCGCTTCAGCTCAATCTTGACCAACGCACCCTCATCGCTGACCAGTGCTGAACCCGTCACGCTGAGCGAAGACGAAGCTGAGCACCTTGCCGAGGAGCTCAAGCAGCAGCTGCGGCAAGGCCAACGTTTGGCGGGCGATACCCAGGCGATCGAGCGGATGGTGGCAGGACTCGGAGACAAGCGAGGACTGCTCCGTCTCACCTTTGCTGAAAGCCTTGGCTCGGTTGGTAGCGCAGCGGTTCCTGCGTTGTGTCAGGCCATGTGCGATCACGAGAACGTGACCGTACGGCGCGCTGCAGCCAAGACCCTCACATTGATAGCAGACAAGCAGGCGCTACCCCACCTGCTCAAAGCACTGCTCAATGACGACGATCCCGTGGTTCAGGGATCGGCTGTTGGTGCCATGGCTGTTATTGGATCAGAAGCCGTTGAAGGACTCCTCAAGATTCTCGTGGATTCCAACAACACACCAATGCAGACAGGACTTGCCAGCTGGGGGCTGGCCTTCGTAGGAGCCCGAGCCCCTGAAGCACTTCGGGAGGCAGCACGTTCGCCTGAAGCACGGATACGCACCGCGGCTATCGCGGCTCTCGGTGATCAAATTCAAAATTCCGGAGACGACGATGCTCGAGAACTCCTGACCAATGCACTGCAGGACGACGACGAGGACGTCCGCGCTGAGGCGACGACGTTACTGGGCAAACTCAATGACAGCCAGTGGGCTCTCCCTCTGCTGCAGCCCAACTTGAACGATGAATCTGCACTCGTTCGCAAAAACGCAGCCCTTTCACTGATGAAACTCGAGGATCCCGTCGCGATCAAAGCTCTGTCTGAACGCATGACGATCGAATCGGATGACACGATCAAACCAATCCTGCAACTCGCCATTAATCAGCTCCATAAGCGCTCCTAAACTTCGTTGCGTCAATTCGTTAACGTATCGTCATAAGGTGGTGTTCGCGTCGAGCACTACATGCGCCACCGCGGGAGAACAGCTGAGGGGCTGGTCTCCCGCTTTTTTTATCGGCGGCTCTCGAGACGCCCTAGAGACGCTTCCACCATCTGCCGTGCCAACGGATCAGTCGAGGGGTCATCGAGCACCTCTCGCAAACAAGCTTCGGCCTGAGGGTCTGCAATTTCGGCGAGAGCCATCGCAGCAGACTGAACATGAGCGATGTTGTCTCCTTTACAGATTCGGATCAACAGAGGCAGAGCTTGAATCCCAACCTGCCCCAAAGCCATCACTGCCGATTGAGACACAACCGGGGATTCATCCGACAACGCTGTTTCCAGCACCGTCATCGCCTCAGGGGAAAACTCCTCTTCAGGAAAATTGGAAGCGATTTGGGCGTAGGCCTTGACGCAGCATGCCCTCACAGTTCCATCAGGGCTGGATGTGAATAAGTCAGCCAAAGGCTGGAGAGCCTTGGCCCCAAAAGCACCAAGACCTTTGACTGCTGCTCGATACACCGAGACATCCGACTGCCCCAGCAGCGCGAGCAGGCGAGGCATTGACTGCTCTGGCCAGTAGTCCACCATCGCCAGGTAGGCCTCCCTCTGGATATTGGGATTGGGATGGGCAAGGTCTGCGAACAACGCATCAAGGTCCGGACGGTCAACCTGTGGATGCGACGTCATCCCAAAAACAGCAAACAGACAACGACTCTCCTCCACAACGGAGGTCACCGCGAAGCGGATGATAAGAAGATCAATCTTTTGAAATCATTAACACAACGACTGGAGAGGCAGAGCTCGCCCAGGGAGGGCTCAAGGCCTGCAGACTCAATCTATTTTTTCGAAAAAATCCAGTCAAAAGGAGAAGACAGATGTCCCCTTTTGACTGGAGGTTTCAATTTGAAGCTGAGCGTTCAGTATGCAAACTTGCCCCCGTAAATGCGCCGGAACGCAGGATTGCGGGTATTACCAACAGCATTTGTGTATGAGAATTCCACACTGGTGTCAAAAGCTCTCGGATTGATCGCGTTCACAGACAGCCCTGTCTTGACAAGACGCCTCACCAGTAGAGGCCCCGAATACATCACGTTCTCTGCACTGGCATTGGCAGGCGCAAGCTCAGCCATGCTGACGAAGGTCGAGCAATACGCTCGAGCTTCTGACTTAAACGCACGCAAGTAGGGGACGGTATCTGTACCGAATGTTTCCAGATACTCCTCCGATCGGACCAGGTGATCGACAAACGCATCAAATCCTTCATCAGCAATCATTTTGATCGCGGCGCCGACCTCTGATTGGCTCACCGGCGGACGCCCAAGAAGATGCTTAACAGTCAACTCGACACCTCGCATCGGAGAGACCGCAAAAAAGAATGTCTGCTTATACAGCTCAGACTTCACAAGGCCAGCCATAAAATCACGCGTCGTGATTCGCCCATCGCGGAGAAACGCCTCCAGCGACACAAGCCTTTGACTATCTGTGATACCGATATTACCGAAAACCTGCTTGTAAGCAGCCGAAATCGCTTGGCTCAGCGCACCTTCACCGGTCGCTGCGTAGGAATGGTTCACCGCTGAGAACGGGCAGACTTCATGAATTCGAGGGCCGGATCCAATTCCCATCGAACCACATTGATTCTCTTTAAATTCGGCAGGGCTTGAGGCGACTTGACCGCCCTTTTCTGCAGATCCTTTTGCAGCATCCCTTGAATTAGAAAATGAGAAAGAAACTCGATCCTGATGAGTGAAGTCTCTCTTGAACTTAATTGCAGGCATGAGGGGAATGCGTCTGAAAGCCAATTTATTGCTCTTTTTCAACTGACCTCAAACTTCTTAGCTCTACTTAAAACAGCAAACCTAAATTTTCTTGTAGGCATGATTGCAGTCGTGTGGCAACTGTTTTTTTTGCGGAAGATCTCTGAAAAGCACCATCGCTAGCAAGCGTCGACACCACAGAAAAAAAGAACGCGTCACACTCTCCTCTGCATGATGTTCTCGTAACCATTAAAAAAGGGAGGCCTGTTGGCCTCCCTTGATCGATGGAACGATCTGAATCGACGGCTCAGGAAAGAGCGTTGATCACGTAGTCGAGGTAAGACTTGAACTCGTTCAGAGCCTGGGGGCTCATATCACGAGGAGCACAAGCGCGATCGCGGGTGTAAGTCAGAGCTTCGACGTAAGGACCGGTGGGCAGACCCAGAGTGCGGTAGACCTCACGGGCGCCAGCGATGCCCCACTCGTCCAGAGGGCCGGTGCCGCCAACAACCAGGCAGTAGTTGATCAGACGCAGGTAGTGGCCCAGATCGCGGTAGCACTTGTCCACCTTGGTCTGATTCTCACCAGCTTCGCCGGGCTGCTTGAGGTAGGGGTACTTGTTGAAGCAAGCATCGCCAGCTTCCTTGGTGACTGCGTCCAGGCCAGCAGCCAGCTTTTCAGCAGCTTCCAGACGGGCGGCAGCACGTTGAATATTGCCCTGAACGGCCTCGAGGTCGTTCTGGGAAGGGAAGCGACCGGCTGCATCAGCAGCGGTCACAACGGTGGTGACGACGGATTTCATCGTGGAGATCCTTTAGATGGAAGTTTGTGTTGAGGAAAAGGGAAAACCCGGATGACTCAGGCGATGGCGCTGATCACGCGATCGAAGTAGGAGGCAGCCTCAGCAACCAGAGCGGAGCAATCGCCCTGAGTGGTTTCCATCTTGCGGAACTTGGCGCCACCGTTGGCCTGGGTGTTGGTCTCACCGATGTGAGCCGTTGCGGAAGCCTTCATGATGGCGACGGCGCGGGCTGCGGACTGAGCGGGGACGCCCAGAGCGATGTAGGTCTCCTTGAGGCCGTTCAGGCAGCGGTCATCCAGCACGGAGGCGTCGCCAGCCAACAAGGCATAGGAGATGTAGCGGAGAATGATTTCACCGTCGCGCAGGCAAGCAGCCATGCGGCGGTTGGGGTAGCAGTTACCGCCAGCCTGGATCAGGCCAGTGTTCTCACAAATCATGCCTGTCACAGCATCAGAAACGATGCAGGAGGCATTGGACGTGATGGCGTTAACAGCGTCCAGACGCTTGTTGCCTTCGGCAACGTACTGACGGAGAGCGGCAATATCGCCAGCACCCACAGCAGCGGTTTTGGCGTCGGCGCTGACGACGGAACGGGAGAATGCGTCGAGCATTTGGGAGCCAGACAGTTAGAGGGAATGCTTCGGGATGACTGGTGGAAACGTCAGGTCATGTCCTGATGAAGGGCATGGCTGCTGGCGAATCGAGCCGGACCATGAAGCGCAAACCGAACGTAACCGCATCACCGGGGTCAACCGTGGTCCAGATGAGGTCACGCAATGGTTCGTCACTTGGCAACCAAACATTGAGAATCGATGCACAAACCAGACGACTCAGCAGCAGGTTTCGAGCAGGCCTCCGAAGCGATCACGCCGGAGGTTTAGCTATTCCCTGTCACTCCTATTAATTAGTCAATGTTTTGAAGGCTTGAGACGTTCACCCGCCCATGCGGCTTACGCTCGATCCACCGTTGAAATCCCATGCCCGATCCAACGCTTCAAGAGCTTCTCGATTCAATCGAAGAGCTCGAGGCCTATCGCAACCGCCTGCGCGAAGACGTGATCTCCATGGGCAAAAAGCTGAAGCTCCCTCAAAAGCGGATCGATGCCACCGTGGCCGAACACGCTGAACTTCAGAGGCTTGAAGAGGTGCTTGAGCAACTGCTCAAGCAGCGGGACATCATGGCCAGCGCTTGAACCATGCGTATGTTCGAGCCACCGATGTCGATGGCGCAATTCCTGGCAGCCAGTCGTGGCACCTGGCTGAACCGCCGTGCCATTCACCACCTCGACCACCAAGACGACGAAGCAGCCGACTCGAATCTCGTGATCGAGCCCTTCGACGCTTCAGATCCAGTCGTACAAAAGGTTTGTGGTGCCCTGCAGGTTGAGGCGAGCCGCTCCAATGGAGGGGGACGTTTCTGGTGGGAAAGCAACCTCAAGCAAGGAAGCCGCAATGACGACTACGCCGCGGTGATCGTGGATGTTCCCGCAGACAACGACCCCCGCCGTGGATTCCTGCTCAGGGATGTGGGGTACGTGGAAAAGAAAGCCGTCATCAGTACCTATTCCTTTGCGGACGACGGTGTGCTGACCATCACTACCCGCTACGACACCAACGTGGGCACAGAACGCTGCTGGTTTGTGACCGACCAGGTGCGGATGCGCGTGAGCTCAGTGCAATGCCTCAACGGTGTGTCCATGACGACCTACTGCACGGAGCTGCGCTGTCCAAGTGACGACGACATCAAAGCCTTAGCCCAGAAGGCACGCCTCTTTGCAGATTCGACAGCCATGGAGCCCACACACTGATGTTCGACTCTTTCCTCAACAAGCTTCATCAGGGGATTCATCAGCGAGGGGGTCAACCAGCCGCTGTACCAGAAGGCCTCGAACATTGCCATTCCAGCAAGAGCGGCGGCAGCATCGACAGCTGGCTCTGGAGCGTTCCTGGCTTCCGGCGCTGGCGCGTGACCCGGCTTGATGCAGGCGAGAGCTTGCAGGTTCTTAATTCAGTGGCTTATCCGGATCATTCCCTCGACCATCCACTCATGGGTGTGGATCTGCTCTGGTTTGGAGCACGTCAGAAACTGGTAGCCGTTCTGGATTTCCAACCTCTGATCCAAGACCAGGATTATTTGGATCGCCATTTCCAGGGCCTCAAGGCCCTTCACGAACGATTCCCCGAGCTGAACGGCGAGGAAACGATGCGATCCTTCGATCCCAATCAATACTTTTCCCCCTGGTTGCTGTTTTGCCGAGGGGGGGCTCAGGAAGCGGAGGAGTCACTCCCCGCAGCCTTCGATGCATTTCTCACGGCCTATTGGGCAATGCACGACCAGGCCTTGGACGTGGAAGCCGCTGGAACCTCCGCCTCAACGTTGTCCATCAATGATGTTGAACGTCTACAGGAGGCCTACGACGTTTACAGCGCTGAACGCGATCCAGCCCACGGACTCTTCACGAGTCATTTCGGAAAGGACTGGTCCGATCGATTCCTTCATGAATTCCTTTTTCCTGCGAGTCAGTCCACATGAGCAGCCTTGTTCGCACATCAAGCCTCGATCCTGTTCAGATCAAGGGCTGGCGTTGGCAGCCGTTTCTCGACAAAGCCATTTCTGCACTCGAAACGTTCAGATTGAGTCCTTATCCCATCGATGAAACGTTCCTGCAGCGAGAAGGGTCCACGGGATCAAAGTCAAAGCCCGTCCCAGTCACAACGGCAACCTGGGCTTGTGCCACCGACAAACTGCGCCAGGTTCGCTGTGCCTGCGTCGAGGCCGGCACAGCTGCGTCCGTGCTCAACTTCGTGATTAACCCCAGCTGCCGGTTCGACCTGCCGTTCTTCGGTGCCGATCTGGTGACGCTTCCCAACGGGCATCTTCTTGCCCTGGATCTGCAACCCGTTGACAAAGCTGATCCCGAACACACAGGCCCTGTCTGGGAACGCCTGATGCCGGTGTTTGAGCGCTGGCAAGCCGAACTCCCTGATGGCGGTCCTATCCCAGAGGAAGCTCAACCGTATTTTTCCCCAGCCTTTCTCTGGACCCGCATCCCGCTTGGGGAGGAGGGCGATGCGTTGATCGAACGCGTCATTCGGCCGGCCTTCATCGACTATCTGCAGCTCTACCTCAAACTCGTAGCTGAAGCGCAACCCGTGAATGACGATCGCGCAGCAAGTCTCCTTGCGGGCCAAAAGCGCTACACCGCGTATCGCGCCGAGAAGGATCCGGCCCGCGGCATGTTGACACGCTTCTACGGAAGCGAATGGACCGAGTCCTACATTCACGACGTGCTGTTCGACCTCGAGAAAGCCGCCTCAACTTCCTTGTCGTAGCAAGGGAGTTAAGCATTATGAACAGCTTTCGGGAGGGGCCTGATCATTTGGTCAGAATCCCTGTCGACGGGATGGGCACAGCTCCCCAGCCGTCCCCATATACGCCTGAGGGCTTCCTAGTCTTCGGCCAAAGTTCCACGGAGTTAACCCATGTTCGACGCCTTCACCAAGGTTGTCGCCCAGGCCGATGCCAGGGGCCAATTCATCAGTGCTAGTGAGATCGACGCTCTGGCAGCGATGGTTTCTGACAGCAACAAGCGTCTTGACGCTGTCAACCGCATCTCCAGCAACGCGTCCACCATCGTTGCTTCGGCCGCCCGGCAGCTGTTCGCACAGCAGCCGTCATTGATCGCTCCTGGCGGCAATGCCTACACCTCCCGCCGCATGGCTGCATGCCTGCGAGACATGGAGATCATCCTCCGTTACGTCACCTACGCAAGCTTTGCCGGCGATGCCTCAGTTCTGGAAGATCGCTGCCTGAACGGCCTGCGTGAGACCTACCTGGCACTCGGTACTCCTGGCGCATCCGTTGCTGCAGGGGTGAATCTGATGAAGGAATCCGCTCTGGCGATCGTGAATGACCGGGCTGGTATTTCAGCTGGTGACTGCGCCTCTCTGAGTAGCGAAATCGGCACGTATTTCGACCGTGCAGCTGCTGCAGTTGCCTGATCAAGGTTCTGAGCTCCTGTCCCAAGCATTACTTCTGACGATCCATGAAAACTCCTCTCACCGAAGCTGTTTCAGCAGCTGATTCCCAGGGCCGCTTTCTGAGCAGCACAGAAGTTCAAGCCGCTTCCGGTCGCTTCAACCGCGCTGCTGCCAGCCTGGAAGCTGCCAAGGCTCTCAGTGCCAAAGCTGATGCCCTGGTGAACGGCGCCGCCCAAGCCGTGTACAACAAATTCCCCTACACCACCCAGATGGAGGGGTCGAATTACTCCACCACTCCAGAGGGCAAGGCCAAGTGCTCTCGTGACGTGGGCTACTACCTGCGCATGATCACCTACTGCCTCGTTGCAGGTGGCACCGGCCCCATGGATGACTATCTGATCGCCGGTCTGGACGAAATCAACCGCACTTTCGAGCTCTCCCCTTCCTGGTATGTGGAAGCGCTGAAGTACATCAAGTCCAACCATGGCCTCAGTGGCGATGCCGCAACTGAAGCCAACAGCTACATCGATTACGCCATCAACGCTCTGATCTGATCTGATCGAGCTCCGTTGCTTCATCAGCCCCCGCCAAGGGGGCTTTTTTATTGTTCTCTTCCAGGCCCGATCAGAGCGCTGTGATCAATCCAACTATTCGGCGCTTTCTCAGCCTGCTCTGCGGCGAGTACAGCAACCAACAGCAAGCCTTCGACAACCCGCCCCTCTACGCCCATATTTTTTTGAGGTATCGGCCTCTTCCCCAACTCACCCCCGGATCCATCCTCCTAGAGCAGACCTATGCGGTGGATCCCAACACTCCCTACCGCCTGAGAATGATTCGCGCCGAGGAACAGCCTTCCGGTGCCATCAAATTGTGGAACCACACCTTCCGGGAACCATCACGCTTTGCGGGTGCAACATTCAATCCCGAGCTGCGCCATTCCATCCAGGCCACGGATCTCATCAACCTGGAGCAATGCCACTACCAGGTGCTGGAGCAGGAGGACGGATACCACGGCGCCATGGAGCCTGGGTGCCAATGCATCGTGAGACGCAATGGAAAAGACACGGTGCTGGTGAGCAGCTTCCACCTGCAGGGAGAGTCGCTTCAGACCCTCGATCGCGGCCATGACCCAATCACAAATGAGCGCTGCTGGGGCTCCGTCGCAGGACCCTTTCGGTTCCAGAGAACCCAAAGCTGGTCAGCGGACCTTGCATCAGCCTGGATGTGATGGAACCACTCACTGAATCGCAGGTGATCGAAAATCTCCGTCAAACGGAGGACCCATCGGCGCAGTACTACGCCGCCTGGTGGCTTGGGAAAATGCGCAGCCAGCATCCCGATGCCATTCCGCTACTGCTGGCAACCCTGGGAGCTCTCGACGACTCCCCCGTCGACCCCGATCGCAGAGGTGTTGCCCTGAACGCCATCCGTGCCATGGGCCTGCTGAAGGACGAACGCACGGATGGTGCCTTGCTGGATCGCTTGCACTCCAACGACTACAGCGTGCGGGAGGAGGCAGCGCGCAGCCTTGGCACCATGGGCAGCCACGCGGCGGCTGAGGCGATCCGTTCCCTGTTAGCCAGTGGACTTGACGGGGCCGGACGCGAGCAGCCCTCGACTCCCTTGCTGCAAGAACCCTGCGAAGCACTGTTAGAAGCTCTCGGGGACATCGGCATCAATGACGCAGCAACCCTGGCGACGATCAAACCCTTCACGCGGCATCACCGTCCATTGATTTGTTCAGCAGCCTGCCGGGCGTTGCTGCAACTCACAGGTGATTCCTGCTGGGGAGAGCAACTGACGCAGCTGTTGCTGCATCCCGAGGCCCTAGTGCGGCGCGGAGCTCTCCTGGATCTTGGTGCTGCCGGATGGACGGCGGCCGTGCCGATGATTCAGGCTGCCGCCGTGGAGCCCAGCCTCAAATTGGTTGCCCTAAGAGGGATCGCAGAGAACAGCGGAAACCAGCAGGTTCTCGATGTGATGGATGCTCTGCTCTGATGACCTCCTCTGCCCTGAAGGATGCGATCCGTGCCTTGGATCGCGCGACCAGCACCCCCGACTTGGTGGAGGCAACGCGCGCATTGTGTGCCCTGGGTGATCCCGAGGCAGCCGGGACACTTGTGAAGGTGCTGGGCTTCAACAATCCAGCCGTGGCTGGGGTGGCAACCCAAGGACTGATCCAGCTGGGTCGGGACATCGTGCCGACTTTGCTGGTGAGCCTGGATGCCCGAAATTACGGTGCACGGGCCTGGGTGGTGAAAGTCCTTTCCGCCCTTCGCGATCCACGGGGACTCGATCTTCTCGAACATGCCCTCAACGCTGATATCGCACCGAGCGTGCGGCGCTCAGCGACCCGCGGCCTGGCGGATTTAGAGATTGATCCCAGTCTCAAAGACCAGCAATTGCAACGCTGCATGCAAGGGCTTTTGAAAGCAGGACATGACGACGAATGGGTCGTGCGTTACGCCGCAGCGTTCGGGCTTGAACAGCGTTTACGCACGACAACTGTTGATCCCTCCATCGCCGATCAGGCCGTCGCCATGTTGCAAAACCTGGCTTCCGATGCTGAAGATGCCAGGGTGGTGCGCCATCGGGCCGTGCTGGCCCTGCAACGCCTGAACCTCGAATGACTCAGAAGCTGTTGTTCGTCTGTCTCGGCAACATCTGCCGATCCCCCGCTGCAGAAGGAGTGTTTCTCCACCTCATCAAGACGCGTGGGCTCGAGGATCAGTTCGTGGTGGATTCCGCCGGAACAGGCAGCTGGCATGTGGGAAATCCTGCCGACCGACGCATGCAGGCCGCGGCCAATCGCCGTGGCATACAGCTGCCCAGCCGCGCACGGCAGATCGATCTGAACGATCTTGAAACGTTCGATCTAGTGCTGACGATGGATCAGGACAACCTCCATGCCGTGAACGGTCTGGCCCGGGAAGCCGGCGCGAGGGCCACGGCACGCATTCAACCGATGCTCAGCTACGCCCGCCGCTACAGAGAAGCCGAGGTTCCAGATCCGTATTACGGAGGCGACGCAGGCTTTGAGCACGTGCTCGATCTTCTCGAGGATGCCTGTGAGGCTTTGCTCGAGGAGCTCAGCCCTGCGGCGTAGGCCAGATCTCCTTAGCAACCCGGAAGCGAAACAAATCCTCGAGCGCATCAATCACGGCTTCGATCGACATCCCATCGGTGATCAATTCGGTGGCATCATCCGCCTGAACCAGGGGAGCCACTTCACGGGTGCTGTCCAAACGGTCGCGCTCCACGATCTGCGCTTCCAGCGCAGCGAGGTCGGGCACGGCATGACCTCGCGCCTCGAGATCCTTGGCCCGTCGCCGAGCCCGTTCTTCAGGGGTCGCGGTCAGAAACACCTTCACATCAGCATCGGGGAAGACGGCGGTGCCGATGTCGCGTCCTTCAGCCACAAGGCCACCACGCTCCCCGAGCCGCTGCTGCTGCTTCGTGAGTAAGGCACGGACGCAGGGATGCGCAGCCACCAGCGACACTGAACCTGTGACCTCGGGATCGCGAATCGCATCGGTGATGTCGCGACCATTCACCCGAACGGTTTGCACGCCATCCTTCAACGGTGACAGATCCACCTCCAAGCCCTCGAGCAAAGCCTCCACCGCTGGGGCACTGCTGGGATCGGCGCCGTTGCTCTGCACCCACCAGGTCACAGCTCGATACATGGCTCCGGTGTCGAGATAGAGAAGTCCCATCCGTTCTGCGAATGCACGGGTCACCGTGCTTTTGCCAGCGCCGGCAGGGCCGTCGATGGCGACGATGGGCGAACGGGTCATGATGAAAACGTGATCAATCAAGCGGGTTTCGCCACAGCGGACCGCCGCAGCCAGCAATCGAATCGAACGACCGGGCCGGGCGGGTTGAAGCGTGACGGGGTCCACGGTCTCTACATACTCCACCTCAAGGCCCGCTTCCCTGAGTTGCTGACGCAGAGCGACCTGTGCCGAGGCCTCATCCACACTCCCTGCGCACACATCACGAGCAGTTGCGCAGAGCGCCGAGCTGAATGCAGAAGCCACGGTTCGCTGCGCATCACCCAGATAACGGTTGCGGGAACTCGCCGCCAACCCATCGCCCTCCCTGACGGTGGGGCATCCCCGCACCCTCACCCTCAAGCCGAAGTCGTTGACGAGATGCCGCAGGATCGTGAGTTGCTGCCAGTCTTTTTCGCCCAACCAAAGTTGATGGGGACGCACCAATCCCAGCAACCGCATCACGACGGTGACCACACCATCAAAGTGGCCGGAGCGCCAGGGACCACAGAGATGGGCTGTCAGGCGTGCAGGCGCCTGCAGGCGCCACCCCTCACTGGTTCCATAGGGGTAGACCTGCCTCTCATCCGGGCACCACAAAGCTGAAGCCCCCGCTTGTTCGGCGAGCGCGCAGTCATCCTCGAAAGTACGGGGGTAGCAGTCGAAGTCTTCATCCACTCCGAACTGCAATGGATTCACAAAGGTGCTCACCAGAACGGACCCCTTCCCACCGCACGACGTCACCGCCGTTGCGATCAAACGGGCATGGCCTTGGTGAAGCCCGCCCATGGTGGGAACAAACGCCAGTGGGCCGCGGCAGGCCTGACGCCAGGCATGAAAGTCTGACGCCGTTCTCAGAATGCGAAAACTCAGCGCAGCACCTCAAGCTTCACCTGGGCCACACCGCTTGACGTCAGCCCGAGTTCCTGGGCCGCACCATGACCCAAGTCGATCACCCGATGCCCGATGAATGGACCGCGATCGTTGATGCGCACCACAGCGCGGCGCCCGTTCCAAAGATTGGTCACCCGCACTTTGGTTCCAAAAGGAAGGGTGCGGTGGGCAGCCGTCATGGTGCCCCGGCGGAAGACCTCACCATTGGCTGTGCGATTGCCATAGAAGCCAGGCCCATACCAGCTGGCTTCACCGGAGTGGGTGGAGACAACAACCGGCCCCACCGGCTTGGGCGGCTCAGGAGGAGCGACCGGCACAGGCACGACAGGCTCAGCAACAGAGGTTTCAAGCTCGAGGCTGGCTGGGGCGGAGGGTTCCACAGCTGTGGCTTCCTCTGCAGGTAGCACTAGGTCGAGTGGGTCAACGAAGTCAAACTCTTCGAAATCACTGGCGATCACCGGATACAGCGCAACCCCCGACACGGCGATGCCCGCGATGAGAGCTGTCAGTGACCAAGAGCGCTGCATTTCAAATAAATGCTGGTGTGCAAGACGCAGAGGTTTTCTTGAAACCCATGACCGCGCGACACCAACAACCCGATTTACGTGCTGTAACCGTATAAATACCCACCCACAAATGATCTCCAGCGTGTTCCGGAAATCCACGCAGGGATCCTTCGCCGCAGCACTGCTTATCCCGCGCCGTCACAGGCTTCAGAAGCCCAATCAGCAGACCGCAACCATCAGCCAGGGCTATGCATTTCACAAGCACAGCTGATCAACAGCAGGCCGATGCCATCACCGACACAGCCACCAGCGGCCTCGGTGCGCCCCTCGAGGGGGGAGGATCGAATCAGTTCACTATCTACTGATGGACTACCGATCCGCCGGTGTCGACGTGGAAGCTGGCAGAGCCTTTGTGGACCGGATCCGAACCAGCGTGGAAGCCACCCATCGCCCTGAGGTCGTGGGCGGACTTGGAGGCTTTGGTGGCCTGATGCGATTGCCGGAGGGCTTGCGCAAGCCACTCCTCGTATCCGGAACGGACGGAGTGGGCACCAAGCTGGAGCTCGCCCAAGACCACAAAAGCCACCACAACGTGGGCATCGATCTCGTTGCCATGTGTGTCAACGACGTGATCACCAGCGGCGCCGAACCCTTGTTCTTTCTCGACTACATGGCCACAGGGGCTCTGAGCCCGGACGCCATGGCCGAAGTGGTTGAGGGCATTGCCGACGGCTGCCGTCAGAGCGGGTGTGCCCTACTGGGGGGAGAAACGGCGGAGATGCCTGGCTTCTACCCGCCAGGCCGTTACGACCTCGCAGGCTTTTGCGTCGCCGTTGTGGAGGAGGACAACTTGATCGATGGCCGCCGCGTGCAAGCCGGTGATTCCATCTTGGGCATTGCCAGCAGCGGCGTGCACAGCAACGGTTTCAGCCTGGTGCGCAAAATCCTGGAATGCTGCGCTGCAGGGGCCGATACTCGCGTCGGGCCGGAGCAAACCCCTGTGATTGAAGCCCTGCTGAAACCCACTCATCTCTATGGGGCCCTGGTCAGGACTCTCCTAGGGGCGAACACTCGGATTCACGCCATGGCCCACATCACAGGTGGCGGGATTCCGGAGAACCTCCCCCGCTGCTTACCGAAGGGCCTCATGGCCAGCGTTGATCCACACAGTTGGCCGCGCCCAGAGCTGTTCAGCTGGCTGCAAACCCAAGGCGAGCTTCAGGAACGCGATCTCTGGCACACCTTCAACCTGGGGATCGGATACTGCCTCATCCTTCCGGAGGCGGATGTCGAAGGCGCACGAACCCTTTGCAGCAACAGCGGCTTTGAGAGCTGGGTCATCGGCGAGGTCATCCCGGCCAGCGAGCCGCAGGATGGGCCGGTGGCTGGCCTACCGGCCTGAAGAACACACCCAGATCACGTCACATCGGGATGTGATGTGAAGCACCAATTCGGTCTCCACTCGTTATTGTCATCACAGACAGATCGGGCTTGAACCGATCGATGCGACGTCAAATACGTCTTAATAAACATGCCCTTTGAAAGGCCTCAGCGCACAACTCGGCGACGTTCTTCCGCAGGACCTACCCCACCGCGTCGCCCCATTCCCACCAGTCACGACAGACAAGCCATCCATCGCCAAGGCGGGCCGCGACCAACCTTCCTGGCGTTGAAAGACCACGGCAAGGTGTTCGTCGCAGACATGCCCTTTCTTTCGGACGGTCAACTGGCGAATATCAGCAAGGAGGCTTCCGAAATGCTGATCAGCCTGGAGCGCCGGATCGCTGAGCTCGAGACCCTCCAGGGAGACAGGGACACCCTGATCAAGGCCTGCACGAAGCGAGACGTCACCCATCGCTTCCTCAGGGCCATCGAAGAGGAACAACAGCAGCGAAAAGACAATCCAGCCATCCGCAGCGCCGCCGCAGAGTCCCTCCCCCGCACATTCCTGGAGATCGCCAGGCACCGCCTACCGGGAGCCACTTTTGATTCACTTCTGCAAGAAGCCCTCTCCGCTTGCGAACAATCGGAGCAATCCCAGGTTGCCCCTCCCAAGCCTGACCTCAAGGTGGTCACCTTGCCTTCCTCCAGCGCATCCCTACCGGTGGTAGTGAGTCCGGATCCTGAACCCACCGATCAAGCGCTCTGAAGAGGATTGTCGGGCATTCGCACCATCACTTCGGCGCTGCTCTGGTCCAATTGCGTTCTCTCATCGGCTGACAGCGACCACGTCAGCGCCTGCTGGGCATCCATGACCTGGCTAGGCCGTCTCAATCCGGGGATCGGACATGTGCCATGGGATCGGCACCAATTCAAAGCCACTTGCACCTGGCTCACCCCTCGGGCTTCGGCGATTGACACCATGGTCTGTCGCAGTGACTCAGAGGCCGGCAACAGACGGCGGAACAAGCCTGTGCGCAAGGGCGTCAGCCCCTGGGGAGTCCAACCTGGCCCCCTGGCCAGAACGCCGAGAGCAAGAGGGCTGTAAGCGAGCACGTCAACCCCGAGATCCCTGCTGATGTCAAGGATTCCTCCATGTTGCCGCGGCCCAGGGGCCAGCAGAGAAAACTGAACCTGGACGCTGGCCAGCGGGATTCCACGGTCTTTGAGATGGCGATGAAGGAGGGTTAAGCGACGCGGACCGACATTGGACAAACCGATCTCCCGGACAGCGCCTTGCTCAACGAGATCGGCAAGCCCGTCGAGAAGAGGACGCTCTTGCCAAGGGGCGTAACGGGCCGTGCTCCAGTGCAACTGGACCCGATCCATGCAGCCATGCAGTCGTCGCTGACTCGCCAGGAATGCGTTGACCAGCCCGCGCCGCCCTAATCGCCAAGGAAAAGGGGCCAGCTTGGTGGCCACGGTGAGCTGGGCGCGGTGCTCCGGCTGCATCGCACTGAGAAAACGACCCAAGAGTTCTTCGCTCCGGCCATTGAGGAATCCGGTTCCATAGGAATCAGCGGTGTCCACCAGACACAACCCCCCTGCAACCGCTTGCTGAAACGTGGATTCCAGAACCGAGTCATCAAGGTCAGGGTTGTATCCCCACAGAAGCTGATTGCCCCAGGCCCAGGTTCCGAAACCGATTCCCACCACACAGCCATGGATCACTGCACGCCATGATCGCCACAGATCTGCCCCTTGCGATGACGTCCCAGCCTGCAGAGAAAAAGTCGCAGTTGCACGCAGAGCAAGCACCGTCTGCAGCGAAAGACGGTGGTGATCAAGACCCCGTACTCTGCAATCACTGCCGTCGCACAGCCAGCAATGGGATCCGCTGCCTGGGAATGTGCGTGGCCGACAGCGACTACTGACCTGTGAGATCTGTCCCGATGCGGGGAATGGCACCCCCACGACAACGGAGCCGCTGGATCAGCCTGGGACTGATGGCATGCCTTGCATATCTGCAACCTGGGCATGCCGAACCCTTCGTTGGCCGCTTCGAAACCACTGGCCAAGGCTGCCGTTACACCTTGTCTGAAGGTGAGTCTGGCGATTGCCGCGTTGTTCAGATGGATGGGCGCTCAGCCACGGTTCTTGGGATCCGTTTCATCGGCCGAGGGGCGGTGAGAGGAGCAAGCCGAAGCCTCACATTTGTCGCCACAACCACCGGACAAGGCTCTCCTCTCAGCTGTCACCTGGGACGTTGCAGGCTGTCTGCAGCCAGCTGGAGCGGCAGTGTGAGCAGTGTGGCTGAAGCGGCCTACGACGCCGACGGCATCGCCGAAGGAGTTCCCAAGGCGTGGCCTGCAAAACAAGGGAGCTGCAAGCTTGAAGCACAACAGATTCGCTGCAGAGCCGATGTGGTCTCAGGAGAGCAGCTCGATGCCCAGGCCAAGCTGTGAGCCGTTATCCAACGCGATGCATTCAAAGGCGGCACCCAGATTCGAACTGGGGATAAAGGATTTGCAATCCTCTGCCTTACCACTTGGCCATGCCGCCGTCCGGGGCCTTTCCTCCCCATCAAGGGATCGTATCAGCGAGGCATCCCAGACGTTGATGGTGATCAGCAACGGGCACGGCGAGGATCTGATCGCGCTGCGCATTCTTGAGGCCCTTCACCGCCTTGCACCGCAGTGGCGTTTGAAAGTCATGCCTCTCGTTGGTGAGGGTCGCTGCTTTCAGCGTTCGCTTGATCAGGGATGGCTGGAGCGCATCGGCCCCTCGGCGCGCCTGCCAAGCGGAGGATTCAGCAACCAGAGCCTGCGCGGTCTCCTTGCTGATCTGCTTGGAGGGCTACCCATCATCACCATGAAGCAGTGGGCCTGCCTGAGGCAGGAGCGACGTTCAGCAACGGGAATCCTTGCCGTTGGCGATCTACTCCCGCTGCTGATGGCGTGGACATGCCGCCGGCCCTTCGCATTCGTGGGCACTCCCAAAAGCGATTACACCTGGACCAGCGGACCAGGCTCGAGCTTCAGCGACCGTTACCACGCTCTCAAGGGGAGCGAGTGGGATCCATGGGAATGGAGCTTGATGCGAGCGCGCCAATGCCGGCTGGTGGTCATGCGCGATCGGCTCACAGCCCGGGGCCTACGCCGTCATCGGGTCAACGCCGTGGCACCAGGCAATCCGATGATGGACGGGCTCATGGAGAGCGCTCCTCCAATCGCCCTTGAGCGATGCCGGCGGATACTCCTGCTTTGCGGCAGCCGAATGCCAGAGGCCCTTCGCAACTTTCGGCGCTTGCTGACCTGCCTCATCCACCTTCCGAGCCCGGTGCCCCTTGCTGTGATGGCAGCCCTTGGATCTGCGCCCACAGAGTCAGACCTGGCCGACACCCTGCAGCACTTGGGATTTCGGCGCTGCCCTCCCCCCAGCAGCAGCTTGGGAGCAGACCAGTGCTGGGTCCGGGGCCCCTTACTGCTGCTGCTGGGCAGCGGTCGGTTCGAACGCTGGGCCTCCTGGGCTGAGGTGGGCGTCGCCACTGCAGGCACAGCCACAGAGCAGCTCGTTGGCCTCGGGAAACCGGCTCTGTCTCTTCCTGGTCCTGGGCCGCAGTTCACCCGAGGCTTCGCCTCCAGGCAGAGCCGCCTGCTGGGTGGTGCTGTTCAGGCTTGCGCCAGCGACAGCGACTTGTCTCAACAGCTGAGATCCCTGCTTGAGAACCACACGAAACGCCAGGAGCTCGGGCAACGGGGGCGGCAGCGCATGGGCTCTTCAGGCGGAAGTGAAGCGATCGCTCACGCCGTGATCCGCGCGCTCGCCCCCGGAGGTTGATACTGATTGCACCACTGAGGCAGTTCTGCCCCTCCCTCTCCGCCATGGCCGCGATTCAGGATCACAACTATCTGAGGCTGTGCGCGGAACTGGCAAGCTGCCTGAGCATCAGCCAGTCCGCAGCACGTCGAAGGGTGGAACACGAGGCGGCGCGGTCAGGTGCAAGAGACCTTCAAGCCCGTCTCCAGGTGGCCTCCAATCTGCTGGCGCAGGCCCAGAACGAAGCCAGCTCTGGAGAAGCACTGGACCAGTTGCTGGAGGCGCAACCCATCGATCAGCACTTCATGCTCGAAGACTGATCCCCATCCCAAGATCAGTGCTCGAAGGTGTTCACAAAACGGAAGCGATCGAGATCCGACATCACAGGAATGCACTGGAAGCAGCTTTGAGCCAGCTCCCAGCGTCCTTCGCGGCGCAACATGACCTCTAACTGCCGCCGGGCGGGGAGCAGATAACGGGCATCGTTGGCTGCATAGGCCAATTGAACATCCGTGAGTTCATCCACCCGTCCCCAATCGCTGCTTTGCGCCTGCTTATCGAGCTCGACCCCCACCAGCTCCATCACCAAATCCTTCAGACCGTGGCGCGGGGTGTAGGTGCGAGCCAGACGGCTGCCGACCTTCGTGCAAAAGATTGGATTCACCCTGATTCCCAGCCCGGTGGCCAGGGCCGCGACATCGAACCGGGCGAAATGAAACACCTTCTCGATCGTCGCGGCTTCCATCAACGCTTTGAGACGGGGGGCTTCCGACTGCCCTAGAGCAATCCGTATGCAAGCCACCTGGTCTTTGTCATCACAGATCTGAACGAGACAAAGCCGGTCGCGACCATGGATCAGGCCCATGGCCTCGGTATCCACAGCCAGCGCTGTCGACGCGGCAAAGCGCTCCGACCACTCCGCATTGAGATCGCCATCGAGAACAACGAAGGCATGGGGCTCGCTGGGGATCTCAGCCATGGCAAACCACTCAAAACAGGCGGAACATCCACCACTTTGACCGCTAGCGGGACGAACTTCCTCCCGCCGCTTGAAAATCAAACCAAGACTGAGTTAGACAAAAATGAGACAGCTGCGGCTCATGCTTTCCCACCGCAAACCCACGCGCGCCTGCCTTGCCGACATCGAGGACTACTTCCAGCAGCCACCTCCGCAGTTCCTCGACCTTGAACTCGCGGTGTGCTGGGTTCTGGCCTGTCTTCTGCAAAACGACAGCTATCCATCAGGCCTGCTTCAGCGCCTCCAGCACGACCATCCTCAACTGCGTCTCTCCGAAACGGTTCTGCATCAGGCCGTCGACTTCCTGGAACGCCAGGAGATGCTCGATTGCTACACAAAACGCTGTCCCAGCAGGGGCCGTCCCCGTCGCATGCTCCATCTGCATCAGGACGCCCGCGATCAGGCTGAACGTCTGATGAAACCCTGGACGCGCTGGCTCCACGAGCATGCGCCGATCACCACTTAGAACGGTCATCGATGCCCTCGGCGGCTACCGATGCCCTCGCCTCAGATCTCCACCCTGCTCCTCACCCTGCTGCTGGGGATTGGCCTGATCTTCTTCCTTCGTGCTGCCAGCAAGGACCGAACCACGATTGTGGAGGTGCATTCCCCCCGTCCACCCTTGGAAGTGCTCGAGGGTCTTGATCAATGGCTCAAGCAACGGGGCTGGAATCGCCATGGAGGTGATGCCGACCGCTGCCTGCTCGAATACCGAGGCCGTGTCGAGAGCAGTTCGGCCCTTGCAATTTTGTTGTCTGTTCTCGGCACCGTGGGAGCTGGCAGTTTGGGGCTCGTCATCCGCCAGGTGAACGCTGGGCTGGGATGGTGGCCCTTGTTGATCGCCGGCCTCGGCCCCTTGGCCGGCTGGGTCTACACCCGGAGAGCCCGTCGGGAAGAGGGCCTTCAGATTCGTCTTGTTGAGACCGAAGCAAGCGAAGGCAGCACCCTGCGGCTGCAAGCCCATCGCGATGAACTGATCGCCCTTGAGCTCGCCCTGGGCGGCCCACTGCAGCTGGCCAGTGATGGCGCCTTGCTCTCGTCGCCGATCTGATCGTGACGCTCCGGCCATTGCTGCTGCCAGCTGGTCTGAGCATCACAGGACTGCTGTTCCTACTCAGCCTGGCGACAGCAGCGCGAGCACCGCGCCTGTCTGGCGACGACCTTCTCACCGGGCCTCAGGTCCCGCTTGAGGCGACCTGGGTCGGGCGTCGCCGCGAACGCGAGGATGTGGCGATCCTGGTTCTGGCCGGTCACGCCGACTCCCAGGGCATCGAGGGGGCCGGCACCTCAGGAGCCGCCGTTGACCGCCGCGGTGCTGCACCCATGGATCCACGCATGCGCGATGAGCTCTTCTGGAACCGGAAGATCCGCGATGCCGTGGTGCGCCAAGGGCAGGCACGCTGCCTCCGGATCAGCGGTTACGAACCGAATGCACTGACGATCCGCGACGAAAACGATCCGCGCACCAACTGGTCCGTTGGTCGTCGCCACCACAAGGCCGGTGGTTATGCCCTTGAAATCCACTTCGATGCCTACGGCCCGGACGGGTATGGCTCCGGGCTGATCCCCAACCTGAACAAAGAACCAAGCCGCATCGATGAAAGCCTGGCCCTGAACTTCGGTCGCTACCCCCTGCAATTCCGGGGAGGCCTCGGTGCTCCAAAACGGGGGATCAGCATCTTGGAGATCGGCAAGCTTGAGGGAAACCTCGAGGCCCGTCTGCGCGATCCAGCCAGCCAGGAGGCTGTGATCGAAGCACTAGCCCTGCGCGTCGTTGAGGCCCTGGAGCAGGGTCTCAACGCCCAACCCCGTGCTCTCAGTTCACAGCATTGTGAGGACGGCAGCGATCCTCGAGGGAAGGATCACCGAACCAGTCCTGCGGACGGGTAAAGAGATCGGTGAGCAACGCTTCCCTGGAACCTGGAGCTGCCTGGTATCCATACTCCCAGCGAGCCAGAGGCGGAAGCGACATCAGAATCGACTCCGTGCGCCCGTTCGTCTGCAACCCGAAAATCGTGCCCCGGTCCCAGACAAGGTTGAACTCCACATAGCGACCACGGCGGTAGAGCTGGAACTGGCGTTCACGATCTCCGTAGGCCATGCCGTTCCGCCTCTCAATGATGGGCGCGTAGGCAGGAAGGAAAGCTCGGCCATTTGCCCCGGCCAGCGAAAACAGCTGTTCCCAGCTCAGAGGCACCGCACCGATCTGGGAAGCCTTCTGCGCCGCAGGCCCCTCAGGATCCTGCCCCCGGTAAAGACGACCGGAACCGTCTTGGTAGTCGTAAAAAATCCCTCCCACTCCCCGGGTTTCCTGGCGGTGCTTGAGGAAGAAGTACTCATCACACCAGGGTTTGAACACCTGATAGAGACGCTCATCCACCGAATCGCATGCCTGCTGATGGGTGCGATGGAAGTGACGGGCATCCTCCAGGAAGGGATAGAAGGGAGTGAGATCAGCGCCGCCTCCAAACCACCACACCGGACCGGCCTCGAAGTAGCGGTAGTTGAGGTGAACCGTTGGCACAAACGGATTCCGGGGGTGCAGAACCATGGAGGTTCCCGTGGCAAACCAGGGGTGCCCCTTGGCCTCAGGGCGCTGTTTGAGAATGGAGGGGGGAAGCTCTTGACCCTGAACCTCGGAGAAATTCACACCCCCCTGCTCAAAGATCCGGCCTTCGCGCATCACGCGGGACCGACCGCCGCCGCCCTCGGGCCGAACCCAGCTCTCCTCTTGGAAGCGGCCAGAACCATCGATCTGCTCCAGGCCGGCACAAATCTCATCCTGAAGCGCCATCACAAGCGACCGCGCCCGCTCCCGGGAGTCAGCAGGAGGGCGTTCCCCGGGGACCACGGACGCCGTGGACGCTGAACCGTCCTCCGGCATCCCCCCCTTCCAACGCTTGAGCAGGGATCGGATCATGGTTGGCATCGGTGGAGAGATCCTGACCATTTCAGCCCAGTGCCACTCCCGACAAGCGTGTGTGAAGGACTGTCATGGGAGACGCCCCTAGGATCCAGCCCAATGAATGGGGCGGATGATCTCAGCGGAACAGGCCACTCAGGCGCTCAGCGACCTCCGTGATGCCGGTAGCGATCGCTCTCTACTAGACCTCGGCTGGCTTGATCAGGTGCGTGTGTCGCCACCGCGCGCCGTGATCCGACTGAACTTGCCCGGCTTCGCCCAGGGGCAGCGCGATCGCATCGTTAACGACGCCCGTACCCGTTTGCTGAGGCTCGAAGGCATCGAGGATGTGCAGATCGAAGTGGGGCAGCCTCCCTCCCAAGGCGGCATCGGTCAGGCAGGACATGGACAAGCCGCGGAACGCCAGGCCATTCCCGGCGTGAAACAGGTGATCGCCGTCAGCAGCGGCAAGGGAGGCGTGGGCAAGAGCACCGTGGCCGTCAATCTGGCCTGCGCCTTCGCCAATCAGGGACTGCGCGTCGGACTGCTCGATGCAGACATTTATGGCCCTAATGCACCCACCATGCTGGGTGTGGCCGACTGCACTCCCGAAGTCAGCGGCAGCGGCGACAACCAGTGCATGCAGCCGATCGAAACCTGCGGTGTGGCCATGGTGTCGATGGGTCTGCTGATTGAGGAGAACCAGCCGGTGATCTGGCGAGGCCCGATGCTCAACGGGATCATCCGCCAGTTCCTTTACCAGGTGAATTGGGGTGAACGGGATGTCCTGGTCGTGGATCTTCCACCAGGAACCGGTGATGCCCAGTTGTCCCTGGCACAGGCCGTTCCCATGGCAGGCGTTGTGATCGTGACCACCCCTCAGCAGGTGGCCTTGCAGGATGCCCGGCGAGGGCTGGCCATGTTCCGACAGATGGGAATCCCAGTGCTCGGCGTGGTCGAGAACATGAGTGCATTCATCCCCCCTGATCAGCCTGAGAAGCGTTACGCGCTGTTTGGGTCGGGCGGAGGCAAGACCCTCGCCGAGGCCTTCGACGTTCCCCTGCTGGCCGAGATCCCCATGGAGATGCCGGTTCAAGCTGGAGGAGATCAGGGTTTACCGATCACACGGGCCAAGCCCGACTCCATCAGTGCCCAACAGTTCATCGCGTTGGCCGAACGACTCTCACCCGCGGTGCAGGCCTCCCGCTGATCATGCTGACCGGACTCGGCTCCAGCGGACAAAGGCTCTTCTCACCGTCGGGTAACCGGCGCCGCCGGGCCCGTGACCGGGACTGGATTCTCTGGGGGATCCCCCTGGCCATGATCGCCGTGGCCGGTCTCCTGATCGCCAGCACCCAGCGCCAGGCCAACTACGCCAACTGGTACCAACACTGGGTCACCGCAGGGGTGGGCGTTGGGATTGCGCTTCTGCTCGCAAGGATGTCGATGCTGAGGCTCAAACCCTTGCTCGTGCCGATCTACGGAGCGACGGTGATCAGCCTCGTGGCCGTGCGCATGATCGGGACGACGGCGCTTGGAGCGCAGCGCTGGATCAGCATCGGCGGCGTGCATGTGCAGCCATCAGAGTTCGCCAAGCTGGCCGCGATCCTTCTTCTGGCCGCAGTGCTGGATCGCCACCCAGTGGAACGGCCGGTGGATCTGCTTCGACCACTCGCCGTGATCTCACTTCCTTGGCTTCTGGTGTTCATCCAGCCCGATCTCGGCACGTCTCTGGTGTTCGGCGCTCTGCTGCTCACGATGCTGTACTGGTCAGGGATGCCATTTGAGTGGTTGGTCCTGCTGCTCTCACCCCTGGTGACAGCGTTGCTCGCCGGCCTTTTCCCCTGGGGATTGGCTGCCTGGATTCCCCTGACCCTCGTGATCGCCTATCGATCTCTGCCTTGGAAACGGGTGGCACTCGCCCTCGTGTCCCTGGTGCAGGGAGCCTCCGCATTGATCACTCCCTGGCTTTGGCAAAACGGGTTGCAGGACTACCAGCGGGATCGTTTGGTGCTCTTTCTCGATCCCACAAAAGACCCCCTCGGGGGTGGCTATCACTTGCTCCAGAGCACCGTGGGGATCGGATCCGGGGGACTGCTCGGCACCGGACTCCTTCAGGGACAGCTCACCAAATTGCGTTTCATCCCAGAACAACACACCGATTTCATCTTCAGTGCATTGGGAGAGGAAACCGGCTTTCTCGGCACGGTTCTCGTTGTGGTGGGCTTCATGCTGCTGATGTGGCGCCTCCTCCAAGTGGCGGGCAGGGCACGCTCGGATTTCGAATCACTGGTGGTGATCGGAGTCGCCACCATGATCATGTTCCAGGTGGTGGTGAACATCTTCATGACCATCGGCCTTGGCCCCGTCACCGGGATCCCCTTGCCGTTCCTGAGTTATGGACGCAGCGCCATGGTCGTGAATTTCATCGCATTGGGGCTGTGTCTATCGGTGGCTCGCCGCTCAAGGCGCGCCTTGATCCGGTGACGGACACCAGTACGCCACTGCAGGCCATTCATCAGCTGATGGCCGAGGGAGTGCCCACAGGCAAGGCGGATGATGCCCACGCGCGACGTCTGTGGTGGGGAGCGCTCGAGGTTCTGCAGCAGCGGTTGCTCAGCGCTGACCCCAGCTGGGAAGGGGTATGGATCGCCGCTCCCCTGCCGGCTCTCTACGCGCCCGAGCTGCTGCAGCGATACCGGGGCTGGGTGTGGGCACCCGAGGCGCTCACCCTTCTCAACGATCTTCAGAGCAGCACACTGCTGCCCTCCGATCTGATCAGCGCACCGACGGGTGTGGCGGAAGCACCGCTCCTCAGCCACCGCTTCCAACGCATGACTCTCTGTGCCGAGGACAGCCAGGATCCGTTCTTACTGGTGATCACCAGCAAGCTGCAAATCGCGCTGGCCCTGCAGGGCCAGGAGGGAGAGCGCAGGCTTCTGATGCGCAGCGAACCCAGCCTTCTCACGCGGATCCTGGCCCTGGTGGAGCAGAGGCTCAAAGAAGAAGATCAGGCCCAGGCCAAGAGTCTTCATCAAGCCCTCAACGACCTTGGCCCGCTTCAAAGCAGCGGGGATTTCGCGCTTCAATTTTGGCCAGACCTAGCGCAGCGGCTGGCGTCGATGGCTCCCACCGTGACGTTTCAAACCGCCCATGAGTCCCCCGAGGCCACGCCTCAGGCGCACGCCTCAGGCGACATCGATGCCGAACTCTCCTTGCTGGAAGCGATCGCCCATGAGGTGAGAACACCCTTGGCGACCATCCGCACGCTGATCCGCTCGCTTCTCCGCCGCCGCGACCTGCCCATGAAAGCGATGGAGCGTCTTCAGCAAATTGACACTGAATGCAGCGAGCAGATCGATCGCTTCGGGCTGATCTTCCAAGCGGCGGAACTGCAGAGGCAACCCGAAGGTCCATCGCCGTTGGCCCGCACCGATCTCGGAGCGATGGTGCGCCTGTTATCGCCCATCTGGACCCAGCAACTCAAACGCAGAGGTGTGGGCTTTGCGATGACCATCGCCGACAGCATGCCGCTTGTGCTGAGCGACCCCGGCCGCCTGGAGCCCATGCTTGGAGGCCTGGTGGATCGCTGCAGCCGCAGCCTTCCGCCGGGAAGCAAGCTGCTTCTGACCCTGCAACCTGCAGGAGCACGCCTCAAGCTCCAACTCATTTCCCATACCCCGGAGCAGATTGCATCGCAAACGGTCGACCCAGTGCAGCAGGAGCGCTTGGGGCCTGTTCTGAGCTGGAACACCAACACCGGCAGTCTGCAGCTCAGCCAAACAGCGACCCGACGGTTGCTGGAAAGCCTCGGGGGGCGAGTCACCCAACGCCGGGACCGAGGACTCACGGTGTTCTTCCCAATCGCGGAACAATGTTGACGGGTGTGAAGTTTCCAGGCCTGTAGGGCGATCAGAGCAGAATCACGGTGCTACTTTCCAGCCGTAAAGGCATGCCGATTTCGCGAGGACAGCCATGACAGCAACGGCGTTGAACGGACAGCTTCCCCAGTTCATCGGCAGCACCGGAGGTCTTCTCAACTCCGCCGAGACCGAGGAGAAGTACGCCATCACCTGGACAAGCAACAGCGCTCAGGCCTTCGAACTTCCCACCGGTGGCGCCGCCATGATGAATGCCGGTGAAAACATCATGTATTTCGCCCGCAAGGAGCAGTGCCTGGCTCTCGGCACCCAGCTGCGGACCAAGTTCAAGCCCCGGATCGAGGACTACAAGATCTACCGGATCTTCCCCGGTGGTGACACTGAGTATCTCCATCCCAGCGATGGCGTGTTCCCTGAGAAGGTCAATGAAGGTCGGGCGATGGTGGGCCACAATCCCCGCCGCATTGGCCAGAACACCAACCCCGCCAACATCAAGTTCAGCGGACGCAACACCTTCGACGCCTGAATCAGCTGAAAAGCTTGATCCCTTCATGCGGTCGGTTCGACCGGCATGATGGCTCGCGGTCGGTTCGACATTCCTGTTCATGCTCACACCCGACCGCACTGCATTTCTGGAAGCCGTTGCATCCGGTTCCACGTTGATTCCCGTGGCCAGCAGCTGGCCTGCGGATCTGGAGACACCCCTCACCACCTGGTTGAAAGTGGGCGAGGGGCGTCCCCCTGGAGTTCTGCTCGAATCCGTCGAGGGAGGCGAAACCCTCGGGCGTTGGAGCGTGGTGGCATGCAACCCGCTCTGGACACTTTCCGCCCGGAAAGATCGTCTGCAAAGGATCTGGAGGGATGGCCGGGAAGAGACGTTCTCAGGCAATCCCTTCGACACCTTGCGCGCGTGTCTTGCGCCCTACAAGCCGGCCACCTTGTCGGGACTGCCACCGCTCGGTCAGCTCTATGGCATGTGGGGCTATGAACTGATTCGCTGGATTGAGCCCTCGGTGCCGGTCCATCCCAATGATGGGGAGGGTCCGCCGGAGGGACTGTGGATGCTGATGGACAGCATTCTCATTTTCGATCAGGTGAAACGGCTGATCACAGCCGTGGCCTACGCCGATCTGTCGGGCGAGCACAACGCTTTTGCCGACCCAGAGGCCGCATGGGGCGATGCCATCCAGCGCATCCAAGCCCTGAAAAACTCCATGGCCGAGCCGCTTCCCCCAGTGCGCCCGCTCGACTGGACACCCAGCCAAGGGGACACACCCTCAACATCCAGCAATCGAACCCAGGATGACTTCCAACAGGCGGTTCTCAAGGCCAGGGAGCACATCGCCGCTGGAGATGCCTTTCAGCTGGTGATCAGCCAGAAACTCAGCACGGAGATCGACCACCCCCCCCTTGATCTCTACCGAAGCCTGCGCATGGTGAATCCATCGCCCTACATGGCGTTTTTCGATTTCGGCGACTGGCAGCTGATCGGATCCAGCCCTGAGGTGATGGTCAAGGCCGAACCTGATCAAGGAGGGATCCGCGCTGTCCTGCGACCGATTGCAGGAACAAGGCCCCGGGGAAGCAATGAACTGGAAGATCGCAGTCTTGAGGCGGAGCTGCTCGCTGACCCCAAAGAACGTGCTGAACACGTGATGCTTGTTGACCTCGGGCGCAATGACCTCGGCCGCGTCTGCGTTCCCGGGTCAGTGAACGTGCGCGAGCTGATGGTGATCGAGCGCTACTCCCATGTCATGCACATCGTCAGTGAGGTGGAGGGTCGACTGGCTCCGGGCAACGACATCTGGGATCTGCTGATGGCGTCCTTCCCTGCTGGAACCGTGAGCGGAGCTCCCAAGATCAAGGCGATGCAACTCATCCATGAGCTTGAACCCGACCCACGCGGCCCCTACTCCGGTGTTTATGGATCGGTCGATCTGGCGGGAGCTCTGAACACCGCCATCACCATCCGCACGATGGTTGTGAAGCCCAACCAAGACGGCGGATGGACCCTTGAGGTGCAGGCCGGAGCCGGCATCGTTGCAGACTCCAAACCCGAGGCCGAATACCAGGAAACCCTGAATAAAGCCCGAGGCATGCTGACCGCACTGGCCTGCCTCGAGGGCGCCGGGTCATGACGAACAATCGTTTGCTCAAGGGCTTTGAGGTTGAGCTGTTCACGGGGCATCCCGATGGTCGCAATGTCGGGATCGCAGCCGAAGCCAGCCAGGAACTCGCAGGTTTCGTCACGGAGCCTGATCACCGCAACCTCGAATACATCACAGCTCCGCAATCCGACTACGGACCGCTCACCGAGGCGCTGCTCGCACCACGACGCACGCTGAGGACTTGGCTTCAACCGAGGGGCCTGACCTTGCTGCCCGGCAGCACCCTCAGCCTGGGAGATACGACACGATTCGAGCGCTCAGATCCATCCAATCCCTACCACGATCTGATCGAAGCCACCTACGGCACGGATGTGGTGACAGCCAGCATCCACATCAACCTGGGAATCGAGTCGCCTCAGGACCTGTTCAAGGCCTTACGCCTCGTGCGTTGTGAAGCGGCGCTGATGCTCGCTCTTAGTGCCAGTTCTCCGTTTCTCAATGGCGACATCACCGGAGCCCATTCCCAACGCTGGATGCAGTTCCCCCTCACGCCCGCCCGTGTCCCCTTGTTCGTGGATCATCAGCACTTCATTCGCTGGACAGAGGAGCAAATCGCTGCCGGGACGATGCACAACGTTCGCCATCTCTGGACATCGGTACGCCCCAACGGTCCCGATCGTCCCCACCAACTCAATCGGCTGGAGCTGCGTATCTGCGATCTGATCACCAACCCGGCCCACTTGCTGGCGGTTACCACCCTGCTCGAACTCAGAATTCAGCAGATCCTCCGTGATCCCTCCGCTCACGACCCCATGACCAAGAGCACGTTGAGCCTTGACGAGCTCGAGCAGCTCAGCGTTAACAATGACCGCGCCGCGGCCCAGGCAAGCCTCGAGGCCACCCTTCATCACTGGGAAGACGGCCGGCCGCTCCTGTGCCGAGAGTGGGTGCTGACGTTGATCGAATCTGTCGAGCCCCTGGCAGCGGACCTGCACCTGAGCGACCGACTCAAGCCCCTGACCACCATTCTTGATCAGGGAAATCAAGCCATGCGTTGGCTGGCCGCCATTCGCGATGGTGCCTCGATTCAGAGCGTGCTCAGCGACAGCATCAGCACCATGGAAACCGAGGAATCCCCGCTTGGTTCCACCCCAGGCCATCACGCTTTGGGATGATCATGACGGTTTCTGATCCCGGCGGGTCTTCGATGTCCTCCTCCTCCGCAATCACTCCTGAGAGCGAGCAGGCCATGGCCGCGGTCAACGACGCCCCTGTCGGTGGACAACTCCTGCAGCAACGACTGGCCCTGGTCGAGGACCTCTGGCAGACCGTTCTGCGCAGTGAGTGCCCAGCCGAGCAGGCGGAGCGCTTGCTGCGCATGAAACAACTCAGCGACCCGGTCCTTCCCGAGGGAAACGCCGTGAGCAGTGATGCTTTGGTGTCGCTGATCAGGGACATGGACCTGTCGGAAGCGATCGCTGCCGCTCGGGCCTTTTCCCTCTATTTCCAACTGGTGAACATCCTCGAGCAGCGCATCGAGGAAGACGGGTATCTGGAGAGCATCGTCCGTTCCCAGGACACAGCGGAACAGATCAACCCGTTCACCCCTCCCCTGGCCACCCAGACAGAACCCGCAACCTTTCGGGAACTGTTTGAACGTCTGCGCCGACTGAACGTCCCCCCTGCCCAGCTGGAGACGCTGCTCCAGGAGCTCGATATCCGCCTGGTCTTCACCGCTCACCCCACCGAGATCGTCCGTCACACCGTCCGCCACAAACAGCGCCGCGTGGCAAGCCTTCTGCAGCAGCTCGAAGCCCAGACTGAATCCAGCACCTTTGAAGCGGGAACGATCCGCCTTCAATTGGAGGAGGAAATCAGGCTGTGGTGGCGCACTGATGAGCTGCACCAGTTCAAGCCCTCGGTGTTGGATGAGGTCGATTACGCCCTGCACTACTTCCAGCAGGTGCTGTTCGATGCCATGCCCCAGCTGCGTCGCCGCCTCTCCTCGGCACTGGCCAGCAGCTACCCGGATGTGCAACTGCCGCCGTCGTCCTTTTGCACCTTCGGATCCTGGGTTGGATCCGATCGCGATGGCAATCCATCGGTCACGACCGACATCACCTGGCGAACAGCCTGTTATCAGCGCCAGCTGATGCTGGAGCGTTACGTGAGCGCGGTTCAGGGGCTTCGCGACCAGCTGAGCATTTCCATGCAATGGAGCCAAGTCAGCGCCCCACTTCTTGAATCCCTGGAAATGGATCGGTTGAGATTCCCGGAGGTGTACGAAGAGCGGGCCACCCGCTACCGCCTTGAGCCTTACCGTCTCAAGCTGAGTTTTGTGCTTGAGCGGCTGCGCCTCACGCAGATCCGCAACCAGCAGCTTGCGGAAGCCGGTTGGCGTGCTCCAGCGGATGGACTGCTGAGCTCCAACCCCGAGGCACCGCAGAGTGAATCGCTTCACTACGGATCTGTGGCCGAGTTCCGCAGTGACCTTGAACTGATTCGCACGAGTTTGGTCAGTACAGACCTCACCTGCGAACCCCTCGACACGCTGCTCACCCAGGTGCACATTTTCGGGTTCAGCCTTGCCGGTCTGGACATTCGCCAGGAGAGCACCCGCCACAGCGATGCTCTCGATGAAGTGAGTCGCTATCTCAACCCCGACCAGGCCTACGGGGATCTGAACGAACAGGAACGCGTGCAGTGGCTGCTTCAGGAGCTGCAGACCCGCCGCCCCCTGATCCCACCCTCGGTGAGCTGGTCACCAACAACGGAAGAAACCGTTGATGTGTTCCGAACCCTGCATCGCCTGCAGGACGAATTCGGCAGTCGAATTTGCCGAACGTATGTGATCTCCATGAGCCACAGCGTTTCGGATCTGCTCGAGGTGCTGCTCCTTTCCAAGGAGGCAGGGCTTGTGGAACCGTCTGCAGGCCATGCCGACCTGCTGGTGGTTCCGCTCTTCGAAACCGTGGAGGATCTCCAGAGAGCCCCAGAGGTGATGGAAGAGTTGTTCCAGACACCGCTTTATCGCAACCTTCTTCCCAGGGTTGGCAGCCAGGGCCAACCCTTGCAGGAGCTGATGCTCGGGTATTCCGATAGCAACAAGGATTCGGGCTTTCTCTCCAGCAACTGGGAGATTCACAAAGCACAGATTGCCCTTCAGGACCTTGCAGCGAGGAACGGCGTGGCCCTGCGGCTGTTCCACGGACGTGGTGGTTCAGTGGGCCGGGGAGGGGGACCTGCCTACCAGGCGATCCTGGCGCAACCCAGCGGCACGCTCCAGGGACGCATCAAAATCACGGAGCAAGGGGAAGTTCTCGCCTCCAAGTACAGCCTGCCTGAACTCGCTCTCTACAACCTCGAAACAGTGAGCACCGCCGTTGTGCAGAACAGCCTGGTCACCAACCAACTGGATGCCACTCCCAGCTGGAACGATCTAATGGCGCGACTGGCGCGTTGCTCAAGACGCCACTACCGCGCGTTGGTGCACGACAACCCCGATCTGGTCGCCTTCTTCGAGCAGGTGACGCCAATCGAGGAGATCAGCAAGCTGCAGATCTCCAGCCGGCCCGCCCGGCGTAAGACCGGAACGCGGGATCTCTCCAGCCTGCGGGCCATTCCCTGGGTGTTTGGCTGGACCCAGAGCCGCTTTCTCCTCCCCAGCTGGTTTGGCGTCGGAACAGCTCTGCATGAAGAGCTTGTGAACGACCCCGATCAGATGTCGTTGCTGAGGACCCTCCACCAGCGCTGGCCTTTCTTCAGGATGCTGATTTCCAAAGTGGAGATGACCCTCTCCAAGGTGGATCTCGATCTGGCCCGTCACTACGTGACCAGCCTGGGGAGTGCCGATCATCGTCAAGCGTTCGACGGCATCTACACGACCATCGCCGAGGAATACAGCCTCACCCACCGGCTGGTACTGGAGATCACAGGGCAAGAACGACTGCTGGATGCCGATCCAGCCCTCCAGCTCTCCGTGGATCTGCGCAACCGCACCATCGTGCCCTTGGGATTTCTGCAGGTCGCCCTGCTGCGCCGATTACGGGACCAGAATCGTCAACCGCCCATGAGCGAATCTCCCAGCGACGGCGACGGCCGCACGTACAGCCGAAGCGAACTTCTGCGTGGTGCCCTTCTCACGATCAATGGCATTGCCGCAGGCATGCGCAACACCGGGTGATTGGCCTTGCTTCCCTTCCGTCGACAGCCCGCAGCCCCAGCCCTCAAGGAGGGGTATTCCTTAAAACTCGACCACATCCCCGATGGAGCCAGCATCAACAGGCTGCTTCAGGCCTGCGGTGATGAGATCCACCCCGAGGAGCGCTGGTCACTCGCCCTGAGCCGCAGTTTCTGGGTGATGACCATCCTGGACAACGATCATGCGCTGGCCGGGTTTGTCCGCGCCACGACCGATCAGGCCTTGAATGCCAACCTCTGGAATCTCGCAGCGCGGCCAGGACCGGATCAGGTCCACTTGGTTGAGGTGCTTGTGCACCGATCCCTCGCCGTTCTGCGCCGAGATCTTCCGGGCTGCAGCATCTCCATTTCGGCGCCTCCCCAGGCTCTCAATGCACTGAAAACCCATGGATACATCCTCGATCCAGGAGGCATCCGAACCATGGGATTGAGGCTCCGATCACCGGTGGAGCCTGAAGAATCACGAGCATGGAGGGATTCGAACCCCCGACCCTCAGAACCGGAATCTGATGCTCTATCCAACTGAGCTACATGCCCCCGCGGCAGTTGGGAGAACAACCACGATTTGGTTACCTTAGCGACACGTCGCACCCTTACCGATTCGGCTTCTCCAGCTCGAACTGCAGGAGTTCCGCAACCACTGCCACCTGCAGCTGGAGATTGAAGCGCCGCGTCTGCTCGTGATCGGCAGCAACGGCATCGGCAAATCCAACCTGCTGGAGTCAGTGGAACTGCTGGGGAGTTTGCGCTCTCACCGCAGCAGTCAGGATGCGGATCTGATCCACTGGGACGCTTCAAGGGCTCTGCTAAGAGCGTCCTGCGTGGATGACACCGAGGTTGAGCTGGAGCTTCGCCGCCGCGGTGGCCGTCAGGCACGACGCAATGGCAAGGTGCTGCAGCGTCAGATGGATCTGATTGGCCCTTTGCGCTGTGTGGGCTTCAGCGCCCTGGATCTACATCTCGTGCGTGGAGAACCGGCCTTAAGACGCCATTGGCTTGATCGGGTCGTGCTGCAGCTGGAGCCGGTCTACGCCGAATTAATCGGGCGATACAACCGACTTCTACGCCAGCGCAGCCAGTTCTGGCGACGAGGGGGAGGCGGAACCAGCGTGGAGCACCAAGCGCTCCTGGACAGTTTCGACATTCAGATGGCCCTGGTCTGCACGCGGATCCATCGCCGCCGCCGCCGGGCGCTGTCGCGGCTCGAACCCCTGGCAGCGGCTTGGCAGTCCCGCTTGAGCAAGGGCCATGAACAACTGGAGCTCCGCTACAGCCCGGGGAGCGTGTTGGAAGGAGAGGAGGCCGAAGAGCCCTGGCGACTCGCAATCGAACAGCAGCTGCACCGCCAACGCAGCGAAGAGGAACGGCTTGGCAGCTGCCGGGTCGGCCCCCATCGCGATGAAATCGACATGCTGCTGAATGGCACTGTCGCCCGGCGCTTCGGTTCATCAGGTCAACAGCGCACCCTGGTGCTGGCTCTGAAACTGGCGGAACTGGAATTGGTCGGAGAGCTCTGCGGCCATCCGCCGCTCCTGCTGCTCGACGATGTGTTGGCGGAATTGGATCCGCAGCGCCAACTGGCCTTGCTGGAAGCGGTGGGTGACACCCATCAGTGTCTTGTGAGTGCCACCCATCTCGATGCCTTTGAAGGCGAATGGCGCCAACGCTCGCAGATTCTCAATGCTGATCATTTGAGAAACGGCTTGAGAAACAGCTAAAGTGGATAGCTGTTTTCTTTTGCATCCTGATGGAGCAGACCCTGTCATGCCTGCATCCCAACCCGGGATGGGACAACGCACAGACCCATACGCCTGCCAGTGCCCCGATTGACAGTGCCACCGACATGGTGGGCAAGCACTGCATTCTCGAGCTCTACGATTGCGACAAAAGCAAGCTCGACGACGAAGCTTTTTTGAGAACCACCATCACGACCGCTGCGAAGCGTGCTGGTGCCACTCTTCTCAATCTCATCACCCATCGATTCGAGCCACAGGGCGTCACCGGACTGGCTCTTCTGGCGGAATCTCACATCTCCATCCACACCTGGCCTGAAACCGGGTACGCGGCTGTGGATGTTTTCACGTGTGGCGATCACACCATGCCTGAAAAGGCTTGCCAGCACCTTCGTGACGAGCTCAAGGCCATGAACCACGCCTTACGGAGCTTTTTGCGGGAAACGCCGGCTGCTGTGGCGGAGCTCGAACGCACGCCGGAGTGCACGCCTCGCTAAGGCTGGCGCGGCCAACCCATGTTGGTGTGTGGAGATCTCAGCGCATGCTCGCCATGCGGTTGAGCTTTCCGCTCACCAGCCCTTCGAGATCAATGCTCACCGAGGTGAACCCCAGAGCCAAGAAGTCCTGAACCAGGTCGCGGCGCAGCGGTTCCTCGAGAAGCTCACCAAGCCGGGTGGTGGGCACTTCAATGCGAGCGGCAAGCCCCTGCGCACGAACGCGCACCCGCGGAAACCCTCGAGCAATCAACAACGCTTCCGCCGCTCCGACCAGCTTCAGTCTCTGGTGGGTGATCACCTCTCCGTAGGGGAATCGCGACGCAAGACAGGGCTGGGCCGGTTTGTCCCACCAGGGAAATCCAAGCGCTTTGGAGAGTCGCCGGATCGTTGCTTTGTCGATCTGGAGTTCGGCCAATGGTGATCGCACGCCAGCCTGACGGGCCGCCTCAATACCAGGCCGGTGGTCTCCGAGGTCATCGAGATTCACGCCGTCCACCACAAGCGCGCCGTCAGCGGCTCTGGCGATGTCTTTGAGATGGTGATGCAGTTCCCGCTTGCAGGCAAAGCAGCGATCTGTTGGATTCGAGCTGTAATCCGGATCATCCAATTCCCTGGTTTCCACCTCCAGATGGCGAATCGCGAGCCAGCGGGCCTGGAGTCGCGCTTCCTCCAGCAGATGGGGCGCAAGCGATGGGGACACTCCGGTCACTGCAAAGGCATGGTCATCCAATTGTTCGCAGGCAATGGCCGCGACGAGGGTGCTGTCCACTCCGCCGGAGTAAGCCACACAAACCCTTCCTGCGGCACGAAGCAGCCCGCGCAGAGCTTCGAGGCGATCCTGATCACCCCGGGCCAGGGACTCCAATGGACGGAAGCGCGTTTCGGCCACTGAAGAACGCAGGAATCTCAGTATGCTCCGATCGTACGCAGCGCCATCTCGAAGACGTCGATGGACGCAACACGCTCATCCGAGACCTCTGGAGGTGCCCGCCGGCGCAGCAACCGCGGCATTGGCATCGTTACAGCAGCCGACAGCAGGGAGCGCAGTCTTGGCCAGCTGCACGTGTATGACGGCGACGGCAAGGGCAAGAGCCAGGCGGCGCTTGGCGTCGTGCTGCGCACGATCGGCCTGGGCATCTGCGAGCAGCGCCGCACCCGCGTTCTGCTGCTGCGATTTCTCAAGGGACCAGGACGGGCCTATGACGAAGACGCGGCCATCGAAGCGCTGCAACAGGGTTTTCCCCATCTGATTGACCAGGTGCGAACGGGTCGCGCCGACTACTTCAACGCCGAAGAAGCCACCCGTTTTGATCAGCAGGAGGCTCAACGGGGCTGGGACATTGCCCGTGGCGCCATTGCCAGCGCGCTGTACTCCGTCGTGGTGCTCGACGAACTCAATCCCGTTCTGGATCTCGGTCTGCTCGAGATCGACGATGTGGTGCAAGCCCTCTCATCCCGTCCGGAGGGGATGGAAATCATCGTGACCGGCCGTGGAGCGCCAAGACCTCTGATCCAGATTGCCGATCTGCATTCAGAAATGCGTGCCCATCGTCGGCCTTCAGACGACAACCAGTCTGTGGTGCCCTTCAGCACTCCCGGGGGGATTGAGATCTACACCGGTGAAGGCAAGGGCAAATCCACCAGCGCCCTTGGCAAAGCCCTGCAAGCCATCGGTCGCGGCATCAGCCAAGACAAGAGCCATCGCGTGCTCATTCTGCAATGGCTCAAAGGGGGCAGCGGCTACACCGAAGATGCCGCGATTGCAGCCTTGCGCGAGAGCTACCCCCATCTGGTGGATCACCTGCGTTCAGGCCGCGACGCCATCGTCTGGCGCGGTCAACAGCAGCCGATCGACTACGTGGAAGCGGAGAGGGCCTGGGAAATCGCCCGTGCAGCCATCGCCAGTGGTCTTTACAAAACGGTGATTCTCGATGAGCTCAATCCAACCGTTGATCTTGAGCTCCTGCCGGTGGAGCCGATCGTGCAGGCGCTGCTGCGCAAGCCTGCGGAAACAGAGGTGATCATCACCGGCCGCTGCAAACATCCCCCGGCCTATTTCGACCTCGCCAGTGTTCACTCCGAGATGGTCTGCCACAAGCATTACGCCGAGCAGGGCGTGGATCTCAAACGTGGAGTCGACTACTAGAGCTCAATAGCGGGGCACCGAAGCGTCCACCTCCTGACTCCAGGCGTCGATTCCCCCCGTCACATTCACCGCTTGGATTCCAGAGCGCGTCAAATGGTCAACGGCCTTGGCCGATCGCCCGCCCAGCTTGCAGTGCACGTACACAACACGTCCGGATGCGAGCGAACGGATCGCTTCGATGGCGTCACCCGATTCGATCGACGCCAGGGGAAACAGCTGGGATCCCTGAATGACCGCTACGTCAGCCTCAGCCTGCTGACGAACATCCAGGAGCAACAGGTCGGCTCTCTCATCGAGCAACGCCTTGAGCTCACGCACTGAGATGCTGTTCACGATCTTGGACTCCTCGCCCTCGACAGGACGTTCAGGATTGCAGAACTGCTCGTAGTCCACCAGTTGTTCAATGGCGGGCCGATGAGGGCGGCGTTCGAGGCGGAGCTCTCTGAAACGCATGCTGAGGCTGTCGACCAGCAGCAAACGCCCATCGAGGGTCTCCCCAAGACCGGTGATCACTTTGATCACTTCCGTCGCCTGCAGGAGACCGATCAGCCCGGGCATCACGCCCATCACTCCACCATCGGCACAAGACGGCACGAGGTCTCGTGGTGGTGGCTGAGGCACAAGATCGCGGTAGTCCGGAGAGAGGGGCCCCTGGTTGAACACCGTGACTTGACCTTCAAAACGCTGAACGGAGCCATAAACGAACGGTCGGCCGAGCATCACGCAGGCGTCGCTGATCAGATACCGGGTCGGGAAATTATCCGAACCATCCACCACGAGGTCGTAGGCCCCGATCAATGAAAGAGCGTTCTCCGGCGTCAGCCTGGAGGGATGCTCGTCCACCACACAGTGCTCATTGAGATCCAAAATCCTTCTGCGGGCGGAGGAGGTTTTGCCCTCACCGACGGCGGCCTGGCCATGAATCACCTGCCGCTGAAGGTTGCTGAGATCGACGCGGTCATCGTCAACGATGCCGAGTCGCCCGATCCCGGCCGCGGCCAGATAAAGGAGCAGTGGAGAACCGAGCCCTCCAGCGCCGATGCAGAGCACGGAGGCCGCCTTCAGGCGCCTCTGACCGGCAAGCCCAAGTTCCGGCAGCGTGAGGTGGCGGGCATAGCGGCCCCGTTCTTGTGAGCTGAGTTCAGGCACCGAACGCGGATCCGTCATCGGAGGTGCGGCAACGACTGTTGTGAACACTCAGGCCAGTGTTACCCAGCGCTGCACCCTCAGGCCCCACAAGACTCAGGGGGTGGACTTTGGCCAGTGTGGCGGGAGCGGACGCAGGCCCCGCAGTGGATCGCTCCATCCACCATCCCGCCAGGCCGCGAACACCAGCGTCGATCACCATCACCCCATCGGCAGCCGCCCAACGTCTGTCATTGCTGCTGGGGCGTGGCTCACCACCGGGATGGGAATGGGCACTCCCGACCACATGGAGTCCTCGCTGGCGCCCCCAGCGTTGCGCCGCGATCTGCTCGCGTGGATCCAGAGCGAACCGCGTCTGCCGCGACGGCCGCGGTCCATCGCCGCAGCCCGGTTGCTCCTCCAGCCCCTGAAGGCCAGGACGCCAAACGTTGCAGCAGGGCCAGACCACCCGCAGCCGCAGCTCAGAACCGCAATCGCCAAGCAAAAGGGCACACCCCTCGTTAGGAGCGACCGCATCAAGCGATCGGCGCAAAACGATCAGGCAATCCCAATCGAAGCGCAGTCGCCATGGCATTTGCGGAGGCTTGTCGATAAGGTCAGCTGGCATTAGATCCATGCCAAGGCGTCATGAGCGACGAAAGCACCACCCAGGTGAATGACACCGACGTCACAGATGCTGCCCAAGCTGGTGAGAGCGTTGACTTCGCGGAGCGGTACAAGGACATCCTGGGCAAAGTGAATGAAAC
Organism: Synechococcus sp. CS-197; assembly: GCF_025128215.1. Classification (NCBI taxonomy): domain Bacteria; kingdom Bacillati; phylum Cyanobacteriota; class Cyanophyceae; order Synechococcales; family Synechococcaceae; genus Synechococcus; species Synechococcus sp. CS-197. The sequence goes on along the minus strand of NZ_JAHLZC010000006.1, from coordinate 73,388 downwards.
CCTCGACAAAGTCGACTGGGGCCAGGCCGGCCGCATCGGCAAGGTGGTGGGCATCTTCGCAGCGGTGATCGTTGCCCAGATCCTGATCAAGGGCATTCTCGACACCATCAATCTGCTCCCGATCGTTCCCGGTCTGCTGGAGCTTCTGGGTGTTGTGGTGGTTGGCCAGTGGAGCTGGAAAAACCTCACCACCAGTGAAAAGCGCTCAGCCCTCGTCACCCGCATCCAGACACTCCGCAAGGAATATCTCGGTTGATGCGTTGCAGAGGGGGATCACATCCCCCTCGAAATCGTTAGAGAAGCGTCTTTTGAAGCCGTTTAATCACCTGGCGACAGCGATCGCGGTAGCCACCTCCAAATAAATTGGCGTGATTGAGCAAGTGGTAGAGATTCAAGGCGTCGACTCGTTGCTCAAAACCCTCTGGTAAAGGCCATTCTCTGCTGTACCCCTCATAGAAACGGCGAGAAAAACCGCCGAAGAGTTGTGTCATGGCGAGATCGACCTCGCGATCAGCCCGCCAGCTGGCGGGATCGATCAGCAGCCCCCGTCCATCCGCCAGCACACCGGCATTGCCCGCCCATAGATCCCCATGAACCAGACAGGGATCTGGAGCATGGTCGCCAAGCCACTGGGCCAGCGGAGCAACAAGAGATGACCAGTCGTTTTCATGCAATGCCCAGGCCTCAGCCAAGCGCAGCTGAGGCTTCAAACGCAGCGCAACAAAGGCCTCACCCCAGTCTTCACTCCATCCGGCCGGCTGGGGACCGAGACCGATAAAGCCGTCATGGTCCCAACCAAACCGTGAAGGACCGTTCAGCGACGACCTCCGGTGCAAACGGGCCAGCCCTCGGCCGAGGTTGAACTGATCGCCAGTCCCCATCTCCCACCAAGGGAGCACCAAAATCCCCTGAGGCTCTAGGGGAAGCCACGCCAGCACATCCACGACCTCCACAAGGTCAGCATCAGACCATTGGCGCAAGGACCGCAGCCCCCGCTGCTCAGCCTCAAGAGAGGCAGGATCAGAGACCTTGAGGAACCAAGCGCTGCCGTCACTCAGGTCTGCTCTCCAACAAGCTCCGACTTCACCACCGCCAACAGGCTCGACGGACGTCAGGCAACGCCCCCGCAACAGGTCTCTTTCCTTGGAAAGGATCTGCTCGAGCTGATCCCGCATCCACAAGCACCGGAAGGCAGCTGCCAGCATGCCGTCATGGACAGCTCCCGCGACGCGATTGTGATCGGAGGCGGAATTGCCGGCCTCACTGCCGCGGCCTTGCTGGCCCGCGAAGGGCTGTCGGTAACCCTCTTGGAAGCCCATCACCAGCTTGGAGGCTGCGCTGGAACGTTCAAGCGAGGGCGCTACACCTTCGACGTTGGCGCCACGCAGGTGGCAGGTCTGGAACCGGGTGGAAGCCATGCCCGCCTGTTCCGCCATTTGGGCCTGGAGCCACCGGCCGCGGAACGCCTCGACCCTGGCTGTGTGGTGAATCTGAATGATGGATCACCCCCCATCCACCTCTGGCATGACCCCCAACGCTGGCGGGAGGAACGGTCGCGTCAATTCCCTGGAACGGAGCGGTTCTGGGATCTCTGCAGCTGGATTCATCGCCAGAACTGGCAATTCGCCGCAGCCGACCCCGTGCTGCCCGTGCGTTCAGGCTGGGATCTGAGCCGGACGCTCAAGGCACTCACCCCCGGCAATCTCGCCTCAGCACCCCTCAGCCTGCTCACTGTTGCCGACCTTCTGAGACTCTGCGGCTGCGCCAGCAACCTTCGCTTGCGCCGTTTTCTCGATCTCCAGCTCAGGCTCTATTCCCAGCAGCCGGCCGATCAAACGGCAGCGCTCTATGGAGCCACCGTTCTGCAGATGTGTCAGGCCCCCTTAGGCCTCTGGCACCTGCAGGGATCGATGCAGAGCCTGAGCGACCAGCTCTTGCGCTCCCTTCAGCGCGATGGCGCCGAGGTGCTTCTACGCCATCGCGCCGTCTTGATGGAGCGACAGCACAGCGGCGACAGCTGGACCGTGCAGATCGAGCAACCGGGCGGTGGGCAACGGTCCCTGCAAGCGGCCGATGTGGTGTGCAGTCTTCCGCCTCAGTGCTTGCCCTCTTTAATTCCAGACAGCAACCTGCTCGGCGCGTCCTATCGCCGCCACCTGCAAACCCTCGACGCTCCGAGTGGGGCGCTGGTGTTCTACGGAGCCGTGCACCGGCGTGATCTTCCTGAAGCCTGTCCAGGCCATCTGCAGTGCGACTGGGACACTCCCGGATCACTCTTTCTCTCGATCAGCAGCGAGGGGGATGGCCGTGCCCCCGCTGGCGAGGCCACAGTGATCGCCAGCGTGTTCACCACCCCTGAGGGATGGCATGACTTGCCGGAAGAGGCCTACCAGAAGCGCAAACAAACCGTGCTTGGGCAGATGCGCCGCGGGGTTGAAGAAGCCCTGACGCTTTCGGCCGAGGCCTGGCTGCACAGCGAGTTGTCCACCCCCCGCGGCTTCGCTTACTGGACAGGTCGCCCGAAGGGCGTGGTGGGCGGACTGGGACAAAGCCCAGATCGCTTTGGTCCGTTCGGTTTGGCCAGTCGCAGTCCGATCCGCAAGCTCTGGCTCTGCGGTGATTCGATTCACCCCGGCGAAGGAACCGCAGGCGTGACGCTGTCTGCCCTGATGGCCTGCAGTCAACTGATGCAGGAACGAGGCCGGACGCTCACCCTGGCGGACTGAGCGGACCAGGCCCCTTCTCGACAAACCCCGGACGCAGGGTGCTGGTCTTGTGCAATTCATTCTCCAGCTGAGCCCAGTGGCCGCTGAGGATCGCTTCCTCCAACTGTTCCAGGCTCCACCGGTATGCGGCCAAGGCCTTGAGCAGGGCTGCCGTGTTGCGGCACGCCATCGCCGTGCCGAGAGCTGGGTTGCCTCCGCCCACCCGGGTGGTGTCGGCAAACCCGCTGGACGCCAGACGGCGAGCAAGATCCAGAACCCTTGGATCCCGTTCCTCGCTGGCCGCCCTCAACAACGCAGCGCTCACCATCACGGGCAGGTGGGACACCAGTGCCACGGCCTGGTCGTGGCAAGCAGCATCGGCTGTGATCCAGTCGCTTCCAAGCCCTTCAGCCAACACTTTCACGCTGGCCAAGGCCTGAGGATCGGTCGCCGACTCAGGCGTTGCCACCCACGGGCGGCCTCGGAACAATCCCAGCACCCCTGCGTCGACGCCGGACTGATCCGTACCCGCCATGGGGTGGGCCGCCACGAAGCGAGGGTGACGGTGGCGCCAGGCTTCAAGCACTGCCCCTTTCACCGACGCCACATCCGTGACAACGGCATGGGCTGGTAGCGCTTCGACCAACTGCGGCTCGGGATTGAGCAGCGCTTCGATCGGAAGCGCCAGGATCACGGTGTTGCAGTCGTTGAGACAGGACAACTGGCAACTAACTGCATCCACCAGCCCTCGCTCCATGGCTCGCGCCGCTGTGCTTTCGCGATGCACAAGACCGATCACCGGCACACCCTGCTGGCGGAGGTCGAGAGCGATCGAGCCACCGATCAGACCAAGGCCAACGACACCGACCGTTCCAAGAGCCTGCAGCCCCGTGCTCCGCTCCTCGCCCATGCCTGTTCAGCCAAGGCCACCATGTTGCTTCACCACTTGAGACCGCACGCATGATCAGGTTGAACCCTTGCTTGTCGGAAGGCTCCGTAGGGTTGGCCGATGTTGGAAGTTCAGGCCCATCAGCAGCTGAAGCATCTGCTCCGCGCGGATGCCGGGCAGTGGGAGCATCAACTGACTTTGAGTCGGCTGGTGGGCCGCAGCTTGCGCCGCCGCGATCAAACCCGGATCCAGCTCTCGGCCGGCAGCAATGAACGCTGGTGGCTGGCGCTGCTCGTTCCCCTCTGCCTTCAGAGTCGTCACACCGTGCTGGTGCTGGATGCAGCGCAACGTCAGCGCTTTCTCAGCCTGGAGCGTCCCCGCCTGCTCGAGAGCGATCTACGGCTCGGATGTTGGAGCAGCATTCACCCCCCCACAGGCGATCAACTGTGGCTGCTCACGCCCAGCCAACTGATCACGGCGTACCGCCTGGGGCACCTCCGGGACGACGACCACCTGGTGATTCCAGAAGCTGAACATCTGGCTGCACGACTCCGGGAGGCCATGGCCGTGCAGCTCGAAGCGCGCCACTGGGAAGAGCTCAGAACCGCCTTTCCGGCCACTGGCCAAGGACTTCTAGACCTGCATGAACGCTTGAGCCGGCAACTGTTTGCCCGTGGGTCCAGCCAGGGCCGTCAGCTCTCCATGCCCGACAGCGCCCTGACCAGCGTCCGCGACTTACTGCAATTGACCGGCCAGGCGCCGGAACCCTGGAATCACCTCGCCACCATGGGAGTGGACACCTGGGCGAGCTGGGCCCGACTCGACCATGAACACCTGCAGTGGCAATGGACGCTTCAGCCCCTGGAACCGCTTGAGGTCATCCGAGACCTGTTCAAGCACCGGCCTTGGACTTTGATTCATGGCGATGGGGGATTCCGCAGAGCCTCAAGCAGCGCACCTGCCGACCGTGACGATCCTGTCGTTCGCATTGATCTGCGCGAGCCGCCACGCAGTGAACCGATCCCGATCTACGCGCCCCGAAGGCAACCCCTGCCCAACACAGAGATCTACGCCAGCCATCTGCTCGATCAATGCCGGCGCCTCATCCTTGGCCGCTCGGGCCTAACAGTGGTTCTTGCTGATGACACAGCCCTGCTGCAGCGACTGGCCAGCGAACTGGCGGCGGAATTCGGGAGCAGGGTGACCCTGGATCGAGCCTGCGACAAACCCAATGGGGTGATTTGCACCACGTGGAGCTGGTGGATGACCCATCAACCAACCCTGCCTGAACCGGATCAGCTCATCACAGCCCTGCTGCCGATCGCAAGCCTGGAAGATCCACTCACTGCGGCGCGCGTGAAAGTCTTAAAAAAGCAAGGTCGCGACTGGTTCAGAGACCTACTCCTCCCGGAGGCTCTCGCGATCCTGATACCGGCCATTGCCCCTCTCAGGCGCAGTGGCGGCCGTCTGGCCATTCTGGATGGCCGGGTCCGAAGCCGCAGCTGGGGGGAGCAGGTGTTCCAGGCCCTAGAACCGTGGAGTTCACTGCAGCGGCTGCGACCAGATTGAAGAACAGCTCTAGGCTGGCTCGAGGGATAGAACAATCATGGGAGAAGCCCGCCGTCGTGCCAGCCAGGGCCTGCCGCCCCGTCAGAACAAGACCGATCCCAAAGACTCCGAACGCTTCCTTGCCTGGCTGCCCCTAACCCGAAGCCAGGCATCGCAGTTTGTCTCGATCACCACGCGCGGCGCTTGGGTCGGCATCGGAGCGCTGGTGGTGTTCTGGGTGGTGGTGCGCTTTGTTGGCCCTGCCGCGGGCTGGTGGACCCTTGCAGACACACCCTGAAAGAACCACGGGGCAGAGACGCATCGAAATCAATAGAAAACCTTTAGAATTCACTCAAGTGTTGAGTGGTTGCAATGTTTTTGCGCTTGTCAGAGCAATATCGAACGGTCGTTCAAGACCTGGTGATGAGCCTGCAGGCTCTTGCCAAAAGCCTGCAGAAACTGGGTGTCACAGCAACCTGCTACGTCTGCGACGACGGTCGTGATGGCTCTGGCGCCTCCTTCGTTGCTGAACTCGGCGATCAGCACATGGTGCGATTTCTTGTTTCCGACTTTGGAATCAGCTGGGTTGAGTCGCGCAACGGACGCGAATTGGTGAAATTCGAAGGCGCCGAAGCGATTCAGGAGCTCCAGCGCATTGCCGACAACCTTCAGGAGAGCCGCACGCAACGCAGCTCGTCCATCTCAATGCAACGGTGAACCCAGGGGGCCGCGCTCAGGCAGCCCCTTTGGTTTTGACATCGGCCTGAACCTCTGACCCTTTGGCAGCGGACTTCGTGGCCGCGGAGCGTGCAGCAGCGGCAAGGGGTCGCATGGAATTGGACGTCACTTCCGAGCCCTCGGTGAGCTTCTGTCGCACCAACGTCTCGATCGTGTCCTTGGCCTCAGGATTCTGTTCCAGCCAGCCAATGGTGTTGTCTCGACCCTGGCCAATGTTGTCGCCTTCGTAGCTGTACCAGGCTCCTTTGCGGGTCACAACACCGGTTTCTTCGGCCAGATCCAGCAAGCATCCCAACGTGCTGATGCCACGGCCGAAAAGGATGTCGAATTCAGCGATGCGGAAGGGCGGGGCCACTTTGTTTTTGGCCACCTTCACCTTGGCCCGGATCCCGTACTCCTCAGTGCCGCGCTTCAGCGTCTGAATGCGGCGGATGTCGAGGCGCACCGAGGCATAGAACTTGAGGGCGTTACCACCGGTTGTGGTTTCCGGATTGCCATAGGTCACGCCGATTTTCAAACGCAACTGGTTGAGGAAAATCACGGTGCAACCGGATTTTCCGATGTTGCCTGTGATCTTGCGCATGGCCTGACTCATCAACCGCGCCTGGGAGCCCACGGCCAGATCACCCATCTCCCCTTCGATCTCAGCCCGAGGCGTCAGGGCGGCCACCGAGTCCACCACCACGATGTCAACGGCAGCGGAGCGCACGAGCTGATCGACGATCTCCAGGGCCATTTCGCCGGTGTCGGGCTGCGACACCAACAAATTCTCGATATCGACGCCAAGCGAAGCGGCGTAGACGGGATCGAGGGCATGCTCAGCGTCCACGAAGGCCGCCACACCGCCACGCCGCTGCACCTCGGCAATGGCATGCAGAGTCAGCGTGGTCTTACCGGAACTTTCAGGCCCGTACACCTCCACAACCCGTCCTTTGGGATAACCACCGCCCAAGGCAAGGTCGAGGGTGAGCGCTCCGGTGGAGATGGTCTCCACCCGCATTCGGGAGGCGTCTCCAAGACGCATGATCGACCCCTTCCCGAAATTGCGCTCGATTTGCCCGAGCACGAGATTGAGCGCTTGATCACGCTCACCGGGGCGGACATCTCCACCGGAGGACTGGGAGGATTTCACTTCGACTGGCATGGCTTCAACAGTTAAAGGGCTAGAGGGCGTCGGCGGCAGCTGATCAGGACGGCGGCGGAACCGCCGCTGCCCTGGGAACAGACACCGGACAATCCATCCAGTGCCCCAACACGAACCATCCGTCACACGTAGTACAGATGTACGTTAACGAATCAGTTCCAGCTCGCCAAGGGCCTTGCGAAGCATTCCGGGCTGAGCAGCCTCACGCCGTCGGGCAGGGTCGCGGGGTCATCCGGCTTCAGATATCCCCATGAGGCCAGCCAGCAGGGCAGCGCCTCGAGCCCAGCCGTGCCACGCACCGTTTCCAGGGTCGCCTTGCGGTCTTCGATGAAGCCCTTCAGCTGCCAATCGCGTTGAAGGCTGAGCAACACCTCGGGTTTAGGCCCCGACTCCCGTCCGTCCAAGCGCGCGGGCGTCAGGCCCATCGACGCCAGCAGTTCCGACGTGAAGTCTTTCCCTTTGGTGGTAAGCACCGCCCAGGCCACGCCGTCATCGCCCAGCGACGCCAGGCGCTCCGGCACCCCTGGATAGGGCCGATGCATCGCCAACCAACGAGCACGATCGCTTGCAACAGCCTCGCGACGGACGTGCTCAAGCCGCTCCTGCAGGAGAGTCGGCGTCCAGCCAAACCGGGACAGGCCTTCAGAACAGAATGCGCCGTAATCACGGATCACCCTCTGAAGATCACCTGCTCCCAGCGCTTGGCTGGGCTCAGACAGCAGCGCCGCGATCAGCACCATCTCCCAGCCGTGATGAATCCAGGGGCGCAGAGCGCGAAACCCATCGGGGATGGCGTCTGGAAGCGCAGTCCCGGGACGAAGACTCAACGCTGCGCGGCGGGCACTCCACCAGTATTCCTGCATCCCATCAACGATGACTCCATCGAAATCGAAGACGAGGAGTTCGCAGGACACCACTGGAATCCTCATAAAACTGGGCCGCTAGGATTCGAACCTAGGAATGGCGGGACCAAAACCCGCTGCCTTACCACTTGGCGACGGCCCATTGACTCCAGCCCAAGATCTCTTGCGGAGATCAGCACTGGCGTTCAGATAGTTACCCACAGCGGAGTGACCTTCGTCAATCCGTCAGCCCCACAAGACGCAGGATTAAGGGGGAAAAACCCTGAGGCGTCGCTGATCGGAAGGCCCGTACACATCACTGCGCAGGCTGTAGCGCGCCACCAGATCAGCCTGCATCTGCAGCACCACTTCACTGCGGGGCAAGAGCTCCACAGGACGCCCCTCCGGCATCACCACCCGTTCCACGGCCAGACGACACTCCTCGAGAGCGGCAAGAGCATCTCCGCGTGCGGGCTCCGCGGCGGACACCGGCGGCAACGATTGCGTCTCAGGGCGTGATCGGCGACTGAGCAGACGCTCGAGAGCCCGCTCCACTTGGGGCAAGGAGTCGGATTTGATCACCAGGATGGGTACCCCGGCCTCCCGCGCCTGACGACGAAGCTCAGGTTGGCGGCCAAGCCCCTGGCGCACGCTGAGCAGAACATCCGCAGCGGAGAGATCGTCCACCGCCTGAACGGGCCATCGATGACAGCGAACGGCTTCTTCCAGGCGCTGGCGGCTGAGGCCGCAGCAAAGAATCTGCAATGTTTCCGGGTCCCGCCCCTCCGTCTTTTCCGCGTCTTTAGACGCAGACACCCGCACCGGTTCAGCAACAGGATCGGGCATGGGAACCACCGCAAGAGCCGGTCGTTTTTGCGGAGCCCGCAGGGATTGAGGGGCGACAGCGTCCACGAGCCGCACGCCCCCATCCTCGGTCAGTTCGCGCTCCTGGGGTCTTGGAGTCTGCCCGCGCAGAAGCAGATCAACCGTCCGGGCCACATCGTCATGCACCGCCCAGCGATGACGGCTGTGCATCTCAATGGCGATCGGAAACGTCGGTTCTGCAGCGCGCTCCAGGACTGTCTTCTGGCTGCGACGTCGGCGAGCCTCCTCATCCCCGAGGGTGACCGATTCGATCCCGCCCACCAGATCACACAACGTTGGATTCTTGATCAAATTGGCGAGGGCGTTCCCGTGGGCCGTCGCCACAAGCATCACGCCTCTCTCCGCGATGGTGCGCGCAGCCTGCGCCTCAAGCTCGGTTCCGATTTCATCGATCACGATGACCTCGGGCATGTGATTTTCAACGGCCTCGATCATGACCTGATGCTGCAATTCAGGGCGCGCGACCTGCATGCGCCGCGCCCGGCCGATCGCCGGGTGGGGAATGTCCCCATCGCCGGCGATCTCGTTGCTTGTATCGATCACCACAACCCGTTTGCCCAGATCATCCGCAAGCACCCTGGCGATCTCGCGCAGCGCTGTGGTCTTTCCCACACCAGGCCGGCCCATCAGCAGCAACGATTGCTCACTGTCGAGCAGATCCCTCACCATGGCGACCGTGCCGAAAACGGCACGCCCGACCCTGCAGGTGAGCCCCACGACATCACCACGACGATTGCGAATGGCACTGATGCGATGGAGCGTGCGTTCAATGCCGGCTCGATTGTCGGCGCCGAATTGTCCAAGGCGATCGACCATCTCCTCCAGGTCGCTGCGCTCAAGGCAGCGGTCCCCCAAAGGTTGCGAGCGACCTGGATAACGGGCCTCAGGAAGCCTGCCGAGATCCAGAACCACCTCCAGCAACTGGTCGCTCTGCTCGTTCTGCTCAAGGACCTTTCGCACGGGTGTGGGCAAAAGCGACAAAAGTCGCTGCAGGTCATCGGTGATGCGCTCGGTGCTCATGTCCGTTTCAACCCGCCAACCGTGAGGCTCCGATCGCCTTCTAGCAGGGAGATGCCGTGCTGCGAGGACGCCTCAGCCCCTCTGCAACCAGGGGGTCACGAGAGAGCGTGCCAGGGTCACGGCCTCCTCCCATCCCGTGGGCCAGTCCCGCAGCGTGGTCTGGCGCATCTCCGCCTGATGAAGCAGGGGCTGAAGAAGCGCCCGTGCCATGCCGCCAAACGCCACCCCTGAGGGGCGTACCAGCGTCGATGGCTCCAGGGTTTGCAGAAGATTGAGCGTGACGTCGTTGGTGCCTCCGGCGAGCTGCAGGGGGCCTGGGGGGGCGATCGTGCGCAGCTGCTGCCAGAGCCGCAGAGCGGCACGGGCCGTTCCAGCTCCCACATCCCCGCTCATCGGACGACCATCCAACTGCCAAAGGGGTCGCATCCCCAGGCGACGTAGTGCGCTGTGACGCGTCCAGAGCTCCCTGGCCAGATCAGCTGGGGTGACGCCATGGCCCTCCAGCCCGCAGCTCACCGCCAAGCGCTGAAGCGGAACGCGGGACGCTGCCACCGCCTGCAACGTGCGCTCAAACGCCGCACCTCGCTCCGGAGCCGTGTGAATTTCCAAAGCATCCGGTTGCAGCTCCTGAAGCAAGGGACTCAGCCCCTCAAGTCCAACCTGGTGCTCCTGGGCGTGAATGAGCTGCTGGGGGCAGGCAGGAAGACAGCGCCCACATCCATAACAAACACTGGCCTCGACACCGCGGTCTGCCGTGATGGCGTTGGCGGGGCAGACCCGCTCGCAGGGCCTTGGGCAATCGGAGGGGCACAGCTCTGGGTCGAAAACAGCCTTGCGGAAATGCACATCGGATCCATCGCTGACGCTGACCATCAACCAGGGCGAGGAACCGGTGCGTTGGCGGGCCCAGTGCAGTCCGAGACGCGCGGCATGAACCACCGCCGCATCGGCGGCAACGTCGACACAGTGCACGCCCGCTGCGGCATACACAGCACACAGGTCTGCGATTGAGGCGAGATCCTGATTGCTGGCACCGCAGATCAACTTCACCCAGCAGCCCTGACGCAGCGCGTCCTCGCCCCGAAGGGCGGCGCTCCGTGGCAGAGAGGTGCTCAGGCTGCGAGAAGCTGGGTCATCGGCTGCCAGCGCAAACTTCTGGCTCCGCCCATTTCCACAACGATCTTGAGACGAGGCTCCCTTCGGCAAAGGTCACACAGGCTGAGCAACTCGGAGCGAGACAGAACCTGGCCTTCCAGCAACCAAAGCACGACAGGCTTATCGCCAAGAAAGACTTCGCCGAGCAGGGGCATCACGTCGTGAACCTCACCAACGGCAGCGCCGCGACCGACGCTCTGGTGACCCAGGTGAGGCGGGCGCACCCCATGCTTCTGAAACAGGAACACCTCCGGATCGCCGAGCCCGCGAGCGGACGTCAGATGGGTGCGGTAGCCAGCCGCGCGCAGACGTCGAAGCAGGCGTGTCTCGGCACCCCCCTCAAGAGGGGCATGAACAGCCATGCATCCTGCGGACTCCAGCTCACGGCGGAAACCCCGACCAGAAAGCAGCAGCGGCATGAGTTCATCTCAGATGGGGAAGAGTCTGGCAGCTAATCAGAGGTGAACGGAAGCCGGCACACGCTGGTGTAGTGTTTTTGTTTGCTCGGAAGATCTGTGCCCGTCCGCTAGCCGGGCCTCCAGTTCCAAGAGCAGATCCGGCGAGTGCGCCGGGTCCCCAGGCCAGAGCAGCAAAACAATCTCGATTGTTGTGCTGCCGGGAAACTACCGATCTAACCGATCGGGCAAGTCCCAGCCAGCTGATTCGCTCGCTAGCTCCATTCCGAATCGATTCGGTGGCCATGCCTCCGACCGCTTCGGCCACGACTGCGTCATTTCGATCAGCCCCCATCAGGCCACCATTCCTGCGCCTTCGGTCGCGCGAATGGGGTTGTCCACGCTGGCGTCATTACCTCCCATGTCCATCGGCATCCTTGGGAAGAAGCTGGGTATGTCCCAGCTCTTCGACGAGCAAGGCAAAGCCGTCCCGGTCACTCTGATCGAGGCGGGTCCTTGCCGGATCACCCAACTCAAAACAACAGAAACCGACGGCTATAGCGCCGTCCAGATCGGCTTCGGGGAGACCCGCGACAAGCTGGTCAACAAACCAGCCAAGGGTCACCTCGCCAAATCTGGTGAAGGTGTGCTCCGCCACCTCAGTGAGTACCGCGTTGACGACGTCAACGGATTGGAACTCGGTGGTGCAGTCACCGTGAGTGACTTCGAAGCCGGCCAAAAGGTTGACGTCAGCGGCGACACGATGGGACGCGGCTTTGCCGGTTACCAGAAGCGCCATGGTTTCAGCCGTGGTCCGATGACCCACGGTTCCAAAAATCACCGTGAACCGGGTTCCACCGGCGCCGGCACAACGCCGGGCCGTATCTACCCCGGCAAGCGCATGGCCGGTCGCTATGGCGGCAAGAAAACCACCACCCGCGGACTCACCATCCTCAAGGTGGACAGCGATCGCAATCTGTTGGTGGTGAAGGGCTCCGTTCCAGGCAAGCCCGGTGCGCTGCTCAACATCCGCCCCGCCAACCGCGTGGGTGCCAAGCCCGCCAAAGGAGGTAAGTGATGGCTAACTGTGTAGTCCGCGACTGGCAGGGCAAGGAAACCGGAAAGGCTTCCCTGGACCTGAAGGTCGCCAAAGAAACCACAGCCCTCGATCTGATGCATCGTGCGGTTCTGCGCCAGCAGGCCCACACCCGTCAGGGCACGGCGAGCACCCTGACCCGGTCTGAGGTCCGCGGTGGTGGTCGCAAGCCCTACAAACAGAAAGGCACAGGCCGGGCTCGTCAGGGTTCGATCCGTACACCTCTCCGTCCCGGTGGCGGCATCGTGTTTGGACCGAAACCCCGCAGCTACAACCTCGCGATGAACCGCAAGGAGCGTCGCCTGGCCCTGCGCACCGCACTGATGGCTCGGATTGACGACGTCACCGTGGTGAAGGATTTCGGAACCTCACTTGAGGCACCGAAGACTCGGGAAATCGTTGATGCCCTCGGACGCCTTGGCATCGAAGCCGATTCCAAAGTTCTGATCGTGCTGGGGACCCCTTCGGAGGTGCTCCGTCGTTCCGTCCGCAACCTCGAGAAGGTGAAGCTGATCGCAGCCAACCAACTCAATGTCTTCGACCTGCTCCACGCCAACGCACTGGTGCTGGGCGAAGAGGCTCTCGCAACCATCCAGGAGGTTTACGGCGATGACTGAGCGCTTCACCGGACGCCTGGCGGATGTGATCCGCCGGCCGCTGATCACAGAAAAAGCCACCCGTGCACTGGAACTCAACCAGTACACCTTTGAGGTGGATCACCGCGCTGCCAAGCCCGACATCAAGGCTGCTGTCGAGCAACTCTTTGATGTCAAGGTCACGGGCATCAGCACCATGAACCCGCCTCGCCGGAGCCGTCGGGTCGGCCGTTTCGCCGGCAAGCGTGCCCAGGTGAAAAAGGCCGTGGTGCGCCTCGCCGAAGGCAGCTCCATCCAACTCTTCCCTGAGTCCTGAGGGGTCTGAAACGTCATGGCAATTCGCTCTTTCCGCCCCTATACCCCCGGAACCCGCACCCGGGTGGTCACCGACTTCAGTGAGGTCACCGGCCGCAAGCCGGAACGCTCGCTTGTGGTGTCCAAGCACCGCCGCAAGGGGCGCAACAACCGCGGTGTGATCACCTGCCGCCATCGCGGCGGTGGCCACAAGCGCCAATACCGCGTCGTTGATTTCCGACGCAACAAGCACGGTGTGCCCGCCAAAGTGGCGGCCATTCATTACGACCCGCACCGCAATGCGCGGTTGGCGCTGCTCTTCTACACCGATGGCGAGAAGCGCTACATCCTTGCTCCTGCAGGTGTCACGGTCGGACAGACCGTGATTTCAGGGCCCGATGCCCCGATTGAGGACGGCAATGCCATGCCGCTCTCCTCCGTGCCTCTCGGCTCGAGCGTGCACTGCGTCGAGCTCTATGCCGGGCGGGGCGGCCAGATGGTGCGCACGGCCGGTGCCAGTGCCCAGGTGATGGCGAAAGAAGGCGACTATGTCGCTCTCAAGCTGCCATCCACCGAGGTGCGTCTGGTCCGGCGTGAGTGTTACGCCACGCTGGGCGAAGTCGGTAATTCCGAGATTCGCAACACCAGCCTCGGCAAAGCCGGCCGTCGCCGCTGGCTGGGACGTCGTCCCCAGGTGCGAGGCAGTGTGATGAACCCTTGCGACCACCCCCACGGTGGTGGTGAGGGCCGGGCTCCCATCGGCCGCTCTGGTCCTGTGACGCCCTGGGGCAAACCCGCCCTGGGCCTCAAGACCCGCAAGCGCAACAAGCCGAGTAACAAGTTCGTCCTCCGGAAGCGTCGCAAGACGTCCAAGCGGAGCCGTGGCGGACGCGACTCCTGATGTTCATCACTGTTTTGCTGTTCGCTTAATCCGCCATGGGACGTTCACTTAAAAAAGGCCCTTTCATCGCTGACAGCCTGCTTCGCAAGGTTGAAAAGCAAAATGCAGCCGACGACAAGTCGGTGATCAAAACGTGGTCCAGGGCTTCCACGATCCTGCCGATGATGATCGGTCACACCATTGCCGTGCACAACGGCAAAACCCATGTGCCGGTCTTCGTGACCGAGCAGATGGTCGGTCACAAACTGGGCGAATTCGCTCCGACCCGCACCTTCAAGGGCCACATCAAAGACAAGAAAGGAGGCCGCTGAGTCCATGACAACGTCATCCCCAACGGCAACCACCGCCCAAGCCCACGGCCGCTTCATTCGCGGCTCCGTGTCGAAGGTGCGGCGGGTGCTCGATCAGATCCGCGGACGCACCTACCGCGATGCGCTGATCATGCTCGAGTTCATGCCCTATCGCTCCACCGGCCCGATCACCAAGGTGCTGCGTTCTGCAGTGGCCAATGCCGAGCACAACCTCGGTCTTGACCCCTCCACCCTGGTGATCTCTCAGGCCAGCGCCGATATGGGCCCCTCCATGAAGCGCTATCGGCCCCGCGCCCAGGGTCGCGCCTACGCGATCAAAAAGCAGACCTGTCACATCAGCATTGCTGTGGCATCCCAGACCGACTCCTGACCCCCGAGCACACCGACTGATGGGACACAAAATCCATCCAACCGGCTTACGCCTGGGGATCACCCAGGAGCACCGGTCACGCTGGTACGCCTCCAGCAAAAGCTATCCGACCCTCCTTAAGGAAGACGATCGGATTCGCAAGTTCATCCACAAGAAGTACGGCTCCGCCGGCATCAGTGATGTGCTGATTGCCCGCAAGGCTGATCAGCTTGAAGTGGAACTGAAAACCGCACGCCCCGGCGTGTTGGTCGGCCGCCAGGGCAGCGGCATTGAAGAGCTGCGCTCTGGCATCCAGAAAACCGTGGGTGATCCGAACCGTCAGGTCCGGATCAACGTGGTTGAAGTGGAACGAGTCGATGCCGACGCTTTCCTGTTGGCGGAATACATCGCCCAACAGCTGGAAAAGCGTGTGGCCTTCCGTCGCACCATCCGCATGGCCGTGCAGCGTGCCCAGCGCGCTGGTGTTCTCGGCCTGAAAATTCAGGTGTCTGGTCGCCTCAACGGCGCCGAGATTGCCCGAACCGAGTGGACCCGCGAAGGTCGTGTCCCCCTTCACACCCTGCGTGCAGACATCGATTACGCCACCAAGGTGGCCAGCACGACCTACGGCGTGCTGGGCATCAAGGTTTGGGTGTTCAAGGGCGAAGTGCTGGGAGATGAAGCCCAGCAGCAACTGCCTGTGGGGGCAACCCCGCGGCGTCGGGCCGGCCGCAGGCCCCAACAGTTCGAAGACCGCTCCAACGAGGGGTGAACAGGAGGCCTGAACCATGCTGAGTCCAAAACGCGTCAAATTCCGTAAGCAGCAACGCGGCCGCATGCGTGGCGTCGCCACCCGTGGCAACACCATCGCTTTCGGTCAGTTCGCTCTTCAGGCACAGGAATGTGGCTGGATCACCTCGCGCCAGATCGAGGCCAGCCGCCGTGCCATGACCCGCTACGTCAAGCGTGGCGGCAAGATCTGGATCCGAATCTTCCCGGACAAGCCCGTCACCATGCGAGCCGCCGAAACCCGCATGGGTTCCGGTAAAGGCAACCCGGAATTCTGGGTCGCCGTGATCAAACCCGGTCGGATCCTGTTTGAGATGGGTGGTGACGAAATCACCCCTGAAATTGCACGGGAAGCCATGCGCCTGGCGCAATACAAGCTCCCTGTGAAGACCAAGTTCATCAGCCTCGATGAACAGGAGCAGTCCGCCGGAGCGAGCGCCCCGGCAGCTGCTGCCGCCACCGTGGAGTCCTGACCATGGCACGTCCCAACGCTTCCGAACTGCGTCAGCTCTCCGACGCAGACATCACTGAACAGATCAACGGCCTGCGCCGCGAGCTGTTCGATCTGCGCTTCCAGCAAGCCACCCGGCAGCTGGGCAACACCCACCGCTTCAAGCAGAGCCGCATCAAGCTCGCTCAGCTGCTGACGGTGCAGAAGGAGCGACAAAGCTCCACCGCCTCCTGATCCCCCGCTTCATTCCCATGGCACTCAAGGAAAGGGTCGGCACCGTCGTCAGCGACAAGATGGACAAAACGGTGGTGGTGGCGGTGGAAAACCGCTTCCCACATCCCATCTATCAAAAGACGGTGAGCCGCACCACCCGCTACAAAGCTCACGACGAAAACAACAGTGTTCGCGTCGGAGACCGGGTTCGCATCACTGAAACACGTCCGCTCAGCCGTCACAAGCGCTGGGCCGTCGCCGAAGTGCTGAGCCACAGCCCCAAGGCTGAGGAGGCCAAAAAATGATCCAGCAGGAATCCTTCCTCACCGTCGCCGACAACAGTGGCGCCAAGCGCATCCAGTGCATCCGTGTGCTGGGCACCAACCGTCGCTACGCCCACGTGGGTGATGTGATCGTTGCCGCCGTCAAAGACGCCATGCCCAACATGGGCGTGAAGAAGTCTGATGTGGTCAAGGCTGTGGTGGTTCGCACCAAAGCAACCCTGCGTCGTGACACCGGCAATTCCATCCGGTTCGACGACAACGCCGCCGTGATCATCAACGACGACAAGAACCCCAAGGGCACCCGCGTTTTCGGCCCCGTGGCCCGTGAGCTGCGCGAGCGCAACTTCACCAAAATCGTGTCCCTCGCTCCGGAGGTGATCTGATCATGGCCACTGCAACATCCCAATCTGCTCCAACCCAGCGCATCAAGATGCGTCTGCGCAAAGGCGACACCGTTCAGGTGATCGCCGGCAAAGACAAGGGCAAGACCGGAGAAGTGCTGCGCACGCTGCCCAACGAAAACCGCGTGATCGTGGAGGGCGTCAATATGCGCACCCGCCACGTGAAGCCCACCCAGGAGGGTGAGAGCGGGCGGATCGTCACTGAAGAGGCATCGCTGCATGCCTCCAACGTGATGCTCTATTCCACAGCCAAAAAGGTGGCCAGCCGAGTCGAGCTGATCACCGAGAAAGATGGCAGCAAGAAGCGCCGTCTCAAGAAAACAGGCGAGGTGATCGACTGATCACCCCGATCCTCCTTCTGACCAAGCCCAGAAGTCCCATCCCCCAGCCATGTCACTGAAACAGCGCTATCGGGAGACCATTCAGCCCAAACTGCTGAAGGATCTGAGTCTCTCCAACGTCCATGAAGTCCCCAAGGTGGTGAAAGTCACCGTCAACCGAGGACTTGGCGAAGCCGCTCAGAACGCGAAGTCCCTCGAGGCTTCCGTGAACGAGCTGGCTCAAATCACCGGCCAGAAAGTGGTGGTGACCCGCGCCAAGAAAGCCATCGCCGGTTTCAAAATCCGCCAGGGCATGCCCATCGGTTGCGCCGTCACCCTGCGTGGTGAACGGATGTACGCGTTCCTTGAGCGACTGATCAACCTGGCGCTCCCCCGCATCCGCGACTTCAGAGGCGTCAGCCCGAAGAGCTTTGACGGCCGCGGCAATTACACCCTGGGGGTGAGAGAGCAGATCATCTTCCCTGAAATCTCCTTCGACAAAATCGATGCCATCAGGGGCATGGACATCACCATCGTGACCACTGCCCGCACGGATGAAGAGGGCCGGGCCCTCCTCCGCGAGATGGGAATGCCATTCCGCAGCAACTGAGCCCTCCTCGGAAACCACCATGGCCAACCACGACCCTATTTCCGACATGCTCACCCGCATTCGTAATGCGAGTGAGAAACGTCACCAGAACACAAAAGTCCCCGCATCCCGCATGTCCCGCAGCATCGCCAAGGTGCTGCAGCAGGAAGGATTCATCGCTGAAATCAGCGAAGAAGGCGAAGGAGTCCACACCAACCTGGTGCTGGAACTGAAGTACAGCGGCAAGCACCGCCTGCCCACCATCCGCTCCATGCAACGGGTGAGCAAGCCCGGCCTGCGCATCTACAAGAACACCCGCGGACTGCCCAAAGTCCTCGGCGGATTGGGGGTGGCCATCATCTCCACGTCCAAGGGTGTGATGAGCGATCGCGACGCCCGCAAGCAGGGCGTTGGCGGTGAAGTGCTCTGCTACGTCTATTGATCCGGAGCCAGAACCATGTCACGTATCGGTAAATCTCCCATTCCCATTCCCGACAAGGTGAGTGTGAGTCTTGACGGACTCGCGGTCACCGTGAAGGGACCGAAAGGCGAACTGAAGCGCACACTCCCCGACGGTGTCACTGTCAACCAGGTGGACAACACCATCGTTGTGGCACCGACCAGTGAGAAGCGCCAGTCCAGAGAGCGTCACGGACTGTGCCGCACCCTGGTGGCCAACATGATCGAAGGCGTCAGCAAGGGTTATTCCAAGAAACTTGAAATCGTGGGCGTCGGCTCCAGGGCTCAAGTGAAAGGCAAGACCCTCGTCGTGAGTGCCGGCTACAGCCACCCAGTGGAAATGCTGGCCCCTGAAGGCATCACCTTCGCCGTCGAAAACAACACCAACGTCACTGTCTCCGGCACCGACAAGGAGCTGGTGGGCAACGAGGCGGCCAAGATCCGCGCCATCCGTCCGCCGGAGCCCTACAAGGGCAAAGGCATCAAGTACGCGGGCGAGCGCATCCTGCGCAAGGCAGGCAAGTCAGGCAAGAAGTAATTCGCCGCCAGACACTCCTCCGCATAACCCAGCATGTCGACCCTCTCTCGCAAACAACAGACTCAGAAGCGCCACCGGCGCCTGCGTCGCCATCTCAGCGGCACAGCCGACCGTCCCCGGTTGGCTGTGTTTCGCTCCAACAGCCACATCTACGCCCAGGTCATCGACGATGCAGCGCAGAGCACGCTCTGCTCCGCATCGACGCTTGACAAAGACCTGCGCACGAGCCTCACAGCGACAGGGAGCACCTGCGATGCGTCCGTCGCCGTCGGTGAGCTCGTCGCCAAACGCGCCCTTGCCAAGGGCATCCAACAGGTGGTCTTCGATCGTGGCGGCAACCTGTACCACGGCCGGGTGAAAGCCCTTGCCGACGCCGCCCGGGAAGCGGGCCTTCAGTTCTGATCCTGCTCTCAACATGACCGATTCCAACCCTCAGACCAACCCCAACGACATCCCATCAGCGGCTGATGTCCCGGCAGCGGCCGAAGGACAGCAGGAGCAACGCCGCGGTGGCGGCGGACGTGGTGACCGCGGAGACCGTCGCGGTGGCCGTCGCGGTGACCGCCGCAACCAGGAGCGCGACTCCGAATGGCAAGAGCGCGTGGTCCAGATCCGCCGGGTCTCCAAGACTGTGAAAGG
The DNA here is from genome assembly GCF_025128215.1 of Synechococcus sp. CS-197. Classification (NCBI taxonomy): domain Bacteria; kingdom Bacillati; phylum Cyanobacteriota; class Cyanophyceae; order Synechococcales; family Synechococcaceae; genus Synechococcus; species Synechococcus sp. CS-197. Next base: position 53,837 of record NZ_JAHLZC010000006.1, on the reverse strand, counting down.
CGGTAAGAAGATGAGTTTCCGCGCGATTGTCGTCGTCGGAAACGAGCGTGGCCAGGTGGGTGTCGGCGTCGGCAAAGCCGGTGATGTGATCGGGGCTGTCCGCAAGGGTGTTGCCGATGGCAAAAAGCACCTTGTGAAAGTTCCACTTACGCGTCACAACTCGATCCCAACCCTCTCCAACGGGAGAGACGGAGCTGCCAGCGTGCTGATCCGGCCCGCTGCTCCCGGTACGGGTGTAATTGCCGGCGGCTCGATCCGCACGGTGCTGGAACTCGCCGGCATCAAGAACGTGCTGGCCAAGCGCCTGGGCAGCAAGACTCCCCTGAACAACGCACGGGCCGCCATGGTGGCTCTCGATAGTCTCCGCACCCACAAGGAGACCGCCAAGGAACGGGGGATCTCCCTCGAGCAGATCTACTCCTGATTCCCATGACTCTCCGACTCGAATCCCTCAAATCCAATAAAGGCGCCCGTCGCCGCAAACTGCGCAAAGGTCGCGGCATCGCCGCTGGCCAGGGTGCAAGCTGCGGCTTCGGCATGCGCGGTCAGAAGTCCCGCTCGGGCCGGCCTACGCGCCCAGGCTTCGAGGGCGGCCAGATGCCTCTCTACCGCCGAGTCCCGAAGCTGAAGCACTTCCCGCTGGTGAACCCCAAGCAGTTCACTGTGGTGAATGTTTCGGCTCTGAATGACCTCAAGGCAGGGAGCACCGTCAGTCTCGACTCGCTGGTGAAGGACGGCATTGTCACAAGCCCCAAGCACCCCCTGAAAATTCTGGGGAATGGAGAACTGAAGACCAAACTCACGGTTCAGGCCGCTGCCTTCACGGCTTCAGCCCGCACCAAGATCGAAGCCGCCGGTGGAACCTGCGAACTTCCTGAGTGAGACCTTTCAAGGTCATGCCGCCCAGCTCTAAGGTCTGAGCCGTCCGCAGGATTTCGATCCGCGGACGGCTTTCCTGCATCAAGCCCAAACCCACGCACTCTGTTTCATGCTCGTCAGTCGGGGACGCAACCCCAGTGCCGCTGAAGTCATCACCCAACTGGTGCAGAACCCGGAGCTGCGCAACCGGGTTCTCACCACGCTCGGTTTGCTGATGTTGGTGCGCCTCGGCATCTACATCCCCATGCCGGGCATCGATCGCGTGGCCTTTCAGCAGTTCATCCAGCAGGGGGGGCAGCTGATCGGATTTCTCGACATCTTCACCGGAGGTGGCATCTCCACCCTGGGCATCTTCGCGCTCGGGATTCTTCCATTCATTAATGCGTCGATCATTCTGCAGCTGTTGACAGCGTCCCTGCCCCAGCTCGAAGATCTGCAGAAAAATGAAGGCGAAGCCGGTCGACGCAAAATCGCCCAAATCACGCGCTACGTGGCACTGGGTTGGGGCCTGATTCAGAGCGTGATCTTCGCTGTGATTCTTCGTCCATACGCCCTGGAAGGATTGTCAGACGCGGTGTTCATCACCCAGACGGCGCTGGCTCTGGTAACCGGCTCCATGATTGTGATGTGGATCAGCGAAGTGATCACCGAGCGAGGGATCGGCCAAGGAGCCTCCCTGGTGATTTTCCTCAACATCGTGGCCACCCTGCCTCAGGCCCTGGGCTCCACGATCGAGAAAGCCCAAACCGGAGACCGGAACGATGTCTTTGGAATCATCGTTCTTGTGCTGGTGTTTCTGGTCACGATCGTTGGAATCATCTTTGTGCAGGAGGGAGCCCGACGGCTCCCGATCGTGAGTGCCAAACGTCAGGTTGGAGGATCGGCTCTGCTTCCCAACCGTCAGAGTTACCTGCCACTGAAGCTGAACGCCGGTGGCGTGATGCCGATCATTTTCGCCTCGGCATTGATTTTCCTACCGATCACCATCGCCAATTTCAGCCAAAACCCTCTGCTGATCACCGCAGCAAGCGCGTTGAATCCGAGTGCTTCCAACCCATGGCCCTACGCACTGTTGTTTTTCTCGTTGATTCTGGGCTTCTCTTACTTCTACGCTTCGCTCACCTTCAACCCCACTGAAGTCGCCACCAATCTCAAACGCGGTGGCGTCGCCATCCCGGGGGTCCGCCCCGGGAGTGCAACAGCCACCTATCTCGAGGGCGTCAAGAACCGACTCACTCTGCTGGGAGGCTTGTTCCTTGGGGCCGTGGCGATCATTCCCTCTGCCGTTGAGCGTGCCACCAGCGTCACCACCTTCCAAGGACTGGGGGCGACATCACTGCTGATCCTGGTCGGCGTTGCCATCGACACCGCGAAGCAGGTGCAGACCTACGTGATCTCCCAGCGCTACGAAGGCATGGTTCGGCAGTAACAACTGCACGAATTCGTTACGCCAACGCAACGAATTCGACGCGATCACGTATCCACACACCCCTGTTGACGTCCCATCCACACCATGAAACAACGTCTGCTCTTCATCGGCCCCCCAGGAGCCGGCAAAGGAACCCAGGCATCACGCCTCTGCGAGACCCACGGCCTGCGCCATCTCTCCACCGGCGACCTGCTGCGCTCAGAGGTCTCAGCGGGCAGCGCCCTTGGCCAGGAGGCCGAAGCGGTCATGAATCGCGGTGAACTCGTCAGCGACGACCTGGTCCTCGCCATCGTCCGCTCTCAGCTCACCGCTCTCAACGGTCAAGGCTGGCTGCTCGACGGCTTTCCCCGCAACGTGGCGCAGGCGGAGGCACTGGAGCCCCTGCTCGGGGAATTGCAACAAAGCATCGAAACAGTGGTCCTCCTGGAACTGGACGACGAGGTCCTCGTCGAACGACTGCTGGCTCGGGGACGGGCCGACGACAACGAGTCGGTGATCCGCAATCGCCTCGAGGTGTATCGCCAGCAGACCGCACCTCTGATCGACTATTACCAGGCCAGGGGACTATTGATCTCAGTGGATGCCCAGGGCAGCGTGGAAGCCATCACGACAAGACTTGAAGCAAGTCTGGCTTGACCCGCTGTGGTAGGTTAGCTGTTTGGAATTTTGGAGAGCCACACCCAATGAAGGTGCGCGCCTCGGTCAAGAAAATGTGTGACAAATGCCGGGTGATTCGTCGCCACGGTCGCGTCATGGTGATCTGCGAAAACCCTAAGCACAAGCAGCGTCAGGGCTGAACGTCCGTCGTCTGACCATTCTGACCGCCCATTCGCCGCCCCAGGCGGCAACTGTCCCCCTCGATTATTAGCTCAGTGGCACGGATTGCTGGTGTCGACATCCCCCGCGACAAGCGGATCGAAGTCGCCCTCACCTACATCTACGGAATCGGCCTGACCCGGGCCCAGACCATCCTTTCCAAGACCGGCGTCAATCCCGACACCCGCGTCAAGGACCTCGAAGATGGTGACGTACAGAAGCTGCGTGGTGCCACCGAAGCCTTCACGATCGAGGGCGATCTGCGCCGGCAGGAGGGCATGGCCCTCAAGCGCCTGCAAGACATCGGCTGCGTGCGCGGTCGCCGCCACCGCATGAGCCTTCCGGTTCGCGGCCAGCGAACCCGCACCAATGCCCGTACCCGTCGCGGCGCCCGCAAGACCGTGGCCGGCAAGAAGAAGTAAGCCTCCCGCGGTCGTTCGGATCGCTCCGTTCCTCCAGCTCCTATCACCCCCAGGCCCATGGCCAAGACCGTCAAGAAATCAGGCCCGAAGAAGGCCAAGCGCAACGTCCCCAACGGCGTTGCTCATATTCAGAGCACGTTCAACAACACGATCGTTTCCATTACCGACACCACCGGAGAAGTCATCTCCTGGTCATCGGCTGGTGCCAGCGGTTTCAAAGGTGCTCGCAAAGGCACACCCTTCGCAGCCCAGACAGCGGCCGAAGCTGCAGCCCGTCGCGCACTCGATCAGGGAATGCGTCAGATCGAAGTGTTGGTCCGTGGCCCTGGCTCAGGCCGGGAAACCGCCATTCGCGCGCTTCAGGTCGCTGGCCTGGAAATCACCCTGATCCGTGATGTCACGCCGTTGCCTCACAACGGCTGCCGCCGTCCCAAGCGTCGCCGCGTCTGATCCACGCGTTTCCGTTCAGGTCCCTCTCTCCCCCCGCCTCAGACCGTGTTGCAATACCAGATCGACCGTATCGAGCATCAGATCGCTGACGATCGCTCTCAAACCGGTGTGTTCCTCATCGGCCCGTTAGAGCGTGGTCAGGCCACGACCCTCGGCAACTCCCTGCGTCGTGTGCTGATGGGCAACCTCGAGGGCACAGCCGTCACCGCCGTGAGGATTGCTGGCGTCAATCATGAGTACGCCACCATCCCTGGTGTCCGCGAGGATGTGCTCGACATTCTCCTGAACTGCAAGCAGATCACGGTGAACAGCCGCACAAGCGAGCTGGAAATCGGTCGCTTGGTGGTCGCCGGACCTGCAACCGTGAAAGCACGCGATCTGCAGTTCTCCTCCCAAGTTCAGGTGGTGGACGGAGAGCGTGCGATCGCAACCGTTGGTGAGGGTTACAGCCTCGAGCTTGAGGTGCACGTGGAGCGGGGCATCGGCTACCGGCCGGTGGATCGCCACAACGAAGACACCAGCGCCATCGATCTTCTGCAGATCGATGCCGTGTTTATGCCCGTGCATCGGGTGAACTTCACCATCGATGAAACGGCCGTTGCCGAGGGTGGATCCGCGCGTGAGCGGCTGCGTATGGAGGTGGTGACCGACGGATCCATCACCCCAGACGATGCCATTGCCCAGGCTGCCAATCAGCTGATCGAGCTGTTCCAACCTTTGGCCACGGTCACCATGGTTGAAGAAGTCAGCGCCGAACCCGAGCCCACGGCTGAGGCTCAAATTCCTCTCGAGGAACTCAACCTCTCGGTGCGTGCTTACAACTGCCTGAAGCGAGCTCAAGTGAATTCGGTTTCCGATCTCATGGGCTTCAGCTACGAGGATCTGCTGGAGATCAAGAACTTCGGATCCAAGTCGGCTGACGAAGTGATCGAGGCCCTCGAACGCATCGGCATCCAGATCCCCCAAAGTCGCACCAGCGCCTGATCGTTTCTCACTCCATTCCCAGACCTCACCCGAACCATGCGTCACCAATGTCGAGTTCCTCAGCTGGGCCGCCCAGCTGACCAACGCAAGGCCATGTTGCGTGGTCTCACCACGCAACTGATCCGCGAAGGCCGGGTTACCACGACCAAGGCCCGTGCCAAGGCCCTGAGGGATGAAGCCGAGCGGATGATCACCTTGGCCAAAGAGGGCAGCCTGGCGTCTCGACGACGCGTCCTCGGCTACGTGTATGACAAACAGCTTGTGCACGCACTGTTTGAAAAAGCACCTGATCGTTACAGCGATCGCAAGGGTGGGTACACCCGAATCACCCGCACGGTCCGCCGCCGTGGTGACAATGCCGAGATGGCCATCATTGAGTTGGTCTGACCCCTTCGGATCACAGCACAATTCACGACCCCCGACCTGGACCTGAAGCCGATTCGCCGCAGCGGATTGCCATCAGCCTCCAGTACGCGGGGTCGTTTTTTTGTGGCTGGCAGCGGCAACGGCAGGGCACCAGTGTGCAAGGCGTGCTGGAACAGGCCATCGCTGACCTCGATCCCCACCGGCCGGTCCACGCCGTCGCGGCTGGTCGCACTGACGCCGGTGTGCATGCGGCCGGACAGGTTGTGCATTTCGACAGCAGTGGTCCGATTCCCGCCAGTCGCTGGGCGCCGGCCTTGAATGGGCGGCTGCCCGCCAGCATCCGAGTGCGTGAAGCCGTGGAACGGCCGCTCTCCTGGCATGCCTGCTACTCAGCCACCTACCGGCGCTATCGCTACACCCTTTACAACGGCCGACGCCCCAATCTCTTTCTCGCGCCCTGGACATGGCATCGCTATCAAGCCCGGCTTGATGAGCAGGCCATGGCTGCGGCCCTCGAGGGCATGCTGGGCAGTCATGACTTTGCAGCCTTCCAGCGCGCTGGCAGCCGAAGAGCGCACTCACGAACCACCATTCAGGATGTCTCCGTTCAACGGCGGGGCGATCTGATCGACCTGGAAGTTCAGGCCAGCGGCTTTCTCTATGGAATGGTGCGCCTGATGATGGGGCAATTGGTGGCCGTCGGAGAACATCGGCTCACACCAGACCAGTTTGAGCGCCGCTGGCGGGAACGCCGGCGCGACGAGGTGAAGGATGGGGCGCCTCCTCAGGGCCTCTGCCTGCTCAGGGCTGGCTACGAAGACAGCATCTTCAGTGAGGGTGGCTGGTACGATTGTCAACCGACTTTTTGTCTGGCTTCGGAAGATCCACCACCGGATCCTCCAAGCTGGTAATTCAGCACCGAAGCCGCACGGCCTCCACCCAATTCAGAGGATGGGGGTAACTGCGACAAGGTAGAGTCGATCTTTGAGCTCTGGTTGGAACGCCACGGCGTGACCAACGCTCCCTGCCCAGCTTCGTCGCTCGCGACGGGGCATATCAGAACCGGCATGCCGGCGCGATGAACAAGACCTCTGTCCCCTCCATCGATTCAATCGACCGCCAGTGGTACCTGGTGGACGCTGAGAATCAAACCCTCGGCCGACTGGCAACCGAGGTGGCTTCCGTGCTCCGCGGCAAGAACAAGGCCAGTTTCACCCCTCACCTCGACACCGGCGATTTCGTGGTCGTGGTGAATGCTGACAAGATTCGGGTGAGCGGCAACAAGCCCCAGCAAAAGCTTTACCGCCGTCACTCCGGTCGTCCCGGAGGCATGAAGGTGGAAACTTTCACGCACCTTCAGGAGCGCTTGCCTGAGCGAATCGTGGAGAAGGCCATCAAAGGCATGCTTCCCCACAACGCCCTCGGCCGGCAGATGTTCCGCAAATTGAAGGTGTACAAGGGTGCTGAGCATCCCCACGCCGCCCAGCAGCCCAAGCCCCTGCAGCTCGATCCCGCCGCTACTGCCCAATGAGCACCTCGAATTCAGTCGTTTACTGGGGTACCGGCCGCCGCAAAACCTCTGTGGCCCGTGTTCGCCTTGTGCCAGGAAACGGCACTATCACCATCAATGGTCGCCCCGGCGATAACTACCTCAATTACAACCCTGCCTATCTGGCGGCGGTTCGCGCTCCACTGCAAACCCTTGGACTCCTCACGGAGTACGACGTGTTGGTGAATGTGCGTGGAGGCGGGCTGACCGGTCAGGCCGACGCCATCAAGCAAGGAGCAGCCCGCGCCTTGTGTGAGCTTTCCGCCGACAATCGCAAACCCCTGAAGACCGAAGGCCATCTCAGCCGAGATCCTCGAGCCAAGGAACGTCGCAAGTACGGCCTCAAGAAAGCCCGTAAAGCTCCCCAGTTCTCCAAGCGCTGATTTCTGTCATGCCCAAACCCGAGATCCATCCCACCTGGTATCCCGATGCCAAGGTGATCTGCAACGGAGAGGTGGTGATGACCACTGGTTCCACGCAGCCCGAAATCCACGTTGATGTGTGGAGTGGCAACCACCCCTTCTTCACAGGCACCCAGAAGATCCTCGACACCGAGGGACGCGTGGATCGTTTCATGCGCAAATACGGAATGGGTGGAGCTGGCAAAGCTGGCGAAGACAAGAAGGCTGGTGACAAAGCAGACGCCTGATCACGGCCTGGCCATGAACACCCCCCCGAAGGCAGACAAAGCTCTGCTTTCGGGGGTTTTTGTTGATCCAGCGTCGTGCTTTGCAGACAGGCATCAACCCCGTGTCTGAGGGAATGGATCCATCAACCTTGATCAGTCGCCTTGAGGCGGCCCGCAGCAGTTTCCACAACCTGGAACGCCAATTGGCGGATCCAGACGTGGCCTCCGATCCCACGCGTCTGCAGTCAATCGCCCGGGAGCGCTCCAGGCTCGAACCCCTGGTGAACGATTACGCCAGCCTGCAAGCGGTGCAGTCCGAGCGGGAACAGGCCAGAGAGCTCCTGCGCGATAGCCGTGGTGACGAGGAGATGGCCCACCTTGCTCAACTGGAGCTGGACGAACTGGACATCCGCCATGAGGCGTTGATTGAGCGGCTCACCCTGGCCCTGCTGCCCAGAGATCCCCGTGATGAACGCAGTGTGATGCTGGAGATTCGTGCCGGAGCCGGTGGCGATGAAGCCTGTCTCTGGGCTGGTGATCTGGCACGCATGTATGAACGCTTCAGCAGCCGGCGCGGCTGGACGGTTCAACCAGTCAGTGCGAGTGAGGCCGATCTTGGAGGCTTCAAAGAGCTGATCCTCTCGGTCAAAGGAGAGTCAGTGTTCAGCGAACTGAAATTTGAAGCTGGTGTGCACCGGGTGCAACGGGTGCCCGCGACGGAATCGCAAGGACGCGTTCACACATCCACAGCCACCGTGGCCGTCATGCCCGAGGCCGACCCCGTCGAAGTGCAAATCGAACCCGCCGATTTAGAGATCAGCACAGCACGCTCCGGCGGAGCCGGAGGCCAGAACGTCAACAAAGTTGAAACCGCCGTCGATCTGATGCATCGCCCCAGCGGAATCCGGGTGTTCTGCACCCAGGAACGGTCTCAGCTTCAGAACCGGGAGCGGGCGATGGAGATTCTGCGGGCCAAACTCTACGAACGCCAGCTCGCAGAAGCCAACGCCCGGGAAAGCTCCGCCCGGCGTGCTCAGGTGGGCACAGGTGATCGAAGCGAAAAGATTCGCACTTACAACGCCAAAGACAACAGGGTCACAGATCACCGCCTCGGCCGCAATTTCAGCCTCGACCCCGTGCTCCAGGGGCAAATGGAGGATGTGATCGGCGCTTGTATCGCCGAGGAACAACGCAGCAAGCTGGAGGCACTCAGTCGTCAATCCGACGACTGACTTAGGCGCCGATCACATATTTGGCCCACTCAGTGTGCCGACCAGAATCGATCTGACGCACGGCATCAAAGCTGAGACTGCTGAGTGGTCGTCTTGGCACTCTCCGTAATGGCATGGCCGCCTCCTGGGGCGTGCGATTTCCCTTGCGCACATTGCAGCGCATGCAAGCTGTTGTGACGTTGTCCCAGCTGTCGCCACCGCCACGACTGCGCGGCATCACATGGTCGATCGAGAGATTTTCCTTGGCACCGCAGTACTGACAGGTGTGATTGTCTCTCTGGAACACATTGCGACGCGTCAAAGGGACCTGACGGAAGGGAACGCGCACGAATTGGCGCAACCGGATCACGGTCGGGACATGCAGGTCACGGCGCACAAGCCGTTCTGGGTCGTGTTCAAGGCTCTCGGCCTTTCCCTTCAGCATCATCACCAGAGCCCGACGCCAGGTGGTGATATTCAGGGGCTCGTATGACGCATTGAGAACGAGAACCTGGCTCATGCCAGCTCCCAGATTAAACGTCATGCTATCGGGGTCACAACCAACGCTTTGTGACCCTCACTACCTCGAGCCATGTCCGACCTGTTCGTCGACAACCCACAATCTGCAGGGCTCGAGCACCAGAACGGGAGCGACCCCCGTCAGCGGGCTTGGATGGAGGTCTCCGCTCAGGCTGTTGAAAGCAATGCCCGCGCGCTGAGACAACTTCTGGCCCCCGGCTGTGCCCTGATGGCCGTCGTCAAAGCCGACGGCTACGGACACGGTGCTGAGACCGTCGCCAGAGCCGCCATTTGTGGAGGCGCCACCAGCCTTGGCGTGGCCACTCTTCAAGAAGGAATTGAGCTGCGCCGCGCAGGGCTCGAACTTCCTGTGCTGGTCCTCGGCAATCTGATTCAGGTGGAGGATCTGCGGGCTTGCCTGCACTGGCAGCTGATGCCCACGCTGAGCAGCATGCGTGAAGCTCTGCTCTGCCAAAACCTGGCCAGTGGCAGTGGTCGACGCTTCGCCGTTCAGCTCAAGCTCGACACCGGCATGACTCGCCTCGGATGCGATTGGCAGGACGGCAGCCGTCTCACCCAGGCGATCCAGCAACTTGACCAGCTGATTCTCCGTGGCGTGTATAGCCACTTGGCCCTAGCCGATGGCGGACCCTCGGGGGATGCAGAGCGCATCACCCGCTTGCAACAGGAGCGCTTTGAGGCCGTCACGCGCGCCCATCGCAGCGACAACCTCCAATTCCATCTCGCCAATTCAGCAGGGACGCTTCGCGATCGTTCCCTTCACCACGACCAGGTGCGTGTGGGGCTAGCGCTCTACGGCCATGCACCCAGCGAGCACCTGAACCAGACCGTGCCGTTGGAACCGGCCATGGGGGTGAAGGCGCGCGTGAGCCTGATCCGCGATGTGCCTGCGGGAGTGGGCGTGAGTTACGGGCACCGTTTCGTCACCAGCCGTCCCAGCCGACTGGCCGTGGTGGGCATCGGCTACGCCGATGGTGTGAGCCGCTGTCTCTCAGGGCAGATTGCAGTGCTCCACGCCGGCCGACGCCTTCCGCAGGTGGGGGCAATCACCATGGACCAACTGATGGTGGACGCCACCGACCACCCAACCTTGGATGTGGGTGATGTGGTCACCCTGCTCGGTTCGGACGGTGACGCGGTGATTCATCCCCAGGACTGGGCCGAGCTGTCCGATTCGATCCCCTGGGAAGTGCTCTGCAGCTTCAAGCATCGGCTGCCCCGCCTGGTGGTCTGAGGGGTCGACCTCTTGATAGGGTGGGCGGGCCGCTGGAGAGGTGGCTGAGTGGTTGAAAGCGGCTCCCTGCTAAGGAGTTACAGGAGGCAACTTCTGTCGAGGGTTCGAATCCCTCCCTCTCCGTTGAATTGAATCGGATCAGTCGCTGGTCGCGAAACGCGCCAGATCGCTGGCCATTGCGGGCAGCAAAGACGCATCATTCGCCAACTCAGCACCTTCGGTGAACACCACCAACAGGTGTGGGGCTTCATCACCGAACGCCCACCAGGCGGCATCGTGGCGCGCTTGGCTCATCCAACCGGCCTTGCTCCAAAGGGTGCTGCCTGCAGGCAAACCGGCACCGAGAAATCCGTCCACCTGATTTTCCGGGTCTGCCGCCCTCACCTTCTGATCCAGAGAGCGGAGCAGGCGGGTGCGCAGTCGCTGACAAGCCGGTGGCGACAGCACACCATCCGTCATCACCGCTTCCAGCATGCGTGCTACCGCTGCCGTGCTCAAGGCGTTGCGATTGGCATTGGTCTCTCCATAAAACGCCTTCTCGCGGCCATAGGGCCCCTCTCCCCAGGTTTTCTGGCAACAGTTCACCCGCTCCAGCTCGGGCCATCCAAAATCCCTGAGCCACCGGTTCACAACCAGGCGCTGATGCTGCCACTGCTCCCAGGCTGGAGAACGCAAGGCGGGTCCGCTGGTGGTGCCGGTCAGTAAGTCCACAATCAATCCAGTGGCATCGTTGCTGGAGTCAGCCAGCATGTCGAGCAAAGCGCGACGCAATTCCTCACTGTCTGGAAGCACATCCCTTTCCAGCCAGTGTTCTGAGGCCACCGCATAAATCAGCTTCACCACGCTGGCGGGATACATGAGCTTCTGATCCGCCCAAGACGCTCCAGAGCCGCTCCCCGTCGCTGGCGATGCCTGGTCGTATCGCACCCAGGTCACAGCCATTCGCTCATGCAGCCCCGGTCGTCCATCGGCGGCGAGCCGATCGATCAGAGCAGCTAAATGCTCCTGCATCGTCGGCTCGGGGCGGTAGAACGCCATGGCACTGGCTTCAGTCAATGCCGACCCTAGGCACTCCGTTGACTCCAGATCTGATCACTCCCGGGAGCTGCTGGCAACTCCTCAAAGACCTCAACGGGTACGCCCGTAGCCGCGGGGAAGGTCTGGCAACCCAGGCAGCGGCGGGCCGCTGCTTCCGCGTGATCACCCCTGTGAACAAGCTCGGCACCACCCGCATCCGCGTGCAATTGCTCGAGGACGGCTACCCCTGCTGGCTGAACGTGGCCGATCTCGCCGGACAGGCGCGCACAACGACGCCTCCCCGGCCTCGACTGATGAGCAGTGACGCCATCGCGGCGCGGATTCCTGCAGTGCTCGCATGGCTCAAGGTTGCCGCCGCCCGCCCGAATGACTACCTCTGGGGCGGAACGCTGGGCCCTGATCTCGACTGTTCGGGGCTGGTGCAGTGTGCCTTCGCCAGTGCCGGCATCTGGCTTCCCAGAGACGCTTATCAACAGGAACGCTTCTGCGAACCCGTCGCTGTTCGGCCAGGGAATGACCAACTGCTGCGACCGGGTGATCTGATCTTTTTCGGGCGACCGCAACGTTGTACGCACGTGGCGATTCACCTCGAGCGCGGCCGCTACATGCACAGTTCAGGGCGGGAGCATGGACGCAATGGCATCGGCATCGACAGCCTCCATCCCAGCGACCGACACCCTGTGGCCAGCCATTACAGAGCCGAACTACGGGGGGCTGGTCGGATCATGCGATGTCATGACGGCACCACCCTGCCCTGATCAGCGGCAGGGGTTGCCAAACAGCAAAATGACAGTCCTTGACCCCAAGCGATGGACCCCCTTTCCCTGCTGGCCGGCACCCTGATCGCGCAATGGGATCCAGGAACGCCTGAGCGCAACCCTTTCAGCACGGATGGCTCCAGCGGCGAGTTTCTCCAGGGCAGCCAGCCCGTTGAGGAGCTCACGCTCGTGCGCACGATTTACAGGGGGGATTGCCCGGGGGAGAGCGTGACACCGATCAAGGGCATCCGCTTTCTGGCATCGACCCCGCCAGCGGCGAAGCAGCGAATCGTGATCCGCAATCGACGCACGGGTGGCTTCACCAATAGGGAATACGGTGAAGGACGCAGAAGCTCTGAAAGCTTTTCCATCAGTCTTGGCACGCGTCAACACGGCAGTTTCCTGTCCGTACGTCCGGGAGAGAACAGGTTTCGCTGGAAGGTGACAGGTGCCAGTTCAGAAGGGAGTCCTGCAGCAGGACAGGCCGTGCTGATGGTGAACACAGACGATCGTGAGCGCTACAGGGATTTCCGCTCGATCAATGAAGACGCCTACTGCCCTGGGGAGAAGTATTCCTATTCCCGAACTCCTCTCAGTCAATGCCGGGCCGGGTACTACAAGGTGACGCGCGAAGGGGTCTGTCCCAACGGCAAAACGGTTCAACTCGGGACACGAACGATCTACCGCCGTTATCGGTCCTGGTAATCCCAGGCCTAGGGCCACAGGCTACGGCGATCCAAGCGCCGATTAAGTTGCTGCGATATGCGCTTGATCCCCATGGCAGGGCTTGACCTCTCGGTCGTGGTGCCGCTCTACAACGAGGAGGAGAGCCTGCCGGAACTGGTTGAGCAGCTCCTCAGCGCACTGCGTCCGACCGGTGAACACTTTGAACTGGTGTTGGTCAACGATGGGTCGACCGATGCAACGGCTGCTGTTCTGGAACGGATCAGCGCGGACGTGCCGGAGCTGGTGGGCGTACTTCTGCGCAAGAACTACGGCCAGACGGCAGCGATGGCCGCGGGTTTCGACGTGGCGCAAGGCAAGGTGATCGTGAGCCTCGATGGCGATCTTCAGAACGATCCCGCTGATATTCCCCTCCTGCTTGCCAAGCAACGCGAGGGCTTCGACCTGGTGAGTGGCTGGCGTCACGACCGCCAGGATGCCGAACTGCAACGCAAGCTTCCGTCCCGCATTGCCAACCGGATCATCGGGCGCGTCACGGGTGTGCGCCTGCATGACTACGGCTGTTCACTCAAGGCCTACGACCGCGATGTGCTCGCCGACATGCGTCTGTACGGGGAGCTGCACAGGTTCCTGCCGGCACTGGCCTTCATCGAAGGGGCACGCATCACCGAAGTGAAGGTGAACCACCGGGCCCGCCAGTACGGCACAAGCAAATACGGCATTGACCGCACCTTCCGAGTGCTCATGGACCTGCTCACGGTGTGGTTCATGAAGCGGTTTCTGACGCGCCCGATGTATGTCTTCGGCTTTGGTGGTCTGATCGCCATTCTCCTCAGCCTGATTGCCAGCTCCTACCTGCTGGCGATCAAGCTGATGGGTGACGACATCGGCACACGACCCTTGCTGATCCTGGCGGTGGTGCTCGGGTTGGCCGGCATCCAGCTGTTCTGCTTCGGGCTACTGGCAGAACTGCTGATTCGCACGTATCACGAAAGCCAGGGGAGGCCGATTTACCGCATACGGGCCACATTGCGCGGAGGGCGGGCCTGCTGAGACGGGCTCGGACGGGTTGCACCACGCTGGCGCTCGAGACCGGCGGCGGCGGCTAAAACAACGCGCCGATCCGAATCGCGCAGGCCCCGGCGAAGCACAGACAAAACGGAGCGATGTCCCCAGAGCCCTGCACGTTCAACGGCGAGCAAACGCTCGTCCGGCCCGCCCTGATCCATGGCCCGGCACAGCTCCTTCGTCAGAGCGAGGCGCGCAGCTGTTCCCACTGGCCGTGAAAACACCGGAGCTGGAGCAGCCTCCGAAATTTCGGCCGTGGCGTCGAGGGAAGACTCAGGCAAGGCTGAGTCATCGCTTTGCACAAGGCCGAGCTGGGCCCTGTTGATCGCAGCCACTGAGCCCGCGTCGGTGCTGCGCAGCAACGTTTTGCTCGGACGACGTCCAAGCAGCCAGAGCACAGCCACCAGCACGAACGCTGCACTACCGGCGAGGAGCTGAGTCATGGAGCTTGAGCGACGGACGCCGTGTGGATTGAACTTTTATGTCGCCGATGCCATCGGCACGAGACCGAAAGAAAGGCGCTCACTACAGTACTGGCGGACCTTTTGGCCGCTGCCATGACCGGAGAATTTGTCGCTGCCTGGATGCCCTCAGTGTTCGTTCCCCTCGTGGGGATCATGGGCCCAGCTGTGGCCATGGCTCTGCTTTTCAACGTGATCGAAGCCACTGATTGATCGGCCGCGTGCCCTTCAGACCGCTTCAGCGCTCCGCACCTCAATCGCTTTCCATTCCATGACCGTGACCCCCGTGGCCGACCCCACCGTCGGCAACCTGGCCACTCCGGTGAACAGCAGTTATTTCACCAAGGCCTTCCTCAACGCACTTCCTGCCTACAGACCAGCCCTCTCTCCCAACCGTCGTGGCTTGGAAGTGGGCATGGCTCATGGCTTTTTCCTGTACGGCCCGTTCACGATCTGCGGCCCCCTGCGACTCACCGAATACTCCACCACCGCTGGATTGCTGGCCACCATTGGCCTGGTTTCCATCCTGACGGTGTGTCTCTCCATCTACGGAACCGCAGGCAATGGCCCCAACGTGCAGCCTGCTGACGCCACAATCGACAATCCTCCCGCCGACCTGTTCACCAAAGCTGGTTGGGCTGAGTTTGCCAGTGGCTTCTGGCTGGGAGGCTGTGGTGGCGCTGCATTCGCCTGGTTCCTCACCGGCACCGCGCTCGTCGCCCCTCTCGTGAATATCGCCGGCGGTGTTTGGAGTGTGAACTGATCCGGTTGCACCGGACCTTCTTTCAACACCATCAAGCCCCGAATGCTCCTGAATGGCGCATTCGGGGCTTTCTGCTGTCAGGATCTTGGCGCTCCTGAGCCACTGCGGCCTTGCGGTCCATTTCCCAGCCGTTTCTGCGGCGGCCTGTTTTCACCATCGTCTGCAGCCTGCTCGTGCTGCTGGCAGGGACCGTGGCCTTGGTAGGACTCGGACTGGAAGACCTTCCCCAACTGGCCCCAACACGCGTCAGCGTGAGCGCCACCTTCCCGGCTGCAAGCCCAGAGGTGGTGGAGCAAAGCGTCACAGCCGTTCTTGAGAAACAGCTCAATGGGCTGGAAGGACTGGAGAGCATGACGTCCAGCAGCCGTCAGGGCGGCGCCAGCCTCAGCCTCCGCTTCCAATCAGGGGATCCCGAACTGAACGCGATCAAGGTTCAGAACGAGGTGAATCTGGCCAGCCGCCGGCTTCCCCAGGCCGTGACGCGCCAGGGCCTGAACGTGAACCGATCCACCGATGACCTGCTGTTGATCCTGGGGTTCAGCGCTCCGCCAGGCCTTTACGAACCCATTTTCATCGGCGGCTGGCTGGATCAGAACCTACGGGAAGCGCTCAGGGCTGTGCCGGGCGTGGGAGACATTCGCGTGTTCGGGAGCAGCGAGCTGGCCTTCCGACTCTGGCTTGATCCCAACCGCCTAGAGCAGTTCAACCTCTCCACCAACGACGTCACCGCAGCGCTGGCCGAGCAGAACGTTCTCGCGGCAGTGGGAAGCCTGGGAGAAGCCCCAGCACCCGCCGGACAACTGTTCAGCCTTCCCATCGATGCAGAAGGACGTCTGCGCAATCGAGCTGACTTCGAAGCCATGGTAGTGAAGCGCACGGAGGCAGGTGGTCTCGTGCGCTTGAAGGATGTTGGACGAGTCCAACTCGGCCAGCGCAGTTACGGCAGCAGCACCCTGAACCTTGAGGGGAACAGCTCTGTCGCAGTAGGCATTTTCCAGCGAGACGGTGCCAACGCCCTCGAAGTGAGTGGCGCGGTGATGGAAGCGCTCAAGCGCCTGGAAAGCAGTTTTCCTCCCAGCCTGAGCATGCAGGTGATTGTGGATGTCGCTGAAACGGTGCAGGCCAACCTGGATCGCACCACAGGAACATTGCGCGATGCGGTGGTGCTCGTGCTGGTGGTGCTGGTGCTGTTCCTCGGGCGCTGGCGACTGGCGCTGATTCCTGGCATCGCCGTCCCTGTCGCCTTGATCGGCAGCCTCGTTGTGGTGCGGCTCAGCGGCTCGAATCTCAACAGTCTGATTCTGTTCGGATTGGTGCTCGCCACCGGAATCGTGGTCGACGACGCCATCGTGGTGAGCGAAGACATCGCCGGGCGAATCGAAGACGGCGCTGAACCTCAGGGTGCCGCTGAAGACGCCATGGCCGAGCTGGCTGGCGCGGTGGTGGCGACCTCACTCGTCTTGGCTGCCGTGTTCCTGCCGGTGCTGCTCATCCCAGGATCCATCGGACGCCTTTACCAACCGATTGCACTGGCCATCAGTGGAGCCATCCTGTTTTCCACCTTCAACGCCCTCACCTTCACCCCGATGGCCTGTGCCCGGGTTCTCAGTTCAGGAAGCGGGCGCTTACCCGGGCCTGTGAAACGCATCAGCCAGAGGCTGCGCCAGGGGATGCGGCGTCTGCAGAGCTGGTATGGCCAAGCCCTGGCGCTCTGGCTCCCTCGCGGTCGCATCGTTCTCGGTCTGATTTTGACGGGTCTGATGCTGACGGGGATCGGCCTGGCAACGATTCCCACCTCCTTCATCCCCGATGAAGATCAGGGACAAGTGCGGGGGTATTTCACCCTGCCGGAGGGAGCCAGCCTCGAGCGCACCGAGGCGGTGATGGAACGGATCCGTCAGGTGATCGCGGAGGAACCGTTGATCCGCAGCGGCAACTTCTATGCGGGCCGTTCGTTCGGCCAGAGTGGAGAAGACAGGGGCGCCTTTTACTTGCGTTTAGCCCCCCTGAAGGAGCGATCGGGGCGCGAGAACAGCAGCGAAGCCGTGAAGAAACGGCTGAACAAGGCTCTTCAGCGACAAATTACAGATGCAAGGGTGATTGTCACCACGCCTCCCACAGTGCGGGGATTCAGCAGTGAATCGGGCCTGCAAATGCAACTGTTGGACCGCAGTGGCGGCCAACTGAGTCTTCAGGAGTTCGAAACCCAGGCGCAGCGTTTCATTCGAGCCGCACAGGGCTCCGGCCGCTTTCAGCGGGTGAGCACCCGCTTTGATGCCAGTTCACCTCGATGGCGACTGGAGATCGACAGAACCCAGATGGCAGCCCTTGACCTGCCAGTGGGACCAACCCTTCGTGACATCGGCACGGCCATCGGTGGTCGCTACATCGATGACACCTTCGAAGGCGGGCAGATCCGCAGCATCTACGTTCAGCTTGAGGGATCCGATCGCAGCACTCCCGATGACCTAACAAGCCTGATGGTGCGCAATCGCAGCGGCGAACTGGTCTCAGTGGCCAATGTTGCGCGCCTGAAACGGGATTCGGGGGCCAACAGCATTACCCACTACAACCAAAACCGCTCAATCAGCATCATTGCTGTGCCGACCGATGCTGTGAGCAGCGGACAAGCCATCGATTTACTCCAAGCCCTGAGCGATCGCACCGGCGGATCCAATCTGGCCCTCACCTTCACCGGATTGGCCAAAGAAGAGACCCGGGCTGAATCCGTGAGCTGGGTGCTGTTTGCTCTCGGCCTCACGGTGGTTTACCTGCTGTTGGCCGGGCTCTATGAAAGTTTCCTCGA
The DNA here is from genome assembly GCF_025128215.1 of Synechococcus sp. CS-197. Taxonomy (NCBI): domain Bacteria; kingdom Bacillati; phylum Cyanobacteriota; class Cyanophyceae; order Synechococcales; family Synechococcaceae; genus Synechococcus; species Synechococcus sp. CS-197. The sequence continues at coordinate 35,751 of NZ_JAHLZC010000006.1, read as the reverse complement.
CCCTCTGATCATCCTGCTCACCGTGCCCATGGCCCTGCTCGGGGCCTTGATCGGCTTGAAACTCCGAGGCCTCACTCTGGACGTTTATGCCCAAATGGGCCTTCTCGTTTTGGTGAGCCTGGCCGCCAAGAACGGGATCCTGATCGTGGAATTCGCCAATCAGCGCCTCGAGCAAGGCATCCCTCTCTTCGATGCCATCGAGGAAGCCGCCATCAACCGAATGCGACCGATCCTGCTCACCGCGGTCACTTCGCTGGCGGGTTTCCTGCCCCTGCTTCTGGCCAGCGGCAGCGGATCAGCCAGCCGGATCAGCATCGGTACGGTCGTCTTCAGTGGATTGTTGGTGTCCACACTGCTGTCCTTGTTTGTGATTCCAGCGATCTATCTCCAGCTCAAACGCTGGCGCGGCGTGGGGCCAGCGATGCCGGAGCTGGATGGTTAACAGGGTTCAAACCGTTCATTCAGGACGGGACCACCCATGGGCGGAATGGCACAGGTCCCCCCGGCGGTCACAACAGCCACCTCCATCACCGCCGCTGGTGCAGGACTGATGGGCAGCGGGGAGTTTGAAACCGAGACAGCGTCGGACGAAGACAAAGTCTCCGAAGCCTGAACACGCTCCTCAGCATCGAACTGCGCCAGGTCGATGCGCTGACCGGGCAGGATCTGCATCGTGAGGTTGTAACCGGTCGCTGCCGCGGAAAGAAGCAACACAAGTTCGAGACGGGGAGGCAACGTCGGCATGGTGAGCCAGGTGTACGGCGGAGATGACCTAGTTCAGCGTCCAAGAGCCGCGGAAAGGTGACTGAGCCTCAGCGAAAACATGACGCGGTGCATACCGAAGCCCAAAGCGTCGATTCGTAAGGTGGGTCTCTTTTTAAGACTGAGGTGATGGGCGCATGGTGAGCAGTGCAACCACACAAAGCCTGTCCTCGGAGCAGGCCCAATACTTCTCCTACGGGGAAGCGGCCAATCCGATTCGCAGCGGCCTGACCGAGCTCGTGCCATATCGGAGCTTTTCGCCCAGCTTCTTTGAGGAACCTGGCAGCGCAGTGCTGCCTCTGGATCTGAGTGCGGAACTGGGCTGCGCAGGGCCAGCTACAGGCCCCTCACTCTGCGCCAACTTCGTGCGTCTGGATCAGGAGGAGTTGCGTACAGCAGCAGTGGCCACCAGCCAGCTGTTCTTCGTGGCCGAGGGTCATGGCGAAACGGCTGCCTGCGGTCAACGCTTCGCCTGGAGCAAGGGCGACATGCTCGTTCTACCGGCCGGCGGCGACGCTATTCACACCAGTGCAGACAAGGCGGCCATCTACTGGGTGCACGACGCGCCGCTGTTGAGGCATTTGGGAGTCGCACCAAGCCAAGCCCGTTTTGAACCCACCTTCTACAGCCATCGCGACAGTCAGCGGAAACTCTCTGAGATCGCGAGCAGCGCCGTGGGTTCGAAGGCCAACCGAGTGAGTGTGCTCCTGGGCAACAGCGCCTTTCCCCAGTCACGCACCGTGAGCCACACCCTCTGGGCCATGCTCGGCATTCTTCCGGCCCACCAGGAGCAGATGCCCCACCGCCATCAATCCATCGCCTTGGACTTCGCTGTGGCCTGCGAACCAGGCTGTTACACCCTGATTGGCACGCAGCTCAATGATCAGGGGCGGATCATCAACCCACACCGGGAAGACTGGGCCCCGGGTGCAGCTTTCGTCACCCCGCCTGGCTACTGGCATTCCCATCGCAACGAATCCGGCGCGGACGCGTACGTTCTGCCGATTCAAGATGCTGGCCTGCACACCTACTTGCGCACGCTCGACATCCGCTTCAGCGGCTAGTTGCCATAAAAAAATCCCGTCCGGACAACCGGACGGGACAGAGGAGGAACGACTGCTGACGTCAGATGCAGGTTCGTTGAATCAAGCGATCAACCGAACTTGCCAGAGGTCGAAGCGATCAGGAATGCGGCGTACGTGAGGATGTACCCGATCGTGAAGTGGGCGAGTCCCACAACACGGGCCTGAACGATGGACAGAGCCACAGGCTTGTCGCGCCAGCCGACGAGGTTGGCCAGAGGGGTGCGCTGGTGAGCCCAGACGATGGTCTCGATCAGCTCTTGCCAGTAACCACGCCAGGAGATCAGGAACATGAAACCGGTGGCCCACACCAGGTGACCGAACAGGAACATCCAGGCCCAGACGGCGAGGTTGTTGCTGCCGAACGGGTTGTAACCGTTGATCAGCTGGGAGGAATTAAGCCACAGATAGTCGCGGAACCAGCCCATGAGATAGGTGCTGGATTCGTTGAACTGAGCCACGTTGCCCTGCCAGATGGCGAGGTGCTTCCAATGCCAGTAGAAGGTGACCCAACCCACGGTGTTCAAAGCCCAGAAGACGGCCAGATAGAAGGCGTCCCAAGCGGAGATGTCGCAGGTGCCGCCACGGCCGGGGCCGTCGCAGGGGAAGGAGTAGCCGAAGTCCTTCTTGTCGGGCATCAGCTTGGAACCACGGGCATCCAGCGCACCCTTCACAAGGATCAGGGTGGTGGTGTGCAGTCCCAGAGCGATGGCGTGGTGAACAAGGAAGTCACCAGGGCCGATGGGCAGGAACAGGTCGTTGCTGCCGCGTACACCGTTGATGGCATCCATCCAACCGCCCATGTAGGCAGCGTTGGCATTGGCGGCCACACCACCGGTATTGGCGAGCAGAACGTCGAAGCCGTAGATCGCCTTACCCGACGCAGCCTGAACGAACTGAGCGAAGACGGGCTCAACCAGGATCTGCTTCTCGGGGGTCCCGAAAGCCACGACCACGTCGTTGTGAACGTAGAGGCCGAGGGTATGGAAACCGAGGAAGAGGGAGACCCAGCTCAGGTGACTGATGATCGCTTCCTTGTGCTCGAGCATCCGAGCCAGGACATTGTCCTTGTTGGCTTCGGGGTCGTAGTCACGGATGAAGAAGATCGCACCGTGAGCGAAGGCACCGCACATCAGGAAGATGGCGATGTACTGGTGGTGGGTGTAGAGCGCAGCCTGGGTTGTGTAGTCCTTCGCGATGAAGGCGTAGGACGGCATCGCATACATGTGCTGAGCCACCAGGGAGGTGACAACGCCCAGGGATGCGAGGGCCAGACCGAGCTGGAAGTGCAGGCTGTTGTTGATGGTGTCGTAAAGACCCTTGTGGCCTGCGCCCAGGTCTCCAGGTGTGCCCTGAGGGGGGTTATGGGCTTCGAGGATCTCGCGGATGGAATGTCCGATCCCGAAATTCGTCCGGTACATGTGGCCGGCGATCACGAAGATCACGCCGATGGCCAGATGGTGATGGGCGATGTCGGTGAGCCAGAGAGCCTCAGTTTGAGGGTGGAAGCCACCCAGGAACGTCAGGATCGCGGTGCCGGATCCCTCTGCAGATCCGAACACCTGGCCCATGGTGTCGGGATTCTGGGCATACACACCCCAGTTGCCGGTGAAGAAGGGTCCCAGACCGGCGGGGTGGGGCATCACGTTGAGGAAGTTATCCCAACCAACGTGTTGACCACGGGACTCAGGAATCGCCACGTGAACCAGGTGACCGGTCCAGGCGATGGAGCTGAAGCCGAAGAGAACAGCCAGGTGGTGGTTCAGGCGGGATTCCGCGTTTTTGAACCAAGCCAGTGAAGGGCGGAACTTGGGCTGGAGGTGAAGCCAACCGGCGAACAGAGCCCAAGCCGAAAGGATCATCATGAAGATGGAACCCTGATACAGCTCGGCATTGGTGGTCATGCCGATTGTGTAGAACCAGTGATACAGGCCCGAGTAGGCGATGTTCACCGGTGAGGAGGCACCCGCTTGGGTGAAGGCGTCAATGGCGCCTTGACCGAAGTGGGGATCCCAAATTGCGTGAGCGATGGGGCGCACGTGCAGAGGGTCGGCGACCCACTGCTCGAAGTTGCCCTGCCAGGCGATGTGGAACAGGTTGCCCGAAACCCACAGGCCGATGATCGCGAGGTGTCCGAAATGGGTGGAGAAGAGCTTTTGGTAAAGCTTCTCCTCCGTCATTCCGTCATGGCTCTCGAAGTCGTGAGCCGTGGCGATCCCGTACCAGATGCGGCGGGTTGTCGGGTCCTGTGCCAGACCCTGGCTGAACGAAGGAAATTTCGTTGCCATTAGAGGGAAAGGTCAGGAGAGGTCAGCCGACCACAAGGATGTGGGCGTGGAAGAAGGCCCATGTGGTCGCAATGCCGCCCAAGAGGTAATGAGCGACACCCACGGCACGGCCCTGGGTGATGGACAGCGCACGGGGCTGGATGGCGGGGGCCACCTTCAGCTTGTTGTGAGCCCAAACAATGGACTCGATCAGCTCTTGCCAGTAGCCGCGGCCGCTGAACAGGAACATCAGGCTGAAGGCCCAGACGAAGTGAGCACCAAGGAACATCAGGCCATAGGCGCTGGTGTTGGAGCCGTAGCTGTTGATCACCTGAGCAGCCTGAGCCCACAGGAAGTCACGCAGCCAGCCGTTGATGGTGATGGCGCTGTTGGCAAAATTGCCGTTGGTGATGTGCTGAACGGAACCGTCAGCATTCACCGTTCCCCACACATCGCTCTGCATCTTCCAGGAGAAGTGGAAGATCACGATGGAGAGGGAGTTGTACATCCAGAACAGACCCAGGAACACGTGGTCCCATGCGGACACCTGGCAGGTGCCGCCACGGCCGGGGCCGTCGCAAGGGAAACGGAAGCCAAGATTGGCCTTATCAGGGATGAGGCGGGAATTACGGGCGTAGAGCACACCCTTGAGCAGGATCAACACCGTCACGTGAATCGTGAAGGCGTGGATGTGGTGCACCATGAAATCGGCGGTGCCCAGGGGGATCGGCGCTGCTGCAACCTTGCCACCCACGGCAACGACGGAACCGTTGAACACCTCGCTGACACCCGCAAGGGCGTTGGGAGCAGTGCTGCCAGCAGCAGCGGCGTGCAGTCCCTGAATCCACTGTGCGAACACAGGCTTCAGCTGAATCGCTGAGTCGCTGAACATGTCCTGGGGACGCCCCAGAGCACGCATGGTGTCGTTGTGGATGTAGAGGCCGAAGCTGTGGAAGCCCAGCCAGATGCACACCCAGTTGAGGTGGCTGATCAGGGCGTCACGAGCCTTCAGCACCCGGTCGAGCACGTTGTCCACATGCTTGGCAGGGTCGTAATCGCGGATCATCGCGATGGCAGCGTGCGCTGCCGCACCGACGATCAGGAAGCCACCAATCCACATGTGATGGGTGAACAAACCGATCTGCGTCGGGTAGTCGATTGACATGTAGGCGTATGGAGGCATCGCATACATGTGCTGGGCCACGATGATGCTCAGGGAACCGAGCATGGCGAGGTTCACAGCCAGCTGGGCGTGCCAGCTTGTGGTCATGAACTCGAACAGGCCGTCATGGCCCTTCGTGGCAGGGAACAGCAGGGGATCACCCTTCTGGCCTTCAAGGATCTCCTTGATGGAGTGACCGATGCCCCAGTTCGTGCGGTACATGTGACCGGCCACGATGAACAGCACCGCGATGGCCAGATGGTGATGGGCGATATCGCTCATCCACATGCTGCCGGTGACTGGATTCAGACCACCCTTGAAGGTGAGGAAATCGCTGTAGGCGGCCCAGTTACCCGAGAAGAAAGCACCGATACCGGCACCGAATCCGGGATAGAGCTGCGCCAGCAAATCCTGATTGAAGAATTCGTGCGGCAGGGGGATGTCCGCCACAGAAGCGATGGTCTTGCCATTGAGCACCAGCGGCTGGCCGGCGTCGATGGCATCCATCAACTTGGTGGTGGGCAGGGACACGTGCAGAAGGTGACCTGTCCAGGACAGTGACCCGAGGCCGAGCAGTCCAGCGAGGTGGTGGTTGAGCATCGACTCAACGTTCTGGAACCACTCCAGCTTTGGAGCTGCTTTGTGATAGTGGAAAACGCCTGCATTGAGCATCAGGCCGGCCATCACCAGAGCGCCGATGGCCAAAGACATCAGCTGCGTTTCGTTGGTGATGCCCCAGGCACGCCAGACATGGAAGAGGCCTGAGGTGATCTGAATGCCCTGGAAACCGGCACCCATATCGCCATTGAGGATCTCCTGGCCGAACACTGGCCACACCACCTGAGCGCTGGGCTTCACGTGGGTGGGGTCAGCAAGCCAACCGGAGAAATTGGAGAAGCGGGCTCCATGGAAGAAGGCACCGCTTAGCCAGATGAAGATCACGGCCAGATGGCCGAAGTGAGCACTGAAGATCTTCCGAGAGACCTCCTCAAGGTCACTCGTGTGGCTGTCGAAATCGTGAGCATTGGCGTGGAGGTTCCAAACCCAAGTGGTGGTTTTGGGACCTTTCGCGAGAGCTCGGTCGAAGTGTCCGGGCTTGCCGAACAGCTCGAAGGTTGCTGGATTGTCAACCTTTTCAACCTGAGTCTTCGCGGTGCTCCCACGCTCTGGTGGGCTGATGGTCATCGAGTCGTTCCTCGAGGGACGGGATCGAGGTGGTGGGCCACCCCTCCGATAAACAGATGTTCACCGGGGCCCCGGACGCAGCTCCGCGAAGCGTCACCACGACCGGGCGCCAATGGCGACAGGAGCGAAACCCCTGTCGGCCACTGGAGCGCTGGGCCCCAAAGAGGGGACCGCTGGCGGAAGCATAGGGGCGCAGATGCACAGAAGACCCCATGGAGTTACAAAGGTTCAATCCGGCCGCGCGCCTGTCTGGGCCTGACGTTTTCATGACGCCCGCTATCAACAAAAAGTTTTAAATTGCCCAAGAAATTATCCACGCAAACGAAAAAATGCCTCACTAAGTAATGCAAATTGCGCCGAATCTCCTGACTCCGGCATGAGCATTCAGAATGGACTGATCTTGAGTTGGTCCCCATGACGGCTTCGGGCCGATTTCAATCCTGGCTCCGCTGGATCACTGCTCTCCTCAGCGTTGTGTTGCTGGTCACCAGCGCAGAGCCGGCCTCGGCCTGGGGATGGGGGCGGATGGGATCGATGGAGACCGGGTCAGCCGTGGATCCCTTGGCTCCCACTGCCCCAAGCGGACGCCTGCAGGAAGTGGCGCCTCCAGGGGCGGTTCAACAACTTCAGACAGCCCTGGCGGCTCATCATCCTCAGTTGCAGCTCACCAGCCCCGCCGATGGCACGGTGCTCCAGCCGAACCAGCAAACCCTGGTGCTGCAGGTGAGCGACTGGCCCCTGGCCCAGGATCCCGAGTTCGGCCTGGGAGCCCATGTGGCGCTGCAGATCGATGACCAGCCTCCACTGCGATTCAGCGAAGCCGAGGGCGGACGCTTGCGCATCCAACTCCCAGCGCTCACAGCGGGAAGCCACCGTTTCACCGCTTATGCGGCCATGCCCTGGGGCGAAGCGGTGAAAACCCCTGGAGCCAGTTTGCAATGGCGTTTTGATCAGCTTCAAGGTCTTGAAGGAACGCAGCCAGCACCTGACGCCCCCTGGCTTGCCATGGTCAGTCCGTCGGACCTGGGCGGCGGTGAGCCCCTTTTTCTCGATTGGCTGATTTGGAACGCACCGCTGCAGAACCTGCGCGAAGGAGACGCTCGCTGGAGGCTGCGAATCTCCGTGAATGGAGACAGTTTTCTGGTGGACCGACAGGAGTCTCTCTGGATCAAGGGGGGCGGCAATGGGCCTGGGCGCGTGCAGATGGAGCTCCTGGATGGCGTGGGTGAACCGATGAGCCCTGTGTTCAATAACCAACTTCGGCCAATCACCCATCAGCCGGGATCGCGCCCCATCTGGATGCAATCCCGGCTCAGTGACGCGCAGATCGCCCGACTGCTGGGAGACGTGGTCAAGTCGGACGAATCCCCAGACCCAGAACTGGAATCAGCCACAGAACCAGCCACAGAACCAGCCACTGAACCGCAGGTTGTGCAGGAGCCAGTCGCGCTCGAGAAGCCCTTGGACGAACCCATGAATGAGCCCATGGAGGAGGCCACTGAGGAGGCCATTGAAGGGCCAGCTGAGGAGGTCCTCCCCCCAGAAGCCACCGCTGCGGAGACACCAACCTCCGCAGACGCGCGTCCCGAGGAAGTCCCCCAAGAGGACACCCCCCAAGAGGACACACCTCCCAGCGCCGAAAGCGCCCCTGCGCCAGCACCGCAACAGGAAGCTCCGCAGGCAGCACCATCCAGCAGCCTGGGAGGATCGGCGAGGGAGCTATTGAACGCTGATGGCACCCAGCGCTGACCATCCGAGGCTGCAGTTCTGAACGACCCGTCTTCCCCATCACGCTCTGGTGCTGCAACGCTGGCCATCGGACTCTCACGGAGCGCCTGGCCGCTGCTTCAGCGCCTGGCAAACCAGGGCTTGAGCGAACGCATCGCGCTCTCCCCCAGTGCCGCTGCATCCCTCGATCCCTGCCCAGATTCAGTGCTGGTGGCGAGCGCCAGTGAGCTCTTGCAGACACACTGGCGCGAGGGCGGTCGCCTGATTGTGGTTGGAGCTCTTGGAGCCGTCACCCGACTGATCGCCCCGCTGATCAACGACAAAGAGAGCGATCCGGCTGTTCTGGTGCTTGATACCCAGGGTCTGCAGGTGGTCCCTCTTCTGGGCGGGCATCGCGCCGGAGGGGAACAGTTGGCCAGGGAGCTCGCAGCATCGCTTGGGGGTACCGCAGTGATCACCGGTGATGCAGCCACGCAGGGGCGGCTTGCGCTGGATTCCTTCGGAGAAATCTGGGGGTTTCGGCGCAGTGGCACGACCGATGCCTGGCGCCGGCTGATGATCCAACAGGCCCAGGGAAGCCCGATTGCGGTGAGGCAGCAAAGCGGCAGCGAACACTGGCGCGCTTGTGCCTCAGCCAGCACCTTGGCATTCACCTCAAACCCTGATGACAGGTCCGAGCTGGCGATTGGTCCTGGGAGTCACGCCGCACCCTGTCGCTGGCATCCAGCCACCTTGTGGCTGGGCCTCGGCTGCGAACGCAACACGAGCCAGTGCCTGATTGAACGCGCCATTCATCAAGCACTGGAGAGCGCAGGGCTGGCTGCCGAGGCCGTTGCTGGCTTCGGCAGCATCGAGATCAAGAGCGATGAGCCCGCTTTGCTCGCCTTGGCGCAGGACTGCGACTGGACAGTCAGGTTCTTCAGCGCCTCAGCCCTCGCGGCAGTACCGGTGCCAACACCGTCGGCCGTCGTCGAAGCGGAGATAGGCACAGCATCGGTTGCGGAAGCCGCGGCTCTGCTGGCCGCTGGGGAAGGTGCCCAGCTCTTACAGAGCAAACGCATCCTCCATGCCGGGCCTGAGGAGCAGGGTGCAGTCACCGTGGCGATCGCCGAAGCGGCGCAGCCCTTTGCACCGCAACGGGGAGAACTGCACCTCATCGGCAGCGGTCCAGGGGATCTCAGCCTGCTCACCCCCGATGCCCGCCGCGCGTTGAGTCGCTGCGGGGTCTGGGTGGGCTACGGGTTGTACCTGGATCTGCTCGAACCGCTGCGCCGCCAGGACCAGGTGCGGCTGGACGGTCAACTCACCCGCGAACGGGACCGTTGCCAGCAGGCCCTGTCCCTTGCTCAGCAGGGAGCCAGAGTGGCGCTGGTGTCGTCTGGCGACAGCGGCATCTACGGCATGGCCGGGCTGGCCCTCGAGCTATGGATGGCGCTGGCTGAACGCTCACGTCCGTTGTTCGAGGTGCATCCAGGCCTCTCCGCTCTTCAACTGGCGGCGGCCCGGGCCGGAGCGCCGCTGATGCATGACTTCTGCACCATCAGCCTCAGCGATCGCCTCACGCCCTGGCCTGTGATTGAACAACGGCTGCACGCCGCAGCAGCCGGCGACTTCGTCGTCGCTCTTTACAACCCGCGATCCAAAGGCCGCGACTGGCAGCTGCAACGGGCCCAGGAGATTCTTCTCGGCCATCGTCCCGAGCACACACCCGTGGTGATGGCCCGTCAGCTGGGCCGCACAGAAGAACAGGTGACCCTGCATGGCCTCAAGGCTCTGCCTGTGACCCAGGTGGACATGCTCACAGTGCTGGTGATCGGCAACAGCAGCAGCACCATGGAAGGCGGGCGCATGGTGACCCCGAGGGGATATCCGGGCGCCGAACTCAGCTAATGGAATCGCGTGCAGTCGGGATGACAGGATTCGAACCTGCGGCCCCTTCGTCCCGAACGAAGTGCGCTACCAAGCTGCGCTACATCCCGATTGACAGACTGTAGAAGATGACCTCTGCCTTGAAACCCGAGTGGTTGCGCGTGAAAGCGCCGCAGCGGGAGCGGATCGGTGCCGTTGCCGATCTTCTGCTCGACCTGAAGTTGAACACGGTCTGCCAGGAGGCCAGTTGCCCCAACATCGGTGAGTGCTTCGCCGGCGGCACGGCCACCTTTCTGATCATGGGCCCGGGCTGCACCCGCGCCTGCCCTTACTGCGACATCGACTTCGACAAGAGCGTCCGTGAGCTCGACCCCACCGAACCGGAACGGCTCGGGGAGGCGGTGGCGCGTCTGGGTCTGAAGCACGTGGTGATCACCTCGGTGAACCGGGACGACCTGCAAGACGGTGGAGCCTCCCAGTTCGTGGCCTGCATCGAGCAGGTGAAGCAACGCTCACCACTCACCACGATCGAGCTGCTGATTCCCGACTTCTGCGGCAACTGGGACGCCCTGGCCAAAGTGATGGCGGCAGCACCCCATGTGCTTAACCACAACATCGAAACGGTGCCGCGGATGTACCGCCTGGCTCGTCCTCAGGGCATTTACGAACGGTCCCTGGAACTTCTGCAGCGGGTTCGGGACGACTGGCCACGGGCTTACAGCAAGTCTGGCCTGATGGTGGGCCTCGGTGAAAACGACGACGAGGTGATCGACGTGTTGCGCGACCTGCGCACCCACCGGGTGGACATCGTCACCATCGGCCAATATCTCTCCCCAGGCCCCAAGCATCTGGCCGTGGATCGTTTTGTGACCCCTGAGCAATTCGACACCTACCGCCGCATCGGCGAGGAGGAGCTGGGCTTTCTGCAGGTGGTGAGCACCCCCCTCACCCGCAGCAGTTATCACGCCGGCGAGGTGCAGAGGCTCATGGCCAGCCATCCCCGCTGACGGGGATCCACTCCTGCAGGATCCAGTCCACCAAGCCGGCCTGAATCATCGGGTCGTGCGACACCCAGGCCAGCGCCTCCCCGTAAGACTCAGCCTCAAAGATCAACAAGCCGCCGCCACCGGGGTGCCGCCGCTCATCCACGAGGAAACCGCTGCGGATCCGACGGCCCGCCTGGGTTTCTTTTGCCACCCATGCCCGGTGGGCCTCCAGGTGAGGCCGACGCTGCTCGAGCGGCAGAGCGGCCGTATCCGCCGTGAAGGTTTCGTGTTTGACAAACCAGGGCATGGAGAGCGGCCTGTTCAGGCCGCCACCGCCTGCTGGTCCACCAGACCCATGGCTGCCCGCTCACTCGGCGGAATCAGCACCTTGAAGCGTCCCTTGGCCGCGGCCCAGTCGGCCAACAGCGCTGAGGCCTTGCTGCTGCCGGTGGCCGCCACGTGGGCTTCCAACAGCTCTTTGAGCGTTTCCTCCTGCTGCGAAGTGGTGAGGCTGCAGACCGCAACGATCTCAGGATTGACCCTGGCGGTGACGCGATCACCCTCATCGAGCAGGAAGGTGACGCCACCGGTCATGCCGGCACCCACATTGCGGCCGGTGCTGCCCAGCACCACCACCACACCACCGGTCATGTACTCACAGCAGTGGTCGCCAGCTCCCTCCACCACGGTGCGAGCGCCGCTGTTGCGCACCCCGAAACGCTCACCAGCACGGCCGTGGGCAAACAGCTCACCGCCCGTGGCGCCGTAGAGGCAGGTGTTGCCGAGGATCACCTGATCACCGGGATTGGCGCAGCCATCGGATGGCACCAGGCTGATGCGTCCGCTGTTCATGCCCTTGCCCACGTAGTCGTTGGCTTCCCCTTCCAGGCGCACGTTCATGCCCTGCACCAGGAAGGCGCCGAAGCTCTGGCCGGCGGCGCCCTGGAAGGTGAGGTTGAGCTGGCCCTTGAAGCCGCGGTTGCCGTGGCGTTGGGCAATCTCACCGGCCAGACGGGCCCCGACACTGCGGTCGGTGTTGATGATCGCGATCGTGCGGCTCAGGGAACCGTGGCTCTCCACCGCCGCCATCAGCTCGGCATCGGCGAGAAGCTGATCCTCAAGAATCGGGCCATTGCCGTGGGCCTCAGCGCTGTGACGCAGCCAGGAGCGCTCTTCTGAACCCTGAATCGGTGCCAGCAGACTGGAGAGATCCACACCCTGGGTTTTGGCCAGCTGCACTGCACGGGGTTGAAGCAGATCGCTGCGACCGATCAGATCTTCGAGTTTGGCCACGCCGAGCAGGCTCAGCAGCTGACGCACTTCTTCCGCCACGTACCAGAAGAAATTCACCACGTGCTCGGGCACGCCGGTGAAGCGCTTGCGCAGGGCCTCCTTTTGGGTGGCCACGCCCACCGGGCAATTGTTGGTGTGGCAGACCCGGGCCATGATGCAGCCCTCGGCGATCATCGCCACAGAGCCGAAGCCATACTCCTCAGCGCCCAGCAGGGCTGCGATCACCACATCCCAGCCGGTCTTGAGGCCGCCATCGGCCCGCAGCAGCACCCGATCCCGCAGGCCATTTTCGAGAAGGCTGCGGTGCACCTCGGTGAGACCCAGCTCCCAGGGGCTGCCGGCATGCTTGATCGAACTCAGCGGCGAGGCTCCGGTACCCCCGTCGTGGCCGGAGATCTGGATCACATCGGCATTGGCCTTGGCCACGCCGGCGGCAATCGTGCCGATGCCGATCTCGGCCACCAGCTTCACGCTCACCGGCGCCTTGGGGTGCACCTGGTGCAGATCGTGGATCAGCTGAGCCAGATCCTCGATGGAATAGATGTCGTGATGGGGTGGCGGTGAGATCAGGGCCACACCGGGTTTGCTGTTGCGCAACCAGGCGATGTAGTCATCCACCTTGGGGCCGGGCAGCTGGCCGCCCTCACCGGGCTTGGCCCCCTGGGCCACCTTGATCTCCAGTTGCTTGCCGCTGCGCAGGTATTCGGCTGTCACGCCAAAGCGCCCGGAAGCGATCTGCTTGATCGCCGAACAGGCGGTGTCGCCATTCCGGAGGCCGCCGATGCTGGGGAAAGCCTGCGAGCGGCCCTCGGCATCCACATCGTGAAGAACCTGGAAACGGGCCGGGTCCTCACCACCCTCGCCGCTGTTGCTCTTGCCGCCGATGCGGTTCATCGCCACCGCCAGCACCTCATGGGCTTCCCGCGACAACGCCCCGAGGCTCATACCCCCCGTGCAGAAACGCTTGCAAAGGCTTTCCGCGCTCTCCACCTGATCCAGGGGCAGCGGTGTTGGGGCCAGCTTGAACTCCAGCAGATCCCGCAGCGCCGTGACCGGCCGGTTCTCCAGCAGGGTTTTGTAAGTGGAGAAATGGTCGTAACCAGGTCCGGTCTTTACCGCCGCATGCAGGGCCTTGGCCATATCGGGACTGTTGAGGTGGTACTCGCCGCCGGTGCGGTACTGCACAAAGCCCATGAACTCGAGCTTGCTGCGGTTGAGCTCCGGGAAGGCCTTGGCATGGAGTGACAGGGTTTCATTGGCCAGCTCCGCCAGGGTCATGCCCGCCACACGGCTGGTGGTGCCGCTGAAGGCGGTGTCGATCACATCGGCACCGAGGCCGATCGCTTCAAAGATCTGAGCGCCGTGATAGCTGGCCAGGAGCGAAATGCCGATCTTGGAGAGGATCTTGCGCAGGCCGTTTTCCAGGGAAACGCGCACGTTGGCCTGCACCTTGTCGGCATCGAGGGCGGGCAGCTTGCCCTGCTCGATCCGCTTCTGGGTTTTGGGGTGGGCAAGCCAATGGCGGGTGGTCTCCCAGGTGAGCCACGGGCAGACCGCACTGGCGCCATAGCCGATCAGGCAGGCCATGTGGTGGGTGCTCCAGCACTGGGCGGTGTCGATCACCAAGGAGCAGCGCAGACGCAGCTTCTGACGCAGAAGGTGATGATGCACCGCCCCCACGGCCAGGAGGGCCGGCATCGCCACGCTGGTGGCGGTGAGCTGGGCAGCAGCACCGGAGCCATCAACACGATCGGAGAGCACCAACACCTGGGCACCGCCGCGCACAGCCTCCTCGGCCGATTCACACAGCCTTTGCAGGGCCGATGACAAACCACCAGCGCAGGCCTCAACGGCCACGTGGGTGGAGAGGGTGGCAACGGGAAGTCCCTGCTCGCTGATCGCCGCAAGCTCGGCTTCATTGAGAACCGGCGTGTCCAGGTGGATCACGGCGGCCGCCTCGGCCTGGGGCTTCAGCGCCGGCCGGCGTTCACCCAGATGCATTTCCAGGCTCATCACCAGCTTTTCCCGCAGGGGATCAATCGGCGGGTTGGTGACCTGGGCGAAGCGTTGTTTGAAGTAGTCGTACAGCAGGTGGGGTTTGTCCGACAACACCGCCAGGGGGATGTCGTCTCCCATGCAGTAGGTGGGTTCCTTACCCAGTCCGGCCATGTCTTCGATCACAAGATCGAAGTCTTCGGCGGTGAAGCCCATGGCGGTCTGCAGCCGCAACAGATCCAACTCACCGATCTGACGGTCCTGGGTCCAGGGTTGGGCTTCCACACTGCGGCGATGGTGCTGCAGCCAGTCGCCGTAGGGGAAGCGTCCAGCCGCGTCCTCCTTCACGGTCCAGTTGTCGAGCAGCTGGCCGTTCTCCAGATCCACAGCCACCATCTGGCCGGGGCCGAGACGGCCCTTCTGAACCACGGTTTTGCCGCTGAGATCCACCACACCGGTTTCCGATCCCATGATCACGAAACCGTCGGCGGTGGTGCACCAGCGCGCGGGGCGCAACCCGTTGCGATCAAGCGTGGCACCCACCCGTTTGCCATCGGCGAACACCAGCAGGGCCGGACCATCCCAGGGCTCCTGGATGCCGGCATTGAATTCGTACATCGCCGTCACTGCAGGGCGATCCTCCAGATCCGGCTGGTTGCGGAAGGCCTCGGGCACCAGGGTGATCAAGCTGTCGGTGATCGAGCGACCGCTGCGCACCATCAGCTCCAGGGTGGCGTCGAGGTTGGCCGAATCACTGAACGCCGGGTTCACCACGGGATTGAGATCATTCGCAGCTTCACCCCAAACGTCCGCGAGGCTGGCTTCAGAGGCCTTGGCCCAGTTGAGGTTGCCCAGAAGCGTGTTGATTTCTCCGTTGTGACCCAGCAACCGCATCGGCTGAGCCAGGGGCCAGCGGGGCAGGGTGTTCGTGCTGAAACGGCGGTGGTACACCGCAAAGCTCACTTCAAAGCGCGGATCGCGCAGATCGGCGTAGTACTGCGCCAGCACCTCGGAGCGCACCATGCCCTTGTACACAACGGTGCGGCTGCTCAATGAGGCCACGTAAAGATCACGGGATCCCTCAAACCCCCAGGCCTGGCGGGCACGGGCACCGATCCGGCGACGCAGGCGCAGCAGCAAAGCCTCGAAGGCGTCACCATCGGGGCCGCCGGCAAGGCTCCACTGCTCGATCACTGGGGCGGTGTCCCGCGCCATGGGGCCCAGCACGGAAGAATCCACTGGAACCACCCGCCAGCCGGCGGACGTGAGGCCAAGCGCCTCGGCTTCCTCCTTGCAGAACCGGCGCGCCAGCTCCCGCCTCTCGGGGTCCTGGGGCATGAACATCATCCCGAGACCACGGGCGGAGGCCGCCTCAGGCCAGACCGCCTTCAGATAAGTCCAGGGGATTTGGCAGAGCACGCCGGCACCATCACCGGAATCACCATCACCACCACAGCCGCCGCGGTGCTCCATGCAACCAAGGCCGCGCAGGGCCTGCTGCAGCACCCAGTGGCTGGTTTCCCCAGACAATTGCGCCAGGAAACCCACCCCGCAGGCATCTTTCTCACCAGCCACCGCCTCAGGCGCAGCGCTGTCGCTGTAGGGCCAGAGGGATCCGGTGGGATGAGACATGACCTTCAAGGATTCAGACATACACCGCCCCTGGAATCAGCGATCCATGGCGGGACAATCTCGAATCCTAAGGATTGATCAGCCCGGCTAGCGTCAAGTTCATGCCGTTACCGCCTCCCCCCCCTGCTCCCGTCGCTGAAGTGCGACAAGCCGGTCAGAGCATCGGCAGCACAATCAGGATTGGAGAGATCTCGCAAAAAAGCGCCTGGCTTTGGATCACAGGCAAGGGAGGATCCTCCGATCAACTCTGGCTGCCCCTAGACGTCCTGACGGGTCGCCTTGGATTCCGCAGAACAACAACGGCCGCGGGTGAGCAGCTGGAATGGTTCGGGCGTGATCGGCGTTTGACTGATCTCGAGACACGCACCTTGAAGGACGAGGTGGCGGTGGATGCCTTGCCCTGGATGCGCGCCATCAACGTTTCGGTGCAGCGGCGGGAGACAACCCTCGAACTGTCGCTGCCATCAGCGCGGATCGTGTCGATCCGTCAGGGCCGGGGGAGCACGGCGGGTCGCGTGGTGCTCGACCTTTCAGCGCCGGCTCTGGTCCAACGCGATCAGCAGGGGTTGGTGTTGGGTGTAACGAGCAACCGATCCCAAAACAATCGGCTGCGCCGGTTGGGCCTCTCCCCACAGGCGCGCCAAAGCATCCTGCGACTGACGAGCCAAGGCGGTGACCTCGACTTTTTCACGCTCAAATCCCCCTGGCGCATCGTCATGGACGGGACCCAGCGCCGATCGGTCTCCAAAACGAGGGCTCGCACCTCGCCGTTTCAGGCAGCGCGCTTCTCCCCCGAGATCCAGAACGCCATTCGCCAAGGGCTGATCCTCGACAGTCGGACGGTGCAGGTTGGGGTCAAGCCTCTGAGGATTTACCGCGCTGGTTGGCCTTTGGGCAACGAGAGCTTGCTGCTGCGTCCACTGGCTCCGATCAGAGCGCAGACCGGGCTGCGGTTTCTCAACCAACTCGCCCAACCTGCGAAGGCCCTGGTCGCCATCAACGGCGGATTTTTCAATCGCGTGCGTCAACTCCCCCTTGGAGCCGTGCGCCTCGACGGAGTCTGGCTTTCAGGTCCGATCCTCAACCGTGGAGCGGTGGGCTGGGATGGTCCGGGCCCGCTTCTGTTCGACCGTCTTCGCCTCGATCAGGAACTGCGCGTGAACGGTGGACGTCGGTGGGGACTTGGATTTCTGAACAGCGGCTACGTGCAGCGGGGGTTGAGCCGGTACACCCGGGCCTGGGGCCCCACGTACCGCTCTCTCAGCGGAGAGGAACAGGCGATCCTGGTCCGCGAGGGGCGCGTCTCCGATCAGTTTTCGCAGGCTGAACTGGCTCGAGGCGTGCCGATTCCCCGAGGGGCATCCCTCATCGTCGCTCGTGCCAGAGCGCCCCTCCCCGCCAAGCCCGGCGACGAAGCCGAGATTCGCTTGAAGGTGTCGAGCCCGGTGGGAGAACGCCGTCAGGTCATGGCGGGCGGCCCCTTGCTGTTGAAGGAAGGGAGAGTGGTATTACGCGGCCGTCAGGAGGGATTCAGCCCAGGATTTCTGGGCCAGGCCGCCCCTCGAACTGTTGTGGGACAAGACACCAAGCACCGCTGGATGCTGACGCTTGAAGGGCAAAGCGGCGGCGATCCAACGCTGCTGGAAACCACGCTGGCCCTACAGCAACTGGGCCTGAGCGACGCTCTCAATCTCGATGGTGGAAGCTCCACCACCATGCTCATCGCGAATCGAACCGTGATGACAGGTCGGGGGGTGCCGCCGAGAGTTCAGAACGGGTTGGGGTTCATCCAACCCTGAAGGGGAAAGCTGCGACACTGAATTGATCTGTTGAAGCAAGACGGTGGGCGCAATCCTTCAGATCACTGCAGCTGCTGCTGCCGAACTCGGCCGCCAGGCTTCAGTGGCAGGGACGCCAGGGCTGATGCACCTTGATCTTCAGCACGGACACTGCGAAAAACACGTGATCCGCCTTCAGCCTGGACATCTTTCTGGGAGACCGGTGGCCAGGGCTGACGGTGTCACCCTCCATGCACCTGAACCCCAGATCGAACTGCTTCAGGGGCTCACCCTCGACTACCGAAGCGACATCAGCGGCGGTGGATTCCTGATTCTCAGCAGTGATCAAGTGCGCTGCTGCGCCTGTGGCAGCGCTTTCAGCAGGCACTGAACAGAGCAGGGAGGTCGACCCGGTAATGTGGTGGATTGTCGAACCAGGTCGGGTCCCCGGCCGCATACCGACCGTCGATGCCAACCATTCAGCAACTGATCCGCACCGAGCGCCAGAGCTCTAAAGCGAAGACCAAATCACCCGCGCTCAAGTCCTGCCCTGAGCGCCGTGGTGTGTGCACTCGTGTGTACACCTCCACTCCGAAGAAGCCGAATTCCGCTCTTCGCAAAGTGGCGCGTGTACGCCTCACGTCTGGTTTCGAGGTGACGGCCTACATCGGTGGCATTGGTCACAACCTTCAGGAGCACTCGGTTGTGCTGATCCGCGGAGGCCGTGTCAAAGACCTGCCAGGGGTCCGTTACCACATCATTCGTGGAACGCTCGACACAGCTGGCGTGAAGGATCGCCGCCAGTCCAGGTCGAAGTACGGCGCCAAAACGCCCAAGGAGTGATGTGGAGCGATCCATTGATTGGATCGCCTGCTCACCCGTTCAATCCCACCACCATTCATCGTTCTCCCCCACTGACAGTCCATGTCACGCCGTAATGCCGCCGTCAAGCGTCCGGTTCTCCCGGATCCTCAGTTCAACAACCGCCTGGCCACGATGCTTGTCGCCAGGCTCATGAAGCACGGCAAAAAGTCCACGGCGCAACGCATCCTGTCCGATGCCTTCAGCTTGATTGGCGAGCGCACTGGTGGTGACCCAATCGAACTGTTCGAAACCGCTGTCAAAAACGCCACGCCCCTCGTGGAGGTGCGCGCCCGTCGCGTGGGTGGCGCCACCTACCAGGTGCCGATGGAAGTTCGTCAGGAACGGGGCACCGCCATGGCCTTGCGCTGGCTGGTGAGCTTCTCGCGTGCGCGCAACGGCCGCAGCATGGCCCAGAAGCTGGCCGGTGAGCTGATGGATGCCGCCAACGAGGCTGGCAGCGCTGTTCGCAAGCGCGAAGAAACGCACAAGATGGCCGAAGCCAATAAAGCCTTCGCTCACTACCGCTACTGATTTGAGGTTGCCCTGACGGCCTCATTGGCCGGGGGCTGACCTGTAGAGTCTCACCCGCCTTTTAACGCCCCACCCCGGAGTTTCCTGTGGCTCGCGCCTTTCCCCTGGAACGCGTCAGAAATATCGGTATTGCCGCTCACATTGATGCCGGCAAAACCACTACCACCGAACGCATCCTGTTTTATTCAGGTGTGGTTCACAAAATCGGTGAGGTGCACGATGGCGCCGCCGTGACCGACTGGATGGCCCAGGAACGGGAACGTGGCATCACCATCACCGCGGCCGCTATCTCCACAAGCTGGAACGATCACCGCATCAACATCATCGACACCCCTGGGCACGTCGATTTCACCATTGAGGTGGAGCGCTCCATGCGTGTGCTCGATGGTGTGATCGCTGTGTTCTGTGCTGTTGGCGGCGTTCAACCACAGTCGGAAACTGTTTGGCGTCAGGCCGATCGCTATTCCGTTCCCCGGATGGTGTTCGTGAACAAGATGGACCGCACCGGTGCGGACTTCCTCAAAGTTCACGGTCAGATCAAGGATCGCCTCAAAGCCAATGCAGCGCCGATCCAACTGCCCATCGGTGCCGAAGGTGATCTGAGCGGCATTATCGATCTGGTGGAGAACAAGGCTCACATCTACAAGGATGATCTGGGCCAGAACATCGAAGTCACGGATGTTCCGGACGACATGAAGGATCAGGTCGCCGAATGGCGCACCTATCTCATGGAAGCCGTTGCAGAAACCGACGAAGCGCTGATCGAAAAGTTCCTCGAAACAGGCGAACTCAGCGTTGAAGAGCTCAAAGCCGGCATCCGTAAAGGTGTTCTCAAGCACGGCTTGGTCCCCGTTCTGTGCGGCTCCGCCTTCAAGAACAAGGGTGTGCAGCTCGTTCTTGACGCCGTTGTCGACTACCTCCCGGCTCCGATCGATGTGCCCCCCATCCAGGGTGTGCTGCCGAACGGCGAGGAAGCGGTTCGTCCTTCTGATGACAAGGCTCCCTTCAGCGCACTCGCCTTCAAGGTGATGGCTGATCCCTACGGGAAGCTCACCTTCGTTCGGATGTATTCCGGCGTTCTTGCGAAGGGAAGCTACGTATTGAACTCCACGAAAGACTCCAAGGAACGCATCTCCCGCCTCGTCGTGCTCAAAGCTGACGATCGGGAGGAGGTTGACGAACTGCGCGCCGGCGATCTCGGAGCCGTGCTGGGCCTGAAGGCCACCACAACCGGAGACACCCTCTGCTCTGCCGAGGATCCCATCGTGCTCGAGACCCTGTTCGTTCCCGAGCCAGTGATCTCCGTGGCTGTCGAGCCCAAAACCAAAGGTGATATGGAGAAACTCTCCAAGGCCCTGGTTGCTCTGGCCGAAGAAGACCCCACCTTCCGTGTGAACACGGATCAGGAAACGGGTCAGACCGTGATTGCCGGCATGGGAGAACTCCACTTGGAGATCCTTGTGGACCGCATGCTGCGGGAATTCAAAGTCGAAGCCAACATCGGTGCTCCTCAGGTCTCCTACCGGGAAACCATTCGCGCCTCCTCCCGCGGCGAAGGCAAATTCTCCAGGCAAACCGGAGGTAAGGGTCAGTATGGTCACGTCGTGATCGAAATGGAACCCGGTGAGCCGGAGTCCGGATTCGAATTCATCAACAAGATCGTTGGTGGTGTCGTGCCCAAGGAATACATCAAGCCCTCCGAAATGGGCATGAAAGAGACCTGCGAATCAGGCGTGATCGCCGGTTATCCGCTGATCGACGTGAAAGTCACCATGATCGACGGTTCCTACCACGATGTGGACTCGTCGGAAATGGCCTTCAAGATCGCCGGATCCATGGCCTTCAAAGATGCCGTCAAGAAGTGCAACCCTGTACTTCTTGAACCGATGATGAAGGTCGAGGTCGAGGTCCCCGAGGATTTCCTCGGCTCGATCATCGGCGACCTGTCCTCCCGTCGAGGTCAGGTTGAAGGTCAGGCAATTGACGATGGCACGTCAAAAGTCTCGGCCAAGGTGCCCCTGGCCGAGATGTTCGGCTACGCCACCGAGCTCCGATCCATGACCCAGGGTCGGGGTATTTTCTCGATGGAATTCAGCCACTACGAGGATGTTCCTCGCAACGTGGCCGAGGCCATCATCTCCAAGAATCAGGGCAATTCCTGATCTCTAAACTCCCCTAATCCACACCCTCGATTCTTTACAAAAATGGCACGCGAGAAGTTTGAAAGGAACAAGCCTCACGTCAACATCGGCACCATCGGCCACGTTGACCACGGCAAAACCACCCTCACCGCCGCGATCACCAATGTGCTGGCCAAGAAAGGTCAGGCCAAGGTTCAGGATTACGCCGACATCGATGGCGCCCCAGAGGAGCGCGAGCGCGGCATCACCATCAATACCGCTCACGTCGAATACGAAACCGACACCCGTCACTACGCCCACGTGGACTGCCCCGGTCACGCGGACTATGTGAAGAACATGATCACCGGTGCCGCCCAGATGGACGGCGCAATCCTGGTGTGTGCCGCAACCGACGGCCCCATGGCCCAGACCAAGGAGCACATCCTCCTGGCCAAGCAGGTGGGCGTTCCCGCGCTGGTGGTGGCACTGAACAAGTGCGACATGGTCGATGACGAAGAGATCATCGAACTGGTGGAGATGGAGATCCGTGAACTGCTCTCCAGCTATGACTTCCCCGGCGACGACATCCCCGTGGTTCAGGTCTCTGGTCTGAAGGCCATCGAAGGAGAAGCCGAGTGGGAAGCCAAGATCGATGAGCTCATGCAAGCTGTCGATGCCAACATCCCCGAGCCTGAGCGCGAGGTTGACAAGCCTTTCCTGATGGCGATCGAGGATGTCTTCTCGATCACCGGTCGTGGCACCGTGGCCACGGGTCGTATCGAGCGCGGCATCGTCAAAGTTGGCGAAGAGATCGAAATCGTCGGCATCAAAGACACCCGCAAGACCACCGTCACCGGTGTTGAGATGTTCCGCAAACTGCTCGACGAGGGCATGGCCGGAGACAACGTCGGCCTTCTGCTTCGCGGCATCCAGAAGGAAGACATCGAGCGCGGCATGGTGCTGGTGAAGCCAGGCTCCATCACCCCCCACACCAAGTTTGAGGGTGAGGTGTATGTGCTGAAGAAGGAAGAGGGTGGTCGCCACACCCCGTTCTTCGCTGGCTATCGCCCGCAGTTCTACATCCGTACAACGGATGTGACCGGCCAGATCACCGCCTTCACTGCTGACGACGGCAGCGATGTGGAAATGGTGATGCCTGGTGACCGCATCAAGATGACCGGCGAGCTGATCTGCCCGGTGGCCATCGAACAGGGAATGCGTTTCGCCATCCGCGAAGGCGGCCGCACCATCGGTGCAGGCGTGGTTTCCAAGATCATCGAGTGATCTAGAGCTCGTCTCCTTGGGGATGACCCGACCGCGGTCGGGTCATCCCCTAATCTTTTTGAATGGCATCAGCTTGTTTTCACACCAGCTGAACTGCACCTCGACAATCCACCTCTCGTGATCTCCTCAGGAGATTCCAAAGCGCTTCATGTCAACTGCCATCGCTCAGCAGAAGATTCGCATCCGTCTCAAGGCGTTTGACCGCCGCATGCTTGATCTCTCTTGCGACAAGATTATTGAAACGGCCGACACCACGGCAGCGACTGCCATCGGCCCCATCCCTCTGCCCACCAAGCGCAAGATTTACTGCGTACTGCGCTCTCCTCACGTGGACAAGGATTCCCGCGAGCACTTCGAGACCCGTACCCATCGGCGCATCATCGACATCTACAGCCCTTCGGCAAAAACCATCGACGCCCTGATGAAACTGGATCTGCCCAGTGGCGTTGATATCGAAGTGAAGCTCTGAAGACAGCTCGATCAACCGGTCAGCTTCCTAAGATCAATGGCCCGATTGATGCATGCGTGGCTGACCTGTCCGTCAGAGAACTTCCTCTTTTCCCTCTGCCGGATGTCGTGCTCTTTCCGAGTGATGTGCTGCCGTTGCACATTTTTGAATCCCGTTATCGGATGATGCTTCAAAGCGTTCTGGAGACTGACAGACGCTTCGGTATCGTCCGCTGGGATCCCCGCAGCCAGAGCATGGCTTCCATCGGCTGCTGTGCCGAAGTGATCCAGCATCAAACCGGTGACGATGGACGCAGCAACATCGTCACGCTGGGCCAACAGCGCTTTCGGGTTCTGAACGTGACCCGCGACACACCGTTCCGTTCCGCCATGGTCAGTTGGATCGAGGACGATCCGGTTGAAGATATGGCGTCGCTCCACACTTTGAAGGAGTCGGTGGCGTCAGCCTTGAAAGATGTCGTCGAGCTCACGGGCAAGCTCACAGATTCTCCGACTGCACTGCCTGAAGATCTGCCCGACCTTCCCAGAGAACTGTCCTTCTGGATTGGCGCCCACCTGGGCGGACCTGTCGCCGATCAACAACAGGAACTGCTAGAGCTCACCAGCACGCGCAGCAGGCTTGAACAGGAGTTCAGCATGCTGGACGAGACGCGCCGTCAACTCGCAGCTCGCACTGTCTTACGCGACACCCTGTCGTCTTCCAATTCGGATAACGACTGATGCCCCTGCCTGCTTTTTTCGGACCAGCAGCGATTGGCGCTGCCGCTGCCGTTGGTGCCTACGCGCTGTGGACTCGCCGCAATCGCGCTTACCTCTCAAGCGAGAGTGTGGCTTCGGCGTACGACGCATGGACGGAGGACAGGCTTCTTGAAACCCTCTGGGGTGAGCATGTGCATCTCGGTCACTACGGGGCTCCCCCCCGCAGCAAGGATTTCCGGCGAGCCAAGGCTGATTTCGTTCATGAATTGGTGCGCTGGAGTGGTTTGGATCAGTTACCACCTGGCGCGAAGGTGCTGGATGTGGGCTGTGGCATCGGCGGCAGCGCCAGAATTCTTGCCAGGGATTACGGCTTTGACGTTCTCGGAGTGAGCATCAGCCCAGCACAGATCCGTCGGGCCACCGAACTCACACCGGAGGGAATGACCTGCCGATTCGCCGTGATGGATGCCCTTGATCTGGCACTGGACGATGGGGGGTTTGATGCGGTTTGGAGTGTGGAAGCCGGTCCGCACATGCCGGACAAACAGCGCTACGCCGATGAACTGCTGCGCATGCTCCGCCCTGGCGGACTGCTGGCCGTCGCGGATTGGAATCGTCGGGATCCTGTGGATGGCCCATTGAACGGTCGAGAACGTTGGGTGATGCATCAGCTGCTCACGCAATGGGCGCACCCTGAGTTCGCCAGCATCCGTGGCCTGCAGCACAACCTGGAAACCAGTGCTTATTCCAAAGGTCCGATCGCAGTGGCCAATTGGAATCAAGCCACGCTGCCCTCCTGGAACGATTCGATTCTGGAAGGCCTGCGACGCCCCGCAGCAGTGCTGCGACTCGGTCCATCAGCCATCGTTCAGGGGTTGCGCGAAACACCAACCCTGTTGTTGATGCGCTGGGCCTTTGCCCGGGGAATGATGCAATTCGGTGTGTTTCGCCTCGCCAACGATCAGGTCAGATCAGAACTCGGATAGGCACCGAACTGGGACAGATGCTCACACAGCGGTTGGAGGTGGGCCTCGAGTGCATCAAGAATCTCGGAAGCCTTTCCCTTGGGCAGCTCCACATCCACGAAGAACACATATTCACCGAGCTCCCGCTTCGAGGGGCGTGATTCGATCCGACTCATGTTCAGTCCGAGCCCGGCAATGGCCTGGAGCGCCTCGATCAGCGCTCCAGGCGCATTGCGATGCAACGAAAAGGCAAGGCTGGCCACATCTCCCTCGCGCAAGCGTTTGCCCCGTTGGAGAAGGAGAAAGCGGGTGCAGTTCGCAGCCACATCATTCACAGGAAAGGCAAGCTGCTGCAACTCCAGGCGTTCGCCAACGGCGCGATCAGCAATCGCTGCACGGAAGCGGCTCCCTCGCACCATGCGCGCGGCTTCAGCCGTTGAGCTGGTAGGGAGCTGCAAGGCTCCTGGTAGATGGGTGGCAAGCCAGCCGCTGCATTGCGCCAAGGCCTGAGGATGGGACAGTACTTCCTTGATGTCCTGCAGCGATCCGCTGCTGAGCAGGGCATGGCGAATCGGCAGCACCACGGCTCTGCGAATGGAGAGATCCCGATGCGACCAGAGGGCATCGAGGCTGGCGGTCACCCCGCCCTCCACTGAATTCTCAACTGGAACCACAGCACCATCGCAACGGCCGTCAGCCACATGCTCCACAACCGCGCGCAATCCGGTGCAGGCCACCAGCTCTCCATCGGGGATGCCTTCAAGGGTGAGCATCTCCCTTGCCGCCCGTTCTCCGTAGGTTCCCTCGGGCCCCAGAAAGGCCAAGCGCATCGGCATGAATGACCGTCCCTTGCATCGATAGGATCATGCCGCGTCAGCAGAAGGTCCATGGCTCTGGCCTTCAACGCCAGTCAAAAGCTCGATCTTCCGGTCGTGGCCCAGAGCGCGCTCCTCAGGGCTTACCTCCAGGAACAGGACCGCGTGATCAAAGCTCTGCTCGATCCTCAGCAGCTTTCGAAAACAGGAGACGGGACTTACACCTACACAGTCACCACACTCCAGGTGTTTCAACTGCAGGTGCGACCGGTCGTTTCCTTAGCCGTCGGACTCAGTGAAGGCGTCCTCAGCATCAAGGCCACAGATGCAACGATTGAGGGTGTGGGTCTGGTGGATGACTTCCAACTCACCCTCGAAGCATCGCTGGAAGCGACGGATCGCGGGCTCCAGGGAGAGGCAACGCTTGCTGTGAATGTCAGCCAGCCCCCGCTGCTGCGACTGATTCCCAAGCGGGTTTTAGAAAGTACGGGTGAATCGATCCTCAACGGCATCCTGATCACGATCAAAGGCAGAGTCGGCCGCCAACTGGTCAACGACTTTCAAGACTGGTGCCGACATGCCCGAGAGGGCCAAAACACACCATCAACGCAGACCATCATCCCTGGGGAACAACCGAGTTAAAAAAGACTTCCGATGCAATGCCGTGGGGCCGGACGTGATCAGAGCCTGGCGGTGCAGTGCAGTGCCATAGCCAGCGTGACGTTCAAAGCCGTACTCAGGAAAGCGTTCGGCCAAGCGGCACATCAGCCCGTCGCGGGCCACTTTCGCCAAAACGCTGGCAGCAGCGATCGAGGCCTCCTGGCTGTCACCGCGCACAATCGTGCGCTGAGCCCCTGGCCAGAGGCGCAACGGCAGAACGCCATCCACAAGCACAAGTTCGGGCTGGATCGGCAACTTCTGTAGGGCCCTGAGCATGGCCAGTTCCGTGGCCACCCGGATGCCATGGGCATCAATTTCCCTTGCTGATCCCTGGCCCAGAGCCCAGGCCGAAGCCTTCGCTTGGATGTGGGGCACGAGATCAGCCCGCCGTTTGGCGGACAGGGCCTTGCTGTCGGTCAGCCCCAGCGCTGTGAGCTCAGCATCTGCCGCGCCCGTGAGGCTGACCGCTGCTGCAAACACTGGCCCGAACAGACAGCCCCGGCCCACCTCATCGACACCGACGGTCACCCTGCCGTGGCCGATGAGCGCCGACGACGACGGCCGGGCCGCTCTTCAGCTCCCTCGCTGCTGGACTGGTGCAGCGCCTCACTGGGCGAGGGCTCGGCCTCCACTGGAGGAGGAGAGGCGGACGCCTCTGGGACTGGAACCACCTCAAGGGGCGTGATCTCAACCAACAGCGGCGACTCCATGGGAGGCGGAGCCTGCACCTCGGCATCGGCGGCTGTCGTGCCCCCAGCAGGACCCTGTCCGCTCTTGCTGCCAGCACCCCGGCCACCGCGAGCACCGCGGCGCCGACGCCGGCCTGATGAGGCTGCCATCTGCTGCCGGGCTTCTTCGAGAACGGCGTCCGCGTCTTCCCCAGGGCGAACCACGCGAACCAGAAGATTGTCCTGGGCTGGCGGCGGGTCGAGAAGCAGCACAGGGTTCAAACCAAGCCAGCCATACACCTTTTCCTGTTCCTCATCCATGGGAACAGCCACCAATTCAGGATCCTGGCGCCGATTCGCCGGTGCTGGCTCGATGGCGTCACTGGACGATTCTCCGGACACACCGAGCTCCAAGCCTTCCTCGAGGACCGGACTCTCCGCACTGACCTGAGGCCGTCCGCGGCCACCTCGCCGACGACGGCCATTGGCTGACTCCGTGGCCCCAGAGGCATCAGCGCGCGCTGATGCAGCCGACCGGACCAGCCCCGTCGCCGTGGCAAGAGGCTGGAGCAGATCTTTACCGGGCAGAACAGCGACGTGGCCAAGACCGCCACAGCTGGGACAGGCACGGCCAAACAATTCGTAGATGTTTTGACCCTGGCGCTTGCGGGTCAACTCCACCAGGCCCAACTCGGTGAGCTGGGCAATCTGGGGACGGGCCGAATCGTCACGGATCGCCGTGGTGAAGTGCTCCAGAAGCTGAAGCTGGTCACGACGGGAATCCATGTCGATGAAGTCGACGATGATCACGCCACCGATATTGCGCAGCTTGAGCTGCCGTGCAATTTCAACAGCTGCCTCACAGTTGGTCCAAAGCACCGTTTCCCTGGCATTCGCCGAGCGGGTGAAGGAACCCGAGTTCACGTCGATGACCGTGAGCGCCTCGGTGGGTTCGATGATCACGTAGCCGCCAGACGGAAGATCAACCCTGGGCTTCAGGGCATCGCGGATGGCTGCATTGACCTTGAAATGCTCGAGGAGCTCATCGGGCTCGCTGTGGGCTTCGACACTGACGTGCGCCCCATCCCCGCCGAGAAATCCACTCACTCTCTCGACGGCGGTTGGATCATCGACAACCACGCGGCTGAGCTCTGGGTCGGTGTGATCACGCAGGATTCGGTGGATGAAATCCTCATCGCGATTGAGAAGCACCGGGGGTGAGGCCGTTTCTGCAGCCTTCTGGATGGCTTCCCACTGACGCAGCAGAGACTCCAGATCATCGATCAGGAGTTCTTCGCTCACCTCTTCGGCTTCGGTGCGAATCAGCAAACCCGCGCCGGGTGGTTTGACGAGCACCCCAAGGGCACGCAGGCGGTTGCGCTCGCCTTCCGAACTGATGCGCCGAGAGATGTTCACCCCCTGGCCACTGGGCTGCAGCACGAGGTACCGCCCTGGCAGGGCCAAATTTCCTGTGAGCCTGGGACCTTTGGTGCCGGTCGGCTCCTTCATCACCTGCACGAGCACCTTTTGGCGAGGCTCGAGCAATTCAGTGATGCCGGCAGCACCTTTCTTGAGGCGGAGAGGACCTAGATCGGTGACGTGGATGAAACCATTTTTTTCACTTTCACCGATATTGACGAACGCAGCATCAATACCCGGCAGCACATTTTCAACCGTGCCGAGGTAAACATCACCAATCTGATAACGGCCCTGGGCCACGATCAGCTCATCGACGCGGTCATCAGTCAGAACCGCTGCGATGCGCAGCTGTTCAGCGATGACAATTTGCTGGGGCATAAACAGAACTGACGACGCCCGTCAGGACAGAAGCCGATCGGTGGACTGAACAGCGCACCGCACGGAAGGGAATTGGAGAGAGAAGCCCGAAGGCTGAAATGATGCGGAGTGAATCACTCCTTTCAGAACAATCGACGTGAAGACGCGATTGAACAAGAGGCGATGGACCTCTCGTACCAACGAATCTGGACAAGAAGACCGGAACGGATCTGTGGCGTAAACCCTTGATGTGCCGTTCTGAATGAAATTTAGCACCGCCGGAGCCCCAACTCCATTCGCCGCACTTGCGAGAGCACCAGCTCTTGCCCCAGTCGCTCAGACAGCCAATGGCAGAGCTGGGCGGGTTTGAGACTGCGCCCCTGTTCATCCACAGCAGCGATCAGCTCCAGCCTGGCTGACAGGGTTGCATCGGCACCATCGCCAGAGATCAGGCGCAGGGTCTTCAGCAAAGATCTGACGTCACGACGCCGAGGTCGTCCTTTCTTATCGGTGTCTTCCCAGATCAGTTCTTCGGCGCCGAGCATCTGGGCGATCGCGCCCTCCCAATCGGCGCTGGACTGCGCACGCAACGTGAAGCACCAGCGGCTGAACACAATCCTTTGGGAAAGGCTCGGAGACGAGACAGGAACCTCTTCCGCAGACAGGAGCCGCAGCCCAGGCGGCAACCGGGCCTGCCAGGACTCCTGAGCGACTTGAGGGTCCACCGATTCAGTGAATTCCAGATCCATCCACTCACCCTCGGCCTCGACACCAAGAGGAAGCGCCAGTGCCAACTGCAAGCGGGGCAGGGGATGGAATCCTCCCGTGAAGCTCACCGGCAGCCCTGATCGGCGCAGTGCTCTCTCAAACAGACGCACCAGGTCGAGGTGACTCAACAAAGCCATGGCACCGGTTTTGCTGAAGCGGAAACGGATCCTGCAGATGCGCTCACTGGCCGGAGCACGTTGAGGCCGCGCTTCAGGAACCGATGGAGGCGGCACCACAACGTTGTGCCCCAGATCAGGACCACAGACCCCGCAGCTGCTGCAGCCCTCGAAGGAACAGTCAGGAACAACTGTGGCGGCTAGCGCTTGCTGGAGATCATCGGCAAGCCACTGCTTCTCGATTCCGCTGTCGATGTGATCCCAGGGAAGTGGCTGACGGCAGAACGCCTGCAGATCGTGCCGCTCAAGCGCAGCCACCGCACTCCAGCTCCCGAGCTCCATGTCTCGGTAGCGCCCCGCCAGCCCGGCTGCAGCGATGGCTCCGGTCCAAGCCTCATACGTGCGATCAAGCGCTTCGAACCAGGCATCCATTCCTGCCCCCGCACGCCAGGCTGCTTCGATCACCGGTGCCAAGCGACGGTCTCCGCGGCCCACGAAATCCTCCATGGCCGAGAGGCGAACATCCGTGAAATTGAATCGCACCCCGCGCAACCGGCGCCCGGCGTCCCGCAGCAGCTGCTGACGGCGCAGGAACTCCTCCGTGGAAACGCTGTGCCATTGGAACGGCGTGTGCGGCTTGGGCGTGAAGTTGCTGATTGTGATGTTGAGACTGAGGCGACCGAGATCCCGGCAACAGTCCTGAAGCATCCGACAGGTTTCGGCGATGCCGAGCACATCCGCATCGGTCTCACCCGGCAGCCCGATCATGAAATAGAGCTTCACCTTGCGGTAACCGTTCTGCATCGCTGTGCGGATGCCCTGCAGCAGGTCCTCATCGGTCAGACCCTTGTTCACGATGTCGCGCAGCCGCTGGGTCCCGGCCTCAGGGGCGAAGGTGAGCCCGGCCTGCCTGGCGCCCCCAAGGATGTGGGCGATGTCCTCATCGAAGCGGTCCACCCGCTGGCTGGGTAGCTGAAGCGTGACGTTGCGGTCGGCCAAGCGGTTGCGCAGCTCGACCCCCACAGCCGGCAAGGCGAGGTAGTCGCTGCAGCTGAGAGACAGCAGCGAAAAATCGCTGTATCCGGTGCGCTCCATTCCGGCTTCCACTGCCTCAATCACCGCTTCCGGCTCCACATCCCGTGCAGGGCGTGTGAGCATCCCCGGCTGACAGAAACGGCAGCCACGGGTGCAGCCGCGGCGAATTTCCACCGTGAGTCGGTCATGCACCGTCTCCACGTGTGGGACCAGGCCCATGGCGTAGTGGGGCATCGGTGTGGCCACCCGGCGCAGGAGGCGCTGGGGCAGGTCCGCATCAATCGGCTGCAGGGTGATGCCGTCCTCACCCGTTTCATAAAGAGATGGCACGTAGACCCCGGGCACCTGGGCCAGATCCCGCAGCAGTTGAGAACGGGTCAGTCCATCGGCCTTGGCCTGAGCCACCACCAATCCGATTTCGGGGAGGAGCTCCTCACCATCGCCGAGGGCGATGAAATCGAAGAACGGGGCATAGGGCTCCGGATTGCTCGTGGCTGTTGGCCCTCCGGCGAAAATCAGCGGCGGAGCGCCCGGAGCATTCAGGGGAAGGTCTCCACGGTCGTGCGCGCGGATCGGCACATGACACAAGGCCAGCATCTCGAGGATGTTGGTGGCACCAAGCTCGTAACTCAGGCTGAATCCAAGGATGTCGAAGCTGTTCAGAGGCCAGCGGCTCTCCACCCCGAACAACGCCTGATCCTTCTCTGTTAAGCGCTGCGCGAGGTCGGATGCTGGCAAATAAGCCCGATCACACACCTGGCCAGGAACGGCATTGAGGATCGAATAGAGAATGATGTGGCCGAGGTTGCTGGCTCCGACCTCGTAAACCTCGGGGTAGGTGAGTGCCCAACGGACCTGTGCTCCGGTCCAGTCCCGGGGAACAACCCCAAGCTCATGGCCGATATAGCGAGCGGGCCGGTTGATGCCCGCATCCACGAGCGCATCGAACGGCACTGCCTGGAGCTCTGTATTCAGGGAGACGGTCAAGACGTCCCGACCCGGCTTCCTGCATCGTATGTAGCAGGATGCCCGCAGAAATCGATTTCACCGTGGTTCAGGTCAACGGCAACTACCTCAAGCTCAAGGCTGGCTATCTCTTTCCTGAGATTGGCCGTCGTGTGAAAGCCTTCAGTGCCGCCAATCCCGATGCCGCCCTGATCCGCCTTGGGATCGGCGATGTGACGGAGCCGCTGCCCCAGGCCTGCCGCGACGCCATGAAAACCGCCATCGATGCGATGGGAACAGCTGAGGGCTTCCATGGCTATGGACCTGAACAGGGCTATGGCTGGCTGCGTGAGGCGATCGCAACCCACGATTTCAAGGCCCGCGGCTGCGACATCAGTGCTGAAGAGATTTTCGTCTCTGACGGATCCAAATGCGATAGCAGCAACATCCTCGACATCCTGGGGGAAGGCAATCGTGTGGCTGTCACCGATCCCGTGTATCCGGTGTATGTGGACAGCAATGTGATGGCCGGCCGAACCGGTGATGCGGGCGATGAAGGCCGTTATGCAGGGCTGACTTACCTGCCGATCAGCGCCGACAACGGCTTTGCGGCCCAGATCCCCTCAGATCCTGTGGATCTTATTTACCTCTGTTTTCCCAACAATCCCACCGGGGCCGTTGCCACCAAGGAACAGTTGAAGGCCTGGGTGGATTACGCCCGTGCCAACGATGCGCTGATCCTGTTCGATGCGGCGTACGAAGCCTTTATTCAGGATCCCAGCCTGCCCCATTCGATTTTTGAGATTGAAGGAGCGCGTGATTGCGCCATCGAATTCCGCTCTTTCTCCAAGAATGCTGGTTTCACGGGCACGCGCTGCGCTTTCACGGTTGTGCCAAAGGGGCTGAAGGGCAAGGCCGCCAACGGTGAGGCCGTGGAGCTTTGGAGTCTGTGGAACCGCCGTCAAAGCACCAAGTTCAACGGCGTGAGTTACATCATCCAGCGCGGTGCCGAAGCGGTGTATTCCGAAGCCGGCCAGGCTGAGGTGAAGGGTCTGGTGAGCTTCTACATGGAGAACGCCGCCATCATCCGCCGCGAGCTCAGTGCAGCAGGCCTCACGATTTACGGAGGCGAGCACGCGCCCTACGTGTGGATCAAGACCCCTGATGGCATGGACTCTTGGGGCTTCTTCGACCACTTGCTCAACAAAGCCAATGTGGTGGGAACCCCTGGCAGCGGGTTTGGTGCCGCAGGTGAGGGCTACTTCCGCCTTTCAGCCTTCAACAGCCGGGCCAACGTGGACGAAGCGATGGCCAGGATCAAGGCACTCTGAGGAGACGTGTTCGGATTCCCTTTAGATTTGCAGGATCTGAGCGCGATGGTCATGGCCGTGGAGACCCCCAGCCGCACCCCTGGTGGAGCGGCTGTGCTGGAGAAAGCCCCTGAGCGCGTGCGCAAGCAATCGCCGCGCTACAAGGTGCTGCTCCACAACGACCCTGTGAACTCCATGGAGTACGTGGTCTCCACGCTCAGGCAAGTGGTCCCGCAGCTCAGCGAGCAAGACGCCATGGCGGTCATGCTCGAAGCGCACAACACCGGCGTGGGCCTGGTGATCGTTTGCGACCTCGAGCCCGCGGAGTTCTATTGCGAAACCCTGAAGGGCAAGGGACTCACCAGCACTATCGAACCGGAGAACTGATCGTCAAGTCCATCGTCCAGACCTGGAAAAGCCTGCTTCAAGCCCGTCCGCGCTGGATCGCCACCATTGTGCTGATCCCTGCGCTTTATGGGCTGGGTTGGATGCTGACGCAGCCGTTGCTGCTCGTTCTCCCAGAGACCACAGCATCGAGGCTGAGCCTGATCGGCACCGCCTTGAGCCTGGTGCTTTTTGTCGTGATCCTTCCGAGCTGGGTCAGGCAACGCTGGAGCAGTCGCCAGCCTTGGCGAATCCTGGGGTTGCGCAGCCGCAGACAGGGGCCGTCCTCAGGGCGATGCCTGATGACAGGTCTCGTTCAGTCGGTTGGACTGCTCACCTTGATCAGCCTGCCGCTCATCGTCGGGTCCTGGGGACGCTGGCTCGGCGAACTCAGCGCTGCGGATGCTCTCAATGCCCTGGCGTTGTGCTTCGGCGTAGGACTCGCCGAAGAGCTGTTGTTCCGAGGATGGCTCTGGGGAGAACTCGCGCAGTTCACCAGGCCTCGCACCGCCGTTGTGACCCAGGCCGTGATTTTCAGCTTGGTGCACACCCGATTCAATCTCGATGTTCTCCCCATGCTGGGCCTGCTCGTGGGACTCACCCTGCTCGGCCTGGTTTTAGCGGTACAGAGACGACTGAATGACGGTTCCCTCTGGGGATGCGTCGGCTTGCACGGCGGGCTTGTCGGCGGATGGTTCGCTCTTCAAGGAGGCTTGCTTCAGATTTCGCCAAGCGCACCGCAGTGGCTCATCGGCCCCGGAGGGGCCCACCCCAATCCCCTGGGAGGCCTGGTGGGAATCGCCGCTCTCACCGTTGTGCTGGCTCTTCAGCTGACGGCGTTAGCTAAAGCACCACGCCCCTGAACCGGAGCCCGCAGGGCTTCATTGAGGGTTGAAGTGCCGTAATCCCGTTCCAACAGATCCATCACCGTTCGACCAAAATCCGATGGGTTCGCATCAAAGGCTTCCAAACACACCCGACCGAACGTGCTGCCCATGGGCTCTGGATTCCAGAGAAGCTTTCTGGCCGTCCACGGCATCATGCTCATCGGGTTGTAACCGGGCTTGATCAATCCCTGGTCGAATCCGTATTGCTCGAGATGGGTATGCGGTTGTAAACCGATGAAGAAAATCGCTGGCTCCACACGGTCGGCGCCAAAAATCGCCTCGAGCTCGCGGTGGTAAGCCACGGTTTGACGAATGGTTTCGGGGCGCTCATCAATCACATTGAATGAGTAATTCACAGACACGTGATCGTTGAAACCGGCCTCAGCCAGCATCCTGCAGCTGTCGAGAACCGTGCGCAGGTTGTAGCCCATGCGCATTTTGCGCACGAGCTCCTGAGACCCTGATGTGATGCCGATTTCGAAGTAACTCATGCCGGTGTCCACCATGAGTTGGGCCAACTCGGGATCGAGGTTGTCGGCACGGATGTAAGCAGCCCAGCGAATGTCCGTGAGTCCCTCGGCTTTGATCGCGCGCAGCAACTCTTTGGCATCTTCGATGTAGCGACGTGCCGGGATGAACTGGGCATCGGTGAACCAGAAACCGCGAACGCCGCGGTCATAGAGCTGGCGCATCTCCTTCACCACCTCGTCTACGGGATTGAGGCGGACTTGTTTGCCCTCCACCACCGTGTACACGCAGTAGCAGCAGTTGTGAGGGCAGCCCCGCTTGGTCTGGACTCCAACGTAGAAATCACCGCCCTCGAGATACCAATCCAATTGGGGCCAGATCGAGGCGATGTAGTCGTAATCGCAGGCCGTTTTTGGGCGGCTCTCCGGCTGTTCATGGATCAGGCCTGGACGTGGAGGCGCTCCGACGACGAAGCAACGTTCGCCATCCAGGCTCTGGCCGTTGAGGAGCTTCTCCAGCAGAGGTTCCCCTTCCCCGATGGAGACGATGGTTCCTTTCGGCAGGGAGCGGCCAAGCTGCTCGTAAAACACACTCACAGCTCCACCGCCAAGAACGGCTCTGGCTTGAGGCTGATAGCGACGCGCGCGATGCAGGCCTTGCTTCACAAGCGCTTGATTGCGACGCAGCTCTCCGTAGTGACTGGTCATCAAACGCAGTCCACCGAAGGCACCGTGCAGGCGTTTCAGGGGATTGCGCGAATAAAACACCTCAAATGAATTTTGGAGAGGGTTACCGCCGCGTCCATCCACCGGGGCATAGATCTGAATATCCCGCCAAGAAAACACCAGCAGAGTGGGCTGAAACTGATCGATCGTGATCCGCAGAACGCGGTGCACGTCCAGAACCGGCAGAGCAGCCAGATCGAGAATGCGTTGGGGCAACCCTGGGAAGCACTTGTGCAGATGGTCCGCCAGGTAAATCGGCCCGATCGGAAAAATGGGATTGCATGGAAGCCTCACCAGCAACACGCGCTCTCCCGCGGCGGAGCCCGAGGCTGCAAGCGCTGACTGCTGAGGGAAATCGTCCATGGCTGGACGCTAACAAGCACTCCCCAAGGGTCGAGACGGGGCGGAGCTCAACGCTTCTTCACAACGACTTCATAAAGCTCTGGATAACTTCCGCAATGTTGCTTTACACTCTTGGTTGGCAGGGCATCCTGCCCTTCCGTAACCGCTCTTCGGAGCATTCT
>NZ_JAHLZC010000005.1:0-27727 GCF_025128215.1 Synechococcus sp. CS-197 | reverse complement strand
GGCATGAGGAGGGTGACTGAAGCCTGCTCGGTGAGAGCAAACCCGTAACTGCGAACAACATCGTTCGTTTCTCCC
Organism: Synechococcus sp. CS-197; assembly: GCF_025128215.1. Taxonomy (NCBI): domain Bacteria; kingdom Bacillati; phylum Cyanobacteriota; class Cyanophyceae; order Synechococcales; family Synechococcaceae; genus Synechococcus; species Synechococcus sp. CS-197. Next base: position 27,652 of record NZ_JAHLZC010000005.1, on the reverse strand, counting down.
GTCAAGCAGCCCCTGTTGCTGCCTGACCCTTAGGGGAGATGGGGTGAAGTCAGCCTTATCACCCAAATGACTCATGGGGGCTGGAAGGCCCCCTCAACCATTCCGTTGCAGTGGACACCGGGGTCCGCTTGTTTGTTGCTCAGCCGTCTGTGGGCATCCCAGCTCCATCACCGCTTCGGTGACGTTGATCACCATCCCCAGCTGCTAAATCGTCAGCTGCATGTGGTGCCCGAGCAGCCTGTAGGCCGCGGCAACTGCCTCTGGATCACGGCTCTCCATGCAGCCCATCCAGTCGGTCTCCCTCTGATCCAGTTCCGACAGCACCCTCAAGCAGAACTGTTCAGCGCAGAGCATCGGCAGCGTGGTGACTCAGAGCTCAGTCTGATCGGCGCAATAGGTCTTACGGAATCTCCCCCAGATGGGGGATGTCAAAAAGGACGGGACAACAGAAGCTGAAGTGCGGCGTCAATTAACCAAACGTCAGGGAGGTTTTTGAGGATGACAACAGCCCCAGGAGTAACGAATGAGGATGCCAATGGCGAGTTTGAGGTTTACCCGTATCAACTCACAACATGGATTGAAGCCCAGCCCAATCTTGAATACCTAGTCAAAGCAGCGAATGACTCACCAGCCTTATACGAGGCAGCGAGCGATACGTTGAGCGTCGCTCCTACAGAAGAAGACATTGTTTCTAAAAAGTATTTCGGGTTTCGGTCAAAACTGAGAGAATTTTTCTGGCCGTCCGCGCGTTCAATGAGGGGGCAATCGTATGGCACAGAGAGCTTTGATGAGACTTGCTCCAAAGCTGCCAACACGATGGCTGGAAGCACTCTTTGGGATGGAATCAGTACGGTTCCATTCGTACAGTTTGCACTGATTAACTACCTAAAGTGGGCAGCCCTGCCGGCCGCAATAGGAATTTCAGTTGGCTTAATGGTGATCTCCAATGTGGCTGGGCGACTTAGCGTAAACAGATCAAAAGGGAAAGAAGCCGTAGCAACAACAGGACTGGCATTATTCATACTCTTGTCATTCGCTAAAACATTTCTGTCAGGAGTTGGCTTTGACATCCTGGTCAATCAGGAAGGGATCACAAGAGAGTACGCGAACAAAGTCTTGGTAAACCAACTAGAAAAAAATCAGACTAAACTAGAAGAACTTCAGAGCCTAAAAAACCCAAAACTGATTAACTATAAGAATTCATGCGAGCCCCTGAAAACATTACTTCGCTCTATAGACAAAACTCTTGAGCCAGCAAAATGGGAAAGTGTTTACGTTCAAGCCTTTGGTACCTATGCACAACAAGAATCAGTACGAGGATTGACCAATGATCAGGTAATAAAAAAATATGGTGGTGTCAATCAAATCCCAGGGGTTTGTAAAAGAGCAGACATGCAACTCGCCTTAGACTTGAAGCAGGCAGATTTAATGCAGGAAAATATCGCTAACTGGAACGCCAAGCTGGGCACAGTTCCACCTCTGCAATTTCTACAGTCAGACTTCCCCGAAGTTTTTAAAAGCGAATTCAAAATTAACGAAAAAGGACTAGTAGAAATTCGCTCAGGCCAACAGATCGTAGGAGAGGCATTCGTTCAATTCTTTGAGAAGCTTCAAGATCCAGAAAGAATATTCCAGCTCGGTATCTCATTGTTCTGGATGATTGTGAGTTTGATACTTAGCATTTTGGCGACAATCCTTCTATGGGCACTATCAAAAAATAAAGAGATGAAATGGTCATTCAGCCGTGATCTTCTTCATACAAGAGCAACGTTCCTTCAAGCTAATCAGGACAATCTGCCGCTAGCCCTAAGAAAACGTAGGGAACGCTTGAATCAAGAAAACAACACAATGGAGTCCTAATCATGCCTTTTGCATCGGAATGGGTACCTCTCAATCAAAGATCTACTGACATCAAAGACAAAGTAAATCAAATTCATAATCTCTGTTCTGACAAACAAATTTTCAGCGAGGCTGTTGATCTTTATTTAGACCAGGAGTGGGGATCTTTAGAGCAATCAGTCCTTTATAGAGGCCTTCTTGAATGCAAACGCAGACAAGAAATATTGCCAGCAACTGCGATGATCAAGCTACGTCCGCAACCAATTGCTAGCAGCGAGGTTGGAGCACAGGAAGATGAAGTTGAAGAACCAATTGTGGTCACAACCCCAAATAATGCCCAGATAGGTAAACCACTGAAATGGTTTAGAGCACAACCACCAAATTCGAAAATCAAAAATGAAGCAGAAGACCAATATCGCCTTCGCCTACTTGACCTATATATCTCACATGTAAACGAAACGGGTGAAACATATTTCCCAAGGCTTGAGCAAATGCTGAGGGCCAATGCAGAATTTTATGGTTATTGATCATGAGCCTATTTAACAATATTTCTTCTATTGGGCAGGTAATACTGATCACCCAGTTGTTGTTTTTCTTCTTTGTAGTTAGCTTGGGTCTTTACCAGGTCATAGCCACAAAGCGATTACGTAAATCTTTAGCGGAAAGTTTACGGTTGTCTAGGGATACGCTCGGAGATGGGAGTGGAATGGCAATGTTGGCTGTGTCTTGCCGAACACGTTACAGAAATGCAGCCGAACGGATTGAGAGTGTTGACGCTCACTCAATAGCATCCAGCGAATTAGCTCGATTTCCATTAATCAAATTAGGGCAACTGAGATGGACTATCTACCAAAGCGATGAACTCCTCAATGGTGCAGCAGGTTTTTTAGTCACACTTGGTTTAGTTGGAACATTTTCAGGGCTGATTCAAAATATATCAGGTTTGTCTGGGCTCCTACTTTCAGGGGAAGGAATTAGCGACCAGCCCAACTTAATACAGGGATTTGCGTCGATATTCCCTGCAATGGGGGCTGCATTCATAACCAGCCTCGCTGGAATCTTGCTTAGTAGTAGCCTCTGGCTAATTGGTACATTTAATCGAATGACAGGATTAAAAGACGAGTTATTGGACCTCTTGTGTGGATACTTAGAGCAAGTAGTCCAAGCTGATTGTCGCTGCTATTCATTGGTGGGAGAGTCTATTGAAAGAATGCAAAATTATTTGGATGATTATTTATCCAAATTCAGCATGACGGTAGGAATTCAAATCAAGGAATCGATAGACCAATCTATAAAGCGACTAGTGAATGTACTTGCGGCTCAAATTGATGAAACCAAGCTATTTGTCAAGGCCATATCAGGAGGTTGTGGCGAACTAGAAAAAGCTGGGCATGTATTTTCTAAGGCAACAGCACAGCTAGAAAGGAGTGATTTCGCATCTGAATTTTCAGAAGCCTGCGCACGCTTTATCGACCACACGAAGCTCTTAGCTCAATCTACTGAAAACATGAAAGATGCATCCGGCAACCTATCTCAACAAGGAGTTGAATTAGCAAAGCAAATTACGATTTCATGCGATGTCAGTGAGAAGCTAAGCGGGGTGTTGGATGAATCTCTCTATGCCTTGAAGACCTCACAACAGTCAGCCATATCAACTGGAGAAAGCCTCAATAATGCTGTCGAAGCCATGGAAGGTATTAACAAGCGAGGTATGACCTGGCTGAGCATGAGAGCAAAAACCGATTCCAAACTTGTTGAATTAACAGAACAACTACAAGAGATCGTAACCACTTTCTCTTCAGTTTCAGAAAAAATAAGTAGCGCAACATACAGAGATCTAAAAGCGCTGCAGGCGGATATGTCTGAATTAAAGAAAATAAGCGCAACATTCCTAGAGGAAACACGCAAAAATGATTCAGAAATGCAAATCATTAAGGCTGGACTCAATCAGATGATCAGTGCACCTACACGCTTAATTTCCTGATGAGACGTTCTTCACTCCGCAAAACATCTGGAGAGCACACGACATGGATGCCGATGACGGACATGCTCGCGAGCACACTAATGATTTTGTGCTTATTCCTTGCAGTCAGCACAATTCTTCGGGCAATGAATGCCAAGCCACCAGTGATCAAGCTTGCCGATACTGATGCCTATCGGTTTGACACAGGCAGTTTTTTGCTTAGCACGACATTCAAAGAAACACTAAGAGAGAATGCAGTCCCCCAAATCAGTCGAACTATCCACTGTTATGGGATAGACACTGTTGAGATTATTGGACACACAGATGGAAGACCTGGGGGTATGGTAGGCAATCTCGACTACAGCCTTGGGAGCTTCTCATCAGGAAGCGACATGCAAGAAATGGTACCTGGAAGCAATATCGATCTTGGGTTGCTGCGGGCTATCTCTGTTAAAACTGAGCTGGAATTCTCATTGTCAAGAAGGATCACCCAAGATGTTGGATTCAGAGTGCTTTCTGCTGGTAGTACTATTGGTCCTGACGGTAGTTTTTTACCGGCTAAAAATTTGGATGAAGGTTCCCGACGACGTATTGAGATCCGCTTTCTTCGCTTGAGCCAGAGCCCATTCATCCCTCTGTGCTCATAACCATCAGTGATGTTTAACCGCACCAGCGCCCTTGCACTTCTATTGATTCTGAAACTTGGATGAACTTGGTGAGCAGCAGAGATAACGAATAGACCCTGATTTAGTCGATGACTTCTGCCAGTAGTAACCGTTTTTGGGAGCGCCTTCAGCAAGCACTGCGGCAGAGACAGGGAAAGCAGGAGCAAACAGAAGTGAGCCCAGGCTCAGAGTAAGAAGCAGTCGGATCATCAGTTTCGGCGTGAACGACGGTAGTCCCAAGGTTTTTGATTAGGCCGATACGGGCCCCATACACCAATACCTCTTTTACTAGCTGAGGCTTCAGCGGATAGGTAAGCAGCCCGATCACATTGACCGAGGTACTTCCGATAGGGGTACGCCGCACCCAGACGGATCATCTGAAGGTTGATGTTGGTAGACCCGCTATAGACCTCCGCAACAGTCCTCCCGTAATGGTCCTTGGTCTGAGGCTTGAGAGTGATGGACTTTCCTGTAATCAGGCCCTTAAGGGTCTTGGTGGACCAACTACCACTGTTCCCCTGACTGGTTTCTGGTGCGTCAATACAAGCCAGTCGAATGGTGACCCGATTGCCCGTGGCGTCCTTAACCCTGATGGTGTCTCCATCACCGACAGAGACCAAGACAACAGCACCTGAGACAAGGCCAATTGAGCGTTTAGACGATGAGCCAGAGCCTCGATGGCAATGACGATCACCAATCTTTCTGTTGGTGTGGCAGCCACTGGAGTCCAAGCCGCCACCATGCGCGAAGGCAGCTGAAGTAGCAGCCAACAAAATCGTTGTTGAGAGGAAAAGGGCTGGGATCCTCATTGCCCAATGGTGGCAAGCCAACTGACCTTGGCCAGTCAGGTGTGGGCGAGGCTTGCGTTGAAAAAGTCCTGCCGGCTTAGGAGGTGAACGCCTGCTGGCGTGGCAGGTGGGGTCATTGCTGTAAACCAGTTGGGGGAGTCAGACGGCTGAAATCGGGAAAATAAATAGCTCAGTTGGGGGATTAGCTTTTCGGCAGAAACGGCGATGGTGAAGAGGTCCAGGAGGGATGACCTCCACAGTAGCTGACTCAAATGAAAGCGCTTACTACGATTATTGCATTTACGATTGGATCTACGTTTACATTCTTAGGAAGCGCTCCAGCAAAAGCTACGCCAATCAATTGCTCCACCTTGGCGAAAAAATTTTCAATTGGTGAAATGAATTTTAATGAGAATATTAAGTGCAAAGAGGGCTCAAATGTCATGACTTATCGACGCTGGTGTGCTCGCTCCCAAGGTGTTGTCTGCACTGTTGGAAGAGGTTGGTCTTAATGATGCGAATATGCAAGGAATTGCTGTTAAATTCATTCAACTTTTTAAATCGTCAGAATAGAGCTTTTCGACATAATAGCTTCCGCTGTCTTGACGGATAATGAAGAGACCCAGGAGGGGTGACCTCCACATCATCTATCACGTATGAAACTTTTCAAAGCAATTGCTGTCGCTGCTGTTATCAGCACCGCTTTTATTTCTGCGAGTCCTGCATATGCGAGATGCAGAGTTGATGGTGTATCAAAACCATCTCAAAGAAATGCACAGTTTACTGTGACCAACAACCGTAATCGTGCAGCAAATCTCGTTTGGATTGCATTTGACGGCACTCGCGAATTATACGCGTCAATCGGTTCTGGAGAAACTTTCACGCAGCCAACATATACAAATCATTTGTGGCTGATCAAGGAAAAAGGTACGGGTAGGTGTTTAACCCTCATTCGACTTGGGACGACTAGTCAACAATTGACGATTCGCTGACGTGCTCATCTCCTATCGGGAGGCATGATGGCTGACGGTTGAGAGCCTTGCAAAACCCAAAAGGGGAACGGAGACATCGCCATGTTCAATAAAGATTCATCGAAACTGCTCAGTTGCCAATGAGTCTGTTCAGATTGCTGCATAAAGTCCATCCTGCAGGTGGATTCTTGGCAGCTCCTTTACCGTCTCTAAGCTTGAACAGGCACTAATCACCTTTTCTTTGCAGAGGTGGTGTTTCGATCATTTCGACGATGCCAATGTTTATTTTTTTGCCATTTGGCTTAGTGTAAAATTTGGAGTCGGGCTTGGTTGTATAAACGGCTGCAGAAGCTTTTGCAGATCCGATTAAAACAAGAACAAGGTATAGCTTGAGATTCATGTTGCAAGCGTGATTTGAATCTAGATTAGCGTTAGGCTGATATTCTGCTGCCTGAGTGTGGCTGTTGGTGCAAGTGTTTGTGATTGATATCCCGGAAAAGCAGTCACCCCGTCGGCAATGTGGCAACTTGATCTCCGCGTTTAGCGGTTTTCTGTAAAGCTGATTGAATTACCGTTTTTGTGCTTTAAAAGGATTCCGTCGTTGTTGTGCGTGCTGCTTGTCCAAATGCCGCCATTCTTGTCAGTGAACACGCCATTGCCCTGATGCACATAGGTTTCTGTGACACCGTCAGCCCAGTGCATCGTTAAGGTGAATGGGTTTTGAGACACAAGACAATGCATCGTTAGTGAGTTGAACGAACAGGTGCCTTTGTATTCGGCTGCTTGGGCGGTGGATGCCAAGGTAGTGGGAATGAGTGTCATAACGGTTAAGAGAAACTTTTTCAAAGTGCAGTGCATGATTCATTGCTCTGAATGCTATCAATTTGGTCATCACAACCCATGACAGCGCTCTACCCCGCTGGCATCGAGCGGTTCACCGCAAATTCACCAGAACTGCACCCCAACTGCACCAAGGCTGTACAGCAGCGTTCACCACTACGGCTGTGATCTTGAAGGAGTCGAGGGGGTTCGCTCCCAACTGATTCACTCAACCATCATGACGAAGATTCTGCTCGCCGCATTGATTCTGTTGATGCCTGCCTCACCGGTTCAGGCTTACAAGGTGCGCTCCGCGCCTGTGCCCGCTCGTCGCTATCGACCAATTCCATCGGAGCGTTACACACCGGTGCCGACGCGTCGGTACCGGCCTGCGCGACCTTCTCGGACCATCCAAGTGAAGCCCTATCGTTCGCGTCTGGATGCGCCGCGCTTTCGCATCAGATAAAGAACCATTCCCCGCCCCACTGGCAGGCCTCGATGCAAAAGGCAGACCACTGCATGGCCAGAGGATCGGTCATTGCTCCTGCATCGGTCTGGGAGCGTCCTTATGCTTTGAACCAATTCTTTCAGAAGCTGTGGGTCTCACTGTTATTCGCAACTCCAACGACATTCTTCGGAGTAAAGCGCTGACGACGACCAATGTCCTCCAGGGATCTTTGCATCGCCAGGGTGATTACGAATTGGTTGTGTTTGAAATTCCAGCCCATACCTCTCAAAAACCTCATTACCATCGCCATGGGATTATCGACATCTTTATGGTTCAGGATGGTGAAGGCTGGCTTCACCTCAGCAAGATTCGGAATGGAGTTCCTGACCCAGCATCATGTGAAGTGCATCCACTGAAGGCTGGGGACACCTATGCGCTAGGCGTAGGAACACTTCATGCTATTGAGACGAAAGAGCAACGCATTGTCGTGATGAATATTGCTCAGCCAACTCACAGCGCTTATGTGAATGCCAGTGATGATTCGGCGATTGATATTGTTTTCCCGTGACTTGAATGGTTGGCAGTCCGTCATGGTGTGATTGATTGCATGAGGCGATCAATCAAGAAGTCTGGGAGTGCTCTGCTGGCTATGGCGCCAAGTTGTGCCTCGCTGGTCACAAAATATCGTCTCTTTGGGTGATTGCTGGCTATCGCGTGGTGAACCTTGCGGGCGACGATTTCAGGTGATTGCATCCTTTTCCCTGTTTGTTGGTTTGATGCGGTTTGTTTTTTGAGCGTTTGTTTGTATTCAGAATGAAAATGGTGTTTTGTTGAGAGCTTGTTTTGAAGATGCTTCATGGCATTGCTGCGCAGGTTGGAGCGAATGGCCCCAGGCTCGATCAGGCTTAGGGCAACGCCGCTGCCTCGCAGTTCCATGCGTTGGGCATTCGCCAGTGCTTCGAGTGCATATTTCGATGCGCAGTAGCCACCAACCATGGGTGCTGTGAGCACTCCAAAAATCGAGCTGATGTGCACAATCCTCCCCCACCCCTGATGGCGGAGTGTCGGAATGAGTGTGTTCGTGAGTTCCTGCAGGCCAAATACATTCACCTCAAATTGTTTGCTGAGGTCCTCGCGTGAGAGGTCTTCCACTGCACCTGGGATCACGATGCCGGCATTGTTCACCAGAGCGCCAATGCCGCTTGGACACCTCCTGGCGAGGGATGAGACGCAGTCTTGGATAGAGCTTGGATCTAGAACATCAAGCTGGAGAGCCTGGAAGCCGTGGCTGCGCAGATGGGCAAGATCGTGTTCCGATCTAGCGGTTGGATAAACATGCCAGCCTTGATGTCGCAGCTGGAATGCGATGGCTCGGCCAATGCCTGATGAACACCCTGTGACCAATGCTGTTTTGGCCTGAACAGAGGCGGCTTTCATCGCACTCTGCTTGGAAGACTCACCTTGTGCAGCGTGTCATTGAGAGGCCTCCATTGCACGAGGTGGTTCGGATCGATCTGATGCGTGTCTAGGCAATTCCAGATGTCTGTTCCTGAAAGAGTCGCCTTGGCCCAGTGATCGCCTTCACTTTTCATTTGCTTGCTGTTGTCATCTTTCCAGTCGATCCACTCGATTGTTGGGTATTGGCCTGTGAATTGATTGAGAATCACGATTGAAAACTCCATGGTGTCTTTGCGCTACAATTTGTTCAAGCGTAAGCGGTCGTGCGTCTTGATTGGCGCGCAAGGCCCTCCGATCGCGACTTCGAGTGTTGGCTGTTGTGGCCAATACGGATCGATCGCTGAATCGGTGCTTCAATCAATCATCCTCATCACTTCAATGGAAACCACGGTCTGGACGTTCAATCTCAGTGTCCCCTTCGCTGAATGGGCTGCGATTTACGACAGCGATGACGTTGCCAAAATGCACGCCGCGGTGGGGGTGAAATCACTGTTTCGTGGTGTCAGCAAGGATGATCCCACCAAAGTGTGCGCAGTTCAGCAGGGTCCTGTTGGGGTGGCCCAAAAGATTTTTGAAGACAACAAGGAGATGATCCGCGGTGCTGGTCACGTGATCGAAAGCACGGTGATTAGTTCCTACCTCGATGCCTGATCGTCCCCTCAATCGCCATTGGCGTTGATTCTTTTATTGAGGGATGTAATCCAGGGGGTCGTCAAAGGTTCCCTCACCGCAGGGCGTTTGCGAACGCCCTCCCGGTAGATACTGTTGCTGAATCATTCCGTCCTGGTACTCCTGGCACAGTTCTGCAGGGGTCTGGCTGTCGACCCAGCCTTGGTAATCGCTTGCGAAAAATAGCTGGGCGATCAAAAGAGAATTGATCATGGGTGAATGCACCTTTGTGTGGTTTAGATCGGAAGCCCGAGGTCGGCCTCAGGCTGTTGCGATGGTTCTTGTTCTCTAACTGCTGCAGCTTCTGCGCTCGAGTGCGGTTCCACGCCCATGGGGTTCGGGCACCCCTATGGCGATACAAGCCAAGACCGGTAAGGCTGAATTCATCAAGTTTGGTTGATGAATCAATGGTTTCCTACCCACCCGCTCCTTCCTTCGAGCAGTTCCAGCCCGTTCAAGCGATCACTCACCGGCCAAGAATCCTTGCCCTGTATGGCTCGTTGCGTGCCAACTCCTGCTCGCGCTGCCTCACCCTCGAGGCCCAGCGCATCCTTGAGGCCATGGGGGCTGAGGTCAGGGTGTTTGATCCCCATGATCTTCCCCCTTTTGACTCCGAGTTGTCGGATCATCCGAAGGTGAAGGAGCTCAGGGATTTGGTGGCTTGGTCGGAGGGGCAGTTCTGGTGTTCACCAGAACTGCACGGAAATCTCAGTGGTGTTTTCAAAAATCAGATCGACTGGATCCCGCTTCAAAGTGGCGCCTCCAGGCCCACCCAAGGGAAAACCCTTGCCCTCGCGCAGGTATCGGGCGGGTCTCAGTCGTTTAATACCGTGAATAGTCTTCGCATTCTTGGACGCTGGATGCGCATGATCTGCATCCCGAATCAGAGCAGTGTTCCCCGCTCCACGGCTGAATTCAACGACGACTGCACGATGAAGCACTCCGCGTATCGCGAGCGTTTGATTGATGTGTGCGAGGAATTGATTCGCTTCACCCTTCTAATCCGTCCCAATCAGCGCCAGCTGGCGGATCGTTTCAGTGAGCGTGAGGAGACGGCGCAGATGCTTGAGCAGCGCATGGGGATCGCTTCCATCACCGAAGGGCGGTGACGCCGAATCATCAACTGTTGAGGCGCTGTTCGGCCACACGTAAGGCCTCGAGGCGGGTATCAACGAGCGCTGGAATGCCGAAGAGCTCAAGCCGTCGTTTCACCTTGCCGGCTGCGCCGGCCACAAGCACCTGACGGTCGTGCTGTGCTGCCTCCTGCACCATGCGCTCGATCGCCAGGCTGGCTGTGACCCCGAGATGGGGGACATCGGTGATATCCAGCAAAAGAATCCGGTATTGGCGCACAAGCATCATCCGTTCACTGATTCCTTTGGCTGCTCCGAAACTGAGAGGCCCTTGCAGCCTGAACAGCATCAGATCATCTCCGCAGCGTTTCAGCAGGGTTTGCTCTTCAGCGTTCAGCGGTTCCTGGTGTTGGTTCATGGTGCCGAGCTGATGGGCGGTGAGCGACTCGATCGTGAGCAGGTTGGCCACGAACATTCCCACCAGCACTGCGCCGATCAGGTCCCAGAACACGGTCATCAGCAGAACACCCCACATCACCAAAGCCGTCTTGAAGGAGAGCCGGTGGGCGCGGCGCAGGAACCCCCAGTCGATGATGTCGACGCCCACCTTGATCAGGATTCCCGCCAAAAGGGCGGTGGGGATCCCTTCGGCCAGAGGTCCGGCGCCCAAAAGCAAGACCAGCAGCACGATCGAGTGGGTCATCCCCGAGAGGGGCGTGCGCCCCCCGGATTGGATGTTGATCACTGTGCGCATCGTGGCCCCTGCACCTGGAAGCCCGCCGAAGAGACCGGCCACGCTGTTGGCGACGCCCTGGCCCACCAGTTCGCGATCGGATCGATGCCGGGTGTGACTGATGTTGTCGGCAACCAGGGAGGTGAGCAACGAATCGATCGCGCCAAGAAGGGCCAGCACCAAGCCAGCCCGCAGCACAACCGGCAGATGCTCCTGCCAATTCGGCAAGGTGAAACTCAGTCCCCCTTCTGGGATGCTGCCAATGCGCGGCAGCTGGTCTGGAAACAGCCACAGCGACAGAGGCGTGATCAGCACAAGTGCCATCAAGGGTGACGGAATCACCTGGCTGAGCCGGCGCGGACAGCCGAACACCACCAGCAGGGTGGTGGCACCCACCAGCAGCGCCGCCGGCTGGGGACTGAACTCTGTGAGCACCATCTGCAACGACTGCAACACGCCGCCGCGGCTGTTGATTCCCAGCAACGGGCCGATTTGCAGGCAGAGGATGATTACCCCGATGCCGGTCATGAAACCGGAGACCACCGAGTAAGGCACAAGCGTGATGTACCGCCCGAGCCTCAGCGCTCCCATCAGGATCTGAAAGAGTCCTCCGATCACCACGGCGGCCATCACCAGCGGCAGCAGCTCCCCGCTGCTGAGTTCACGGCTGACGCCGACAGCCGCAAGGCTGCCGACAACGCCAGCCACGGTGACGCTCATCGGGCCCGTTGGTCCGCTGACCTGGGCAGGTGTTCCCCCAAGCAGAGCTGCGAGGAATCCGGTCACGATGGCTCCATAGAGCCCATAAATGGCTCCACCCGGTCCGAGGGCGGCATTGCCGAAGGCCAATGCCAGGGGCAGTGCCACAACCGCTGCGGTGAGCCCGCCGGAGAGATCTCCACGCCAATGGCTCCAGCTGAAACCATGAATGACAGCGTGCCTGCGTTGGTTCATCACCTCAGGGGGTTGGGCTCATCCCTGACCAAACCTCAAGTTCCTCCAGTGATTGCACCCCTTCGCGGCGTTCACCTGACGGCAAGATCCAGGTTGGATAGGCGCGGATCTTGGCTGTTTTGCAGGCAGCGGCCTGAATAGGCAGCTCCTGGGGTTTGGCGCATTCCACGTAAGGAAGCTTGGTGACCGCATCGCCAAATAGACGACCTTGCGCCTGACAGGCGGGACACCGCCAGGATCCGTAGTACAGAACCTTGGTCTCGCTGAGATGGTCAGCCAGAGCCGCTGGGTCGGGAGCTGAGTGCACCATCCCCGCACCGAGAAGACCAAGCCCCGCACTGGAGAGCGTGCCGAGAAGAAAAAGTCGGTTCATTTTGAAAATGTACGTGCGTTCGGGCGTACGGGCATCCGGCCTGCGGCCAAGGTGCCGAACTCAGGATGGAACTGGGAGACTCAGTTGTAGTGGAGTCTTCGGGCTGAACGATCACCATGGCAGGCAGTGGGTACCGCGATTACTTCAAGGTGCTCGGTGTGGATCGTGGAGCCGATGCTGACGCCATCAAAAGGGCGTTCCGCAAACTGGCCCGGCAGTACCACCCGGATGTGAACCCCGGAGACAAAGACGCTGAGGCCAAGTTCAAGGAAGTGAGTGAGGCCTACGAGGTTCTCTCGGATCCTGAGAAGCGCAAGCGCTACGAACAATTTGGGCAGTACTGGAACCAGGCCGGCGGCGGTGCCGGTGGTGTGGATGTGGATTTTGGCCGGTACGGCAATTTCGATGATTTCATCAATGACCTGCTCGGCCGTTTTGGCGGTCCGGGTGCTGGTGGCTTTGGTGGCGCGCCGGGCGGTTTCGCGGGTGGTGGTTTCCCCGGTGGTTTTGCTGGCGGCGGCTTTCCCCGAGGAGCGTCCCGCCCTCCAGTGAATCTCGATGCAGAAGCCACAGTGAAGGTGAGCTTTGCTGAGGCCTTTCGTGGTGCTGAACGCACCCTTTCGGTGAATGATGAACGGGTGCAGGTGCGGATCCCAGCGGGTGTAAAGACGGGGTCTCGCCTGCGCCTTAAAGGGAAGGGCAACCTCCAACCGGGAACGGGACGTCGCGGTGATCTCTACTTGAACCTGGAGGTTCAGTCCCATCCTGTCTGGCGTTTCGAGGGAGATCAGCTGCGGGCTGATCTCCCTGTGGCTCTCGATGAGTTGGCGCTCGGAGGCACCGTCACCGTGATGACGCCGGACGGTGAAGCCGAGGTGTCGATCCCGGCGGGAACCAGCCCAGGCCGCAGTCTGCGCCTCAAGGGCAAGGGCTGGCCGCTGAAAACCGGTCGCGGAGATCTTCTGCTCACACTCACCCTGCAGTGGCCGCCTCAATGGTCTGAAACGCAGCGTTCCCTGCTTGAGCGCTTGCGTGAGGAGCGCGGCGATGACCCCCGCCGCGACTGGCTGCAAACCGCTCGGCTTTGAGGAGTCGTCCAGGTTTGCGGCTTACGATCGCAACCTTGAATTGGCCCGCTGATGGACCTCACCTACCGCCCACGCCGTCTGCGCCGCACCGCTTCCCTGCGGGCCATGGTGCGTGAGACCAGCCTCTCAGCTGCCGATTTCATCTATCCGCTGTTTGTGCATGAAGGCGCAGCTGTGGAGCCGATCGGGGCCATGCCCGGGGCCAAGCGCTGGAGTCTGGAGCAGCTCAGCGGTGAGGTGCGGCGCGCCTGGGATCTCGGAATCCGCTGTGTGGTGTTGTTCCCGAAAGTGTCGGAGGGACTCAAAACCGAAGATGGTGCGGAATGCTTCAACGAGAACGGGTTAATCCCGCGGGCCATTCGACAGCTCAAGCAGGAGCTTCCCGAGATGGCGATCATGACGGACGTGGCCCTCGACCCTTACTCCTGCGATGGCCATGACGGCATCGTCAGCGACCAGGGGGTGGTGCTCAACGATGAAACGATTGAGTTGCTCTGCAAGCAGGCGGTTGCTCAGGCCAGAGCCGGTGCGGATCTGATCGGACCCAGCGACATGATGGATGGGCGGGTTGGTGCGATCCGTGAAGCGCTCGACGACGAGGGCTTCGAGCATGTGGGAATCATCAGCTACACCGCCAAATACTCCTCGGCCTATTACGGCCCGTTCCGGGAAGCGCTCGATTCAGCGCCCCGCGCTGCCGGCAGTAAGCCCATTCCCAAGAACAAAGACACCTATCAGATGGATCCCGCCAATGCCAGGGAAGCCATCACGGAGGCCCAGCTCGATGAGCAGGAAGGGGCCGACATCATGATGGTGAAACCCGGACTCGCCTATCTCGACATCATTCACCGCCTGCGGGAAGAGTCGGAGTTGCCCATCGCCGCTTACAACGTGAGTGGTGAGTATTCCATGGTCAAAGCGGCGGCCGAGCGCGGCTGGATCGATGAGAAAGCCGTGGTGCTGGAGACCTTGCTCAGCTTCAAGCGTGCCGGTGCGGATCTGATCCTCACTTATCACGCTTGTGATGCCGCTGAGTGGTTGCTGCAGGAGTAGCCAAAGCGAGCTATCCAGACCTCAGTGCATGTCTGTTTATGGCTTCAGTTCGTCCGTCGTGTTTCTGGAGCCCTCTGCCATTTGTTTGTGCAGCCATTGCCTTCGTTCTTTCAGGGCATCTGCTCACCGGCGGTGATCGTCAAGACCGCTCCGAGGGATTGGTGCTGCTTGGGAGTGGATTGATCTGCTTATCGATTGGATGTGTCTGCCATACGTCATTGAGCATTTCTTTTGCCCAGGCACCTCGCGCTGGGAGGTCGACCCTCAACCAGAACAACCCCATGGTGCTCTCGTCTGACGTCGAGCACCATTCAGAATGATCTGATTCGAAATCCGGTCCATGCCAGTGGTGGAGCGCCTAGGCCACGTCGCCATCCGCGTTGAAGATATGGATAGGGCTGTGGCTTTCTATTCCCAGCTGGGAATGGAGATGGTCTGGAATGCAGACGATTGGTGCTACATGGAAGCCGCCAAGTCCCGTGACGGTCTCGCTTTGCTGGGGCCGAACTACAAAGCTGCAGGGCCACACTTCGCGTTCCACTTCCGTGACCGTGCCGAAGTGGATGCGGTTCACGATCAATTGAAGGCTGCAGGTGTGGCTGTGGGTGCCGTTCATGATCACCGCGATGGCACCGCCTCCTTTTACCTGCGGGATCCGGAGGGCAACTGGCTGGAAATGCTTTATGAGCCCCCTGGTGGCATTCCCTCCAATCAGCCAGGTGCAACCGAAGCCGATTGATGTCTGCACTTCAGGAAACCCTGGAGCTGCTCGAGTGGCCGCGGCTCTGTGAACACCTCGCCAGTTTCGCCAGCACGGTGCAGGGGCGTCGACACTGCAAGGGCGATCCCCTTCCAGACTCGCTCCCAGCCAGCCTCACGCTTCAGGCACAGACCCTGGAGATGGCCTCTCTGGATGGTGTTCTCGACGGGGGGTTGAGTTTTCAGGGTGTGCGTGATCTCGCGCCAACCCTGTTGCGCTGCAGCAAAGGGGGAACCGCCTCGGGTGAGGAGCTTTTGGAGGTGGCAGACACCCTGGCCGCCGCGCGTCGGTTGCGTCGACAGATCGATGAACCGGAATTGCGTCCCGTTTGCACGACCCTGCTCGAGGATGTGGCGACCTTCCCTGATCTCGAGCAGCGCCTCAAATTCGCCATCGAAGAAGGGGGACGGGTTGCGGATCGCGCCAGCCCGGGCCTCGATGGTCTGCGGCGGCAGTGGCAGGAGCTGCGGGCCAAGCGACGGGACAGGCTGCAGGACGTGATCAGACGTTGGGCGGCCCATCTCCAGGACACCGTGATCGCCGAGCGCCACGGCCGACCCGTCCTGGCCGTCAAAGCCGGTGCCGGTGGGCAATGTCCGGGAATGGTGCACGACAGTTCCGCGTCCGGCAGCACCGTGTTCGTGGAACCCAAGGTGGTGATTGACCTGGGGAACAAGCTGGCCAACGTGGACGGCCGGATCCGCGAGGAGGAGCAGCGCGTGCTCGCTGAGCTCAGCGCGGCCGTCGCTGAGCAGGTTGAGGGTCTCCAGCATCTGATGCAAGTGCTGCTCAAGCTGGATCTGGCCCTCGCCCGCGGTCGCTACGGGCAGTGGCTCGGTGCGGTTCCTCCCCGCCTGGAGTCGGCCGTTGATGCACCGTTCGAGCTGAAAACCCTGCGCCATCCTCTGCTCGTGTGGCAGGAGCGCAACGAGCAGGGTCCCAGCGTGGTGCCCGTCAGCGTCGAGGTGTCGTCATCGCTGCGGGTGGTGGCGATCACTGGCCCCAACACCGGCGGTAAAACCGTCACCCTGAAGAGCATCGGTTTGGCCGCCTTGATGGCCCGGGCAGGGCTCTGGGTGCCATGCACGGGCAGTCCCACCCTTCCCTGGTGTGCCCAGGTGCTCGCTGATATCGGCGATGAGCAATCGCTGCAGCAAAGCTTGTCCACCTTCAGCGGCCATGTGAAACGGATCGGTCGCATCCTGGAGGCGATTCGTTCCGGGCCGGCCCCTGCTCTGGTGTTGCTGGATGAAGTGGGGGCCGGCACTGATCCCAGTGAGGGCACGGCTTTGGCGACGGCACTGTTGCGCACCCTGGCCGACCGTGCGCGGCTCACCGTGGCAACCACCCATTTCGGTGAGCTCAAGGCTCTCAAGTACAGCGATGCTCGCTTTGAGAACGCTTCAGTCGCCTTCGACAGCGACACGCTGTCGCCCACCTATCACCTGCTCTGGGGGATCCCGGGTCGGAGCAATGCCCTGGCGATCGCCACCCGGTTAGGGCTGGAGACCAGTGTGATCGATGACGCTCGCGCCCTGCTCTCCCCTGCAGGAGATGGTGAGGTGAACACCGTGATCCGTGGTCTTGAAGAACAGCGCATGCGCCAACAGGCCGCGGCGGAAGATGCTGCGGCATTGCTGGCAAGAACCGAATTGCTGCATGAGGAACTCCTGCAGCGTTGGGAGAAGCAGAAACAGCATTCCGCGGAACGGCAGGAACAGGGACGACAGCGCCTGGAGACCTCGATCCGTGCTGGACAGAAAGAAGTGCGTCAGCTGATCCGGCGGCTCCGCGATGATCGTGCTGATGGCGAAACCGCCCGAAAAGCAGGGCAGCGCTTGCGCAAACTCGAGGATCGCCACCGCCCTGAGCCGGAACGTCGCCGGCACCAAGGCTGGCGCCCGCAAGTGGGCGATCGCATCCGCTTGCTGGCCCTCGGCAAGGCCGCTGAGGTTCTGAAGGTGTCCGCCGATGGGCTGCAGCTCCAGGTGCGTTGCGGGGTGATGCGCAGCACTGTGGAGCTCTCGGGCGTTGAAAGCCTGGACGGACGCAAACCCGATCCCCCGGCTGCTCCGGTGGTTCAGGTGCAGGTGAAGGCGCGGCGCGGCAGCGGCAGTGCCGAGGTGCGGACATCAAGGAACACCGTGGATGTGCGCGGAATGCGCGTTCATGAAGCCGAGTCGGCTGTGGAAGAGGTGCTGCGCGGTGCGAGCGGTCCGGTGTGGGTGATTCACGGCATCGGCACTGGACGGCTCAAACGTGGCCTCAGGGACTGGTTCCAGTCCCTGGCCTATGTGGAACGGGTTGTGGATGCTGACCAGGGAGACGGGGGGGCAGGCTGCAGCGTGGTGTGGGTGCGCTGAGCGCTTTCCCAAGCGGCAGCATCAGTTCAAGTTGGGCAGAAGCGGCTCGTTGTCGTTCGACCGGGATGGCTGGGGCCGGGCAATCGCCTCGCCGAGGCGATCGAACAGTCGCCATGCACTGGGTTCGGCTTCCAGGTGCACGCGGGATCCGGGGCGAGCGTCCAGGTCGGGATCGGCGCGAACCTGGATTAAGTGGCCGCCATCCAGGAGCCGGCAGGTGATCAGTTGTTCGTTGCCCAACACCTCGCTGTGACTCACATCCGCGGGAAGATTGCGGTTGGTTGCTGGAGCAATCCGAAGCTGTTCCGGGCGGATTCCGCCGTTCAACTGCTGGCCTTCTAGAGCGGGCAGCGCATCGGCCAGGGCGCCTTCGACCGGAAGACGACGCTCACCGAGCAGCAGGGTTCCCGCGGAAGCCACTGTGACGGGAAGCACATTCATCGGCGGGCTTCCGATGAACTGGGCAACGAAGAGGTTCGAGGGCCAGCGGTAGAGCTCCATCGGTGTACCCAGCTGCTGCAGACGGCCCTGATTGAGCACCGCAATCCGGTGGCCCATGGTCATGGCCTCCACCTGGTCATGGGTCACGTACAGCGTGGTGGTGCCCAGCTGTCGCTGCAGATCAACGATGCGCGTGCGGGTGCTGCCGCGCAACTTGGCATCGAGATTGCTCAGAGGTTCATCCATCAGAAAGACGTCTGGTTGCCGTGCCATGGCCCGTCCCAGCGCCACTCGCTGTTTTTGGCCTCCAGACAGTTCCTTGGGGAGTCGATCCAGCAGCTGATCCAGTTCCAGGGCCTCCGCGACCTCATTCACCCGGATTTCCAGGCGTGCTTCCCGTGGCGATGTCCACGACAGACGCGGAGGAAAACGCCGGGTGGTGCGATGGAGCTGGTCCTCGATCTGCTGCAGCACGCTCCGCCTGCGGCTGCGCCTCAGCCCGAACCCCAGGTTGTCGCGCACGCTGAGGTGGGGATAGAGCGCGTAGCTCTGGAACACCATCGCCACATTGCGTTGGGCCGGACGCAGCCGGCTGACGGGCTGGTCTCCGATCAAGATTTCTCCGGACGTTGGGGTCTCCAGGCCCGCCATCAAACGCAACAGCGTGCTTTTCCCGCAGCCTGAAGGGCCGACCAAAACCAGAAATTCCCCGTCTTCAATCGAGAGGGAGAGTTCACGGATCACCTCGACCGGATCGGATCCTCCCCGGGGTGGGTAGCTCTTGCTGAGCGCCTCGAAGCAAACGCCTGCCAAGCCCAATCTCCGGCACTGCACGATCCTAGGGTTGGTGGTTGGGCCCATCGAGGGGTTTCGTGCAGTTCATCGATCAGGCACGCATCACCGTGCGGGGAGGGCGCGGCGGCGACGGCATCGTCGCCTTCCGACGGGAGAAGTACGTCCCTGCCGGGGGGCCATCGGGCGGCGATGGTGGGCACGGCGCCGATGTGGTGCTGGAGGCTGATTCCAACCTTCAGACGCTGCTTGATTTCAAATACAAGCGCTTGTTCGCCGCGATCGACGGGCGTCGGGGTGGTCCCAATCGCTGCACCGGTGCCTCCGGCCAACCTCTGGTGATCAAGGTGCCGTGTGGCACCGAGGTGCGCCATCTCACGACGGGGATCCTGTTGGGTGATCTCACGAATCCAGGCGAACGGCTCACGGTGGCCTTCGGTGGTCGAGGTGGTCTTGGCAATGCGCACTACCTCAGCAATCGCAATCGCGCTCCTGAGAAGTGCACCGAAGGCAGGGATGGCGAGGAGTGGCCGCTGCAACTCGAGCTCAAGCTGCTGGCTGAGGTGGGAATCATCGGCCTCCCCAACGCAGGAAAAAGCACCCTGATCAGTGTTCTCTCTGCAGCCCGTCCCAAAATTGCCGACTATCCCTTCACCACCCTGGTGCCGAATCTCGGCGTGGTGCGCAGGCCCTCGGGGGACGGCACCGTGTTTGCGGATATTCCGGGATTGATTGCTGGAGCCGCCCAAGGCGCTGGCCTGGGCCATGACTTCCTACGCCACATCGAGCGCACCCGCCTGTTGATTCATCTGGTGGACAGCGGCGCCGACGATCCCGTGGGGGACCTTCGGGTGGTGGAAAAGGAACTGGAGGCCTACGGCCATGGCTTGGTGAGCCGTCCACGTCTGCTGGTGTTGAACAAACTTGAGCTGCTCGATGAGCAGGGACGCGATGATCTGCTGGAACGGTTGGAGGCTTCCAGTGGGCATCGCCCGCTGCTGATTTCCGCTGTGATGGGCAAAGGGCTCGATGCCCTTCTGGATCAGGTTTGGCAGCTGCTGGGTGTGTGACAGCAATCGGTTTGCCCCGGTGTGGAGGGGCACATCCGCCCTTGTCTGATGCCAGCGTCCTGGCGATAAAGGACATGAGGATGCATGCAAACGAATGACCTTTTTCAGTTGCTTTGACGATCAGGGACAACTGATCGCCCGCTGCCAGACCCGTGAAGAGATCGAAGCCCTGCGCCGTCGCGGGCGTCCGATCGCCGAAATTCGTGAGATGAAGCCCGAAGAGTCGGTGGTCTGCAGCCTCACCGGTAGCCCTGCGGACTTCAACGAGGAGCAGTGAGCGATCGGGTCCGCAGGGCCAGGCGCTTTGCCAATCAAAAAGCGGGGCCGCGGCCCCGCTTTTTCGTGGACTTAACTAGCGCGTCATCAAGCGTCAGTCGTCGTAGACCCGGCATTCGTCAGCTTCGGGGTTGGCCTCGCAGTAAAGCTCCAGAGGCGTTGGATCGTGGGAATCCTCGGGGTGCTCCTTTTTGTATTCCTGCAAAGACTCCAGCTCTTCACTGATGTGACGAACCTTGGCATCGTTGCCTTCTGCCTTGGCCGACTCGAGATCGGTCTGGTCCTTTTTGATGTGCTCGTCGATGGATTTCATGGAATCGTTGGCGCGTCCAGGCCAATGGCGACCTCCACACCATACGGCTGTTGAACAGACATGCCAGCGATGGGAGCGGAGACGAGGTTTCCGTAACAAGACGCTTGCCAGGCTCTGGTGTTGACGGCTACCAAGAAATCAGCTTCTGCATCGATCCCATGGTGAGGATCCAGCAGCGACAAGGTCGCCACTTCATGGACGAAGAGGGAAGGGTGTTCTGGATCAACGGCCCAGAAGGCTTTTGCTACCTCTCAGAGCAACGTCAGTGGCGATCGGGACTGACCTTTCAGGAAGTGCTGAAGTGGAAACAGTGCGCTCCTTCAGGGCTTGTCAGCCAACGGTTCTGTTCCATCAAGGAAGCCTGCGAAGCGTTTGAACACAACACGGTGCAGTGGTCATTGGATCTCTACCTGCGGCAGATGGGGGATCAGATGGCCTTGCATCGTTCGGGGAGTGATTACAAGCCCACAGCGATGAAGCTGGCGGAAGCGTCCGGTGGGCGATTTGAGCCGGCTCCATGGGCAGGACGGCCCCAGGCTCCTTTGAGTTGCCCTTTGCCGGCAGAGCCCTCCCATCCCCGTCGACGGCGCCGCTCCCTCAAGGAGCCAGTTCACTGAGTTCCAACCAGCGCTCTTCACTGTCTTGCAGCTGCTCAAGCAGTGCCGCCAGATCGTGACTGAGAACGGTGAGGTCTCCTTGGCCTGATCCGATCGCTGCTTCCAGATCAGCTTTGCGCTTTTCCAGGTCTGGCAGTGTCTGCTCCAGTGTCTCCAGCTCTCTGGACTCTTTGAAACTGCGGCGGCGTGGGCCTGAATCGGTGGATTTCGCAGGTTTCTTCTTGGGGCTGGCGGACTCCTTCGCAACGGACGACGGAGTGGAGCTGCTCTTCTCCAAGGCACGTTTGTGGTCGAGAAAAGCGCTGTAGTTGCCCTCGAATCGCTGAAGGCGGCCGTCGTCGAAACAGAACAACCGATCAACGGTGCGGTCGAGGAAATAGCGATCGTGCGACACCACCACGACGCAACCACGAAAGTCCTCGAGTAGATCTTCGAGGACGCTCAGGGTCTGGACGTCGAGATCGTTGGTGGGTTCGTCCAGTAACAGCACGTTGGGTGCCTGGATCAACATCCTGCACAGGCTCAGACGCCTGCGTTCGCCACCTGAGAGTTTGTTCAGAGGGCTGTGCTGTTGGGCTGGAGGAAACAGGAACCGCTCCAGAAGCTGGGATGCACTGAGCTGTTCGCCACCAAGGTCGATTCTTGACGCCGCTTCCTCGACAAATTCGATCACCTTGCGCTCCAGGCCACGTCCCTCGCTGAGCGCATCGGTGTGCTGGTCGAGGTACCCGAGGTGAACCGTGTCGCCAAGCCGCAGGGAGCCGCTGGTGGCCTGACGGCGGCCAGCGATGAGATCGAGCAGGGTGGATTTGCCGCTGCCGTTGGGCCCGATGATCCCCACCCGATCCTCGGGGCTGAAGCTGTAGGTGAAATCTCTCAGCAGCGAGGGACTTCCCGGCTGGCCATCTGCTGTAACAGAGAGCTCTTCAGCCTCGATCACGACTTTGCCGATGCGCCGGCTGACGCTGCTCATCGCCAGCTCCTGCTTGGCTTGCTTCACCGGTGAGGCCTTGAGTGCCTCAATCCTTTCGATCCTGGCTCTCTGTTTGGTGCTTCTCGCTTTCGGCCCCTGGCGCAGCCAGGCCAGTTCGCGACGCATCACGCTTTTGAAGCGCGCGGCCTCGGCGGCATTGGCCACTTCCTGGTCGGCCTTGCGTTGCAGATAGGCGCTGTAATTGCCGTCGATGCTGCTGGCGACCCCCCGTTCAACCTCCACGATGCGGCGCGTGACCTGATCGAGAACGTACCGATCGTGGGTCACGAGAACCACGGCGCCTGGATAGCGATCGAGCCAGCTCTGCAGCCATTCCACCGCTGCGGCATCCAGGTGGTTCGTGGGTTCGTCCAGCAAGAGAACATCGGGGCAGGCCACCAGGGCGGAGGCCAACCCCACGCGTTTGCGATACCCGCCGGAGAGATCCTCCACGGGCCTGTGCAGGTCGGTGATTCCCAGACGTTGCAACACCTCCTGGCACTGCTGCTCCAGTGCCCAGGCCTCCTCTTCATCCATGCGTTCGCTGAGCGCTCCCAGTTCACCCATCAGGGCCGTGTCATCCGGGGCCTGGGCAACGGCTTCTGAAACCTCGCTGAAACGCAGCAGCAGATCCCGTTTCGCTCCGCATCCAGCGAAGACCTGCTCCAGCACGGTCAGTCCTGGATTCACCTGACTGTCCTGCCCCACCAATTCCACCCGCAGCCGCGCTGAGCAGCGACGCTCACCGCTGCCGAGAGGTTCCACTCCTGCGAGCACTTTCAACAACGTTGATTTCCCTGCTCCATTGGGGCCGATCAGCCCAAGGCGATCTCCCTCGCGTACATGCAGGGTGAGGTCCTCAAACAAGGTGCGGATCCCGAAGTCTTTCGACGCATCAACAAGGCTGATCAGACTCACGGGGCTCCAGCGGCGCGCTGCTGCTCCAGATAAGCAAACACACTCTTGTCACCCACATCGGCAGCGGCGGGGATGCCGAATTTGCGCAGGGCCAGCACCAGCAGCAAGAGAGCGGCCGCTCCGAGCAGCGCCAGGCAGAGATCAGCGGGCATCAAGCTGCTCAGGCGGCCCAGCAAGGCCAAGGGCAGCAGCAAGGTCAAACCAATCGCCTCCGCGCGCCGGAAGCAGAAAAACTCCTTGAATCCAATCCCGGCTAAGGCCGCGAACAACGGACCAACCGCAAGGATCCAGAGCGGATGGTTTTGCAGGGTGGTCAGGGCTGCGGAGGGGCTTGCCATCATCAGTAATGCACCCCAGCCAAGGCATCCCAGGAGCCAGAAGAGCTGTAGGGCCCGATGCAGCGGCCGCAGGTAGATGTGAATCCAATGGAGGGCCAGACCAAGGGATGCAGCGAGGGGCAGCACCCACAGCCAGGCCAGCTGTCCGCCCCATTGCCACCACTGCAGCAATCCTGCGCTGAAGGCGATGCCACTGATCAGCAGGGCCACGCGATAGCGCTGCACTTCGCGCCGGTCCGCCTCGGTGATGGTGTAAGTGCCGTAAAAGCCTTCGTATCGGGGATCGGCCTTCTGGAGATCGGCCTCGGTCATGGCAATGCCGGTGAGCTTCCTATCAGTGTGCAGAGATCAGGCCCCGCTGGAATGATGCCGCCTGGATTCAACGGGAACAGGGCGCCGAAGTAGTCAGCACGCCAGGCCTCGCCAGCGCAGGTTTCGGCAACCCCTGGCAGGGCGTAAAACGCTTGACGCCAGCGCCACAGCGCTGGAAACATCCACAACGGTTGGGCGTTGCATCCAAAGAGCGGCGCGTACACCAGCTCCCAGCGGATCAACGTGGGAAACAGGCACACATCCGCGATGGTGGGTTGCACGCCGCAGAGCCAGGGGCCCTGGTGCTGAAGCGCGGCCTCCACCGCGTTGAGAGCTGAGAACAAGGCTGCGCTGGCCTCGTCGTAAGCCTTCTGCGTGCGTGCAAAGCCGCAGCGGTACACCCCGTCATTGACAGCAGGCTGTAGAAGCTGCATCCAGCGTTGAATGCCTGGCGCCAGAGCAGCGGGAGCCAAATCCATGGCTCCTTCTCCCCCTGGCCATTGATTCAGTGTTTCGGTGAGTGCCGCGCTGTCATTTCCCAGGAGTTGGGGCGTGAGTCCAGCCTCTCGTCCTGGATCGATCAGGGCTGGGACGGTGGCTCTGTGATGGGGCGGAGTGCCGCAGTGCCGATACAGCGCCAGCAGGGAGTCACAGTCCAGCCAGGCTGGAACGAGGGACCAGCGTCCGGCGCGGTGGTCGGCAGTGGCCATCAGCAGGGTGAGCGTTCCCTCCAGCCGACGCAGCCGATGCATCAGCCAGGTGCGATGGGCCCAGGGGCAGCTTCTGCCGATCACCAACCGTGGCCGTTGGGCCTCGCAACGGAGTTGCAGCTCCGACTGGTCTGGAATCACCACGTCCATGCGGTCGCTTGCAGGGCGCAGATATCGCCCTTCGGCATCGGCCGGACCAAGCCCCTGCATCAGCTGGCGCCATTGCCACCGCCAGCCCTCTCTGGCCGTGGCAACAACCAGAGGTGGTAGAGCCATTGTTGATCCGCGACGAGTGGTGTCAGTCTGGGTGCGTTGTCAGGTGCTGAATGGTGAGGCCTCGGGTTTTGGTGGTGGCCGGCACCCACGGCAATGAGATCAATGGCCCCTGGTTGCTTGACCAGTGGCGCCAGCATCCGAATTTCGTTGATTCCAAGGGCCTCGACGTCCAACTGGCGATCGGTAATCCAGCGGCTTGCGCGCAGGGCCGGCGTTACCTCGACCGCGATCTCAACCGTTCCTTCCGCTCCGATCTTCTGGAGAGGGCCTCCACCGTTCCCGCTGAAGCGGACCGGGAGATGTTGCAGGCACTGGCATTGCTCCAGCAATTCGGTCCGGAGGGGCAAACGCCCTGCGATTTGGTGGTGGACCTGCACAGCACCACCTCAGCGATGGGCAATTGCCTGGTGGTGTATGGACGCAGGCCCGTGGATTTGGCACTGGCGGCGTTGGTTCAGCACCGACTGGGCCTTCCGATCTATCTGCACGAAGCGGACGCGGCGCAGCAGGGTTTTCTTGCGGAGCGCTGGCCCTGTGGACTGGTGATTGAGGTGGGGCCGGTTCCCCAGAACGTACGCCGCTCCGACATCGTGCTGCAGACACGGCTGGCTCTCGAAGCGCTCATGGCGGCGATCACGTCGGTGCGTGACGGGACTGCTCGCTATCCCGACCAGGTTGTGATTCACCGCCACCTGGGCAGCCTGGACGTGCCGAGACGCCGTTCCGGTGATCCGGATGCCCTGGTGCATCCCAATCTTCAGGGCCGCGATTGGCAACCCTTGAAAGCAGGGGATCCACTTTTTATCAATGCCGAATCAAAAGCTGCTGTTTTTGAGGGTGAGGATGGATTGATTCCAGTGTTTATCAACGAAGCGGCTTATGCCGAGAAGGCCATCGCCTTGAGTTTCACCAAACGAGAGGCTTGGCCTCTTCCCAAGGACTGGAAAGAGGCCTTGGCCAACCTCCTTGGCTGATCTCAGCGGGGAGATCCGTTGTAGATGATGTTGGTCACGCTGCGGCCGTCAGGCGCAACCTGCAGTTCGGTTTCCGTTGTGGGGTCGCTTCCGTTCTCAGGCCAACCCGGTACTCCCCCCAGGAACTTGAAGGTGTAGCCACTGGCATCGTCCTTCACCAGGCACTCTCCACCGCCTGCACTGGTATTGAACATGCACGGCTGGGGCCGATAGACGCCGAGCCCACCATTTTCTGTGACGGCGGTATTTCGGGCCAGATTCAAGGCTCGGATCTGGGAGGCAGGAACAGGAGCCTGCGCCAGCGCGGGTGCGCCGGTAAGGGCGCCTGTGCCCAGGACCAGGGCCAGAGCAGAAACAGTGGAAAGGTTCATGGTCTTTTGAAAACCTCTCCTATGGCACTCACTGAGCGATGGAGTGTCAACAACATTGCGCTGAGACTTGTTCGTCAGCGCAAGGGGCCGTTGTAAGGAACTTCCAAGATCCGATCTCCATCCTTGGACACCAGAACACTGGTTTCAAGCGAGGGACGGGGTGGGGTCTGCTGCTCCCAGCCTGGAGGGCCCCCCTCAAACCGGAAGAGAAAGCCTTCGCTGGTTTTGGATGCAAGACATGAAGTGCCCCCCGTCTCGTACATGCAGCCTGCAGCGCGGTAGGCCCCAAGACCTCCATTGAGAGATTCCGCCCGCATTCGAGCCAGGTTGGCCGCTTTGGTCTGGGCGAACGGCAGGGACTGGTCCGCCCGCACCATCAATCCGGTGCTGAGACCAAGTGTCAACCCGATGAAGAGAGCAAAGCGGCGCATCACGAGCGTGAGTTGATCAACCTCACCTTGAAGGCTCCGCACTGTTGATGCATGACCAACCTGAGCACCAGGCGTGTCTCGGTGTGACTGGGAGCCTTCCTCAGCCACAGGCCCAGGTGCCTTGCTCAAGGGTGCAGGGCAGGTCTGAGCGCTCTCCATTGGCCCAGTAAATGCGCACCCGGTCATCCGCCGTACCGCTGCGGAAGGTGATGGATTTGATTGGGCCGGGGGGGACGCGATCGCCTTCATCTGGCACGGGCGCTGCCGTGTCGAGCCGTTGTTCGAGTCGTTTGAGGCGAGCGTCCAGTTGTTGAATCGCTTGCGCTTGCGAAGGGGCGTCGCTGTTGGTGCGATCCGCTGTTGTCTGGCAAGAGCTGAGAAGCCCGAGGGTGAACAGTGCTAGGCCTCCTGAGGACAAGTGCCTGAACGTGGTTCGCAACCTCAGGGGCATGACCGCTGATTTCAGTTGCTTCAGTTTGGCGGGTCAGTGGCTTTCGGCCAGTCTCTCGCTCCAGTACACAACAGCGCCTTGGGCAACCAGTTCGTTGCGTCTGTGGCGCGCGTGCTTGGTCGGCACGGTCTCCTCGAGACGTTGGCCAGCGATCAGCCAGCGGATCAAGACCACACGCGTCTCCTTAAGACTCACTCTAAGAACCTTAAGCCATTCTTTAGCGGCCGTCGATCCCCAAGGGTCGAGACGGGGCGGAGCTCAACGCTTCTTCACAACGACTTCATAAAGCTCTGGATAACTTCCGCAATGTTGCTTTACACTCTTGGTTGGCAGGGCATCCTGCCCTTCCGTAACCGCTCTTCGGAGCATTCT